>DALYEH010000062.1:0-5475 GCA_031972715.1 Gammaproteobacteria bacterium | reverse complement strand
CCAGTTCAACCTTTAATGGTACCAATAGTTTTACTATGAATGGTGCGGGTGTATTAGGTAATAATACATTAAACATTACCAATACTGCTGGCACCATTACTTTAAGCGGTGGACTTTCAGATACACTCACAGGAGCAATTACGCAAAATGGTATTGGTGGTACTTTAGAATTGTCTGGTACAAACACTTATCATGGCGCGACTACTGTAACAGCTGGTACCTTAAATGCTGGAGCTAATAATGCTATGTCGGCGAATAGTGCGTTAGTTTTAGCTAATAGCGCTAACGCTTCATTTAATTTACAGGGGTTTAATCAAGTCATAGGTACACTATCTGGTGGTGGTACCTCTGGTGGGCATATAAGCTTAGGTGCGGGCACCCTTACTATCAATCAAACAGCACTTGGTACTTATGCTGGTAACATCAGTGGTACTGGCGGTGCTTTAGCATTATCTGGATCTAGCACCAACACATTGACTTTATCTGGCACTAATACATATACGGGCGGCACTTCTATTGCGGCTGGAACATTAGCTGCCAATGGTGTTAATTTACCAAGCACTGGTACAGTTACCTTAACTGGGGGTACTTTAAATTTTACAGGTGGAACATTTCCTAGTGTAATTTTGAATAACACAGCTGGAATAGTGAATATATCTGGAACTTGTGCACCATCTACTACCTCCACTAATACGGGCACTCTGAATATAAACGCTAGTGGTGGTAGTTTTACTGTGCCTGCAACTTTTACTAGTGTTGGTGGTACTATTACAGTAGCATCTGGAGGTACTCCTGGTATATTAAATGTTGATAATCCACTATCTGGGATTGTCACAAATGCTGGCACAACAAATGTCGCTGCGGCATTCACACCTGCTAGCACTTCAACCAATTCAGGCACTATGAATATTAATAACGGTGGCACCTTTACCCAGCCATCACCAACATTTACTTATAGCGGCACTATAAATGTTAATACCACTAATACCACGCCATTCGGTGCGTTAGTGGGCGATAACAGTACTGCTATCTTAAGGTTTGGTAACACCAATAGCGTGCCTGCCTTAACATTAGCCACAACTATCAATCAAGTGCCAAACATACAAGTAGGTACAATAGCCAATCCTGGTACCAGTGTTACGTTTAATGGTGCTGTTACTAATATAAATAGCACTTTTAGTGTAACTTCCGGCAGTAGTGCCACCTTAGGCGCAGCATTTAGTGGTACAGCTGCAGGTACAAATAACGGCTCTCTAACTGTCAATAATACTTTTGGTATTACAAGTTTGACTAATACTGGGACTTTAGTGTTTAGTGGTGGTAGCACTAACAATAGCACGCCAATTGTAAATAATGGAACATTCAATATTACAGGTAATTCTTTAAATTCTGCATTGCTAACGAATAATAGCCTGATGAGCATCGTGTCTGCAACCTTATCTAGCGGGACTATTCTGAATAACGTAGGTGCCACTTTGACTTTTAATGGTGCTACTAATAATGATGCAATTACGAATCACGGTACCATAAATGTAACCGGTAATTCTACTAATAATGCAGCTATTGCTAATGATGGTACCATAACAATAAGTCCATCTGTGGCCGTAAGTGGTGGTGCTACTATAACTAATGCTACCAATGGCCTGATTACGTTGCAAAATGCTTCGACCCTGAACAATGCTATAACCAATTCTGGCGGCACTCTAAATGTTACAGGTGCAGCCACCTCTGGAGCAGTTAGTGGTACAGGTGCCGTGACTCTTGGTACATCAGGTGTGTTATCTGCAACTAGTTTTGCTAATACAACTGGCGCTGCAACTTTAAGTCTTAATATCGTTAATCATTCAACTTTTGGACACATTATTAGTAGTGGAGCCGCTAATTTAGATGGGGCCGTGATAACAGTGACATCCACTGCCACACAATCTGATAGCTGGGATATTGTTACTGGATCTTCAGTTAGTTTAGTTGGTACTACATTTAATTTGCCTTCTACTGCTGGCTTATTTAGTACCTGGTCTCACAGTAGTACACCTACAGCCATAGTTGTATCAATAGTATTCGAACCAATTCTAGACATATTAACAGACGCCAACACATATGCACTAGAAGTGGGCGCAGCATTAGATGCAATGGCAGCTGGTACCACAAGCACTGCACAACAGCAACTACTTTCATATTTTTATGAGAGTGATTCTGTAGCGGAATTAATTTACAGCCTTAATCAAATGGTTGCAAATGTCAGCACTAATACAGCAAACACTAAATTGCAAAACACAATGTTACAGAAAGTTGAAATGCGCGCCAACGCTGTGCATCAAGTTAGAAATAGCAGTGGCTTTGTAGCAGGTGATATTAACCCCAATGTATCATGCTGGTTGGCAGGCTTGGGTGATATCGCAAAGCAAGAGCAAAGTGCTTCTGGTTTAAATACAGGCTATAGGATCCGTGCATCTGGTGGTTTGCTTGGTATAGATACAAACCAATACAACGATATGGTTATAGGTTTAGCTCTTGGCATGACAAATGCAAATATTTATGAAATGTCACATAATAATTATACTACGCGTACCCTTAGCTATTATGCACTATTGTATGGCTCAATGTTTAAAAAATCCTCGTTTTTTGAATGGGCCATGGTAGGATCTACCAATAAGAACACTGGTGTGCGACCAATGAATGTTGCAGGCAATAGCTTAAGCGGAAATTCAAGCTATAGATCTTTGCTAGCTGGCATTAAATTTAACTTAGGCAATTATAGAGATCTGAATGATTTTCTAAGATATTCTTATCTATTTTCTACGCAATACTCATTATTGCATCAGCCAGAATATAGTGAAAGTGGTAGTGTTGCTGCGTTAAATGTTATATCACCTCTAAATCAGAACACTTTAACTTTTGGTACTGGTATAAGATTAGCACTAGCTGAAGATCCTTGGACCAACGGCTTAAATGAATTGCATGCTCTTGTTACTTATGATGTTATAAACCCAAGCCAAGCCACAGCAATGAATTTTGTTGTAGGCAGCCCAAACTTCACATTATTTAATGCAGCGCAACCACGCTTAGCGCTGCAATTAGGCATAGACTGCGCTATGTCATTTTCAAATCGTATGCAACTTGGCTTTAGCTTTGATTATGAAAAGCGTAGTAGATACTATGATTATATAGGTGAAGTTAAACTTAAGTATTTATTTTAATGGTTTAGTTATCGTAATTTGCCACTATACTTAAGCACTTGTCATAGTCTGGTTCATGCGTAATCTCAGAGACTAACTGTGAGTAAATTACTTGTCTTTCGTCATTGAGGATTATAATAGCTCGTGCCAACAAACCGCGCAGCGGGCCGTCTTTGATATTTACGCCATACTGCGCGGCAAACTCAGTAGCTCTAAAAGCAGACAATGTAGTTACGACATTAGTATTATTAGCTTCACAGAATCTGCTGCTAGCAAATGGTAGATCTTTAGAAATACATAAAATTTTACAATCAGGTAGATCCGCTGCTGCAGAGTTGAAATGTTTGACTGAAAGGGCGCAAGTACTAGTATCTAAGCTAGGGAAAATATTTAAAATTAAGAATCTCTGGTCAAAATTTTCTAGACTAATATCTTGTAAGTCATTTTGAGTGAGAGTAAAACTAGGGGCGTAATCACCAGGGGCTAGAAATTTACCGCTAACGGTAATAGGGGTGCCTTTGAGTGTGACCGTAGTCATAAATGTATTCCTTTTATTAAAATCTATTTTTAATGCTATTGATTACTTGTAGTATTTTCTCTCTATATAATGATGAAATGATCCCTCCAGCTAGCAGACCTAAGGTCACCCATAAGGAAACACTTGCGGGGAATTTAGTCCAATTGAAGAGGTCTGCAATAAATATTTTGGAGCCTATAAAGACTAAGATGAGAGATAGAGCATACTTCAAATATACAAATCTTGGTAATACTGCTGCTAACGCAAAATATAATGCTCGTAAACCTAAAACTGCAAAAATATTACTCGTATAAATTATATAAGTATCTGTGGTGATTGCAAAAATAGCCGGCACGCTGTCCACAGCAAAAAGTAGATCAGTAGATTCTACCATCAATAGTGCAATAAATAGCGGCGTGCACCAGAGTTGCATAACTTTAGTCTTAGGATCTGCAAGGCTTACAAAAAAGTGATTGCCATGTAATTCTTTTGTAACTCGGAAGAATTTTTGAAAAAAATGCAGAAGTTTGCTGTGCTCTACATCTTCGCCATGCTCTTTGGCAAACATCATCTTGACGCCTGTAACAATCAAGAATACCGCGAAGATATATAAAGTCCAACTAAACTGAGAAACTAATGTTGCTCCAAGTCCTATCATGATTGCCCTTAGCACAATCACTCCGATTATGCCCCAAAATAAGACTCGGTGTTGGTATAAACTAGGGATATGCAGAGCTTTAAAAATTAGCGAAATTACAAAGATGTTATCTAATGATAAGGATTTTTCTATTAAATAACCGGTGAGGTATTCTTGAGTACTTTGCATGCCTTGTGTATACCAAATCCAAAGTGAAAAGGCTAGCGCAATTACTACATAAAAAGCTGTGAGATATAAACTTTCTTTAACTCCAATTTCATGATCTTTTTTATTAAACACACCAAGATCTAGTACCAATAAGAATATGACAATACCTAAAAATATTGCCCATTTGGCTAAAGAATGTTCCATCATTACTATCCTATTAATATCATTTGCGTTTTTTTAACAAATTTGCAACGTAGTAAAGCGCTGTTGTTAATCCATACCCAATAGCTGAGGCACCTAGCGCTACTATTGGTAGAGCGACTATAAATGGTTTGCCTAGTACGTGCGCCCAATTGACTAAAGTATCGTATATATTATGCACGCCACTGTCTAAGATCATGGGTTGTAGAGAAATATCCTGATGTTGCATTCCTAAGAGTAGTTCACCAAAATCATGTATAAAATAATTGATAGGTATAAATGTAACTGGGTTTGTGATCCAAGTAGACGCGATAGCTATGGGGATATTGGCTCTGCAGAATGCGGATACGACGACGGCCAACAACATTTGTATGGGTAAAGGGATAAAGGCGGCGAATAGCCCTATGGCAACCCCTCTGGGTACAGACTGGCTATTTAAGTGCCATAAATTTCTGTCGTGGATCCTGTGCCCAATCCAATTTAGTTGCTGTGCTGTCAGATGCTTCTTTTTAGGCAAAAATTTCTTATACATGCTCTTCCTGACGATTGCATTACGCGTAAGATAGAAATAACTAGTATTATCATAGTGCTTAAAGTTGTGTACAACAAATAATGCTCAGAATTTGAGCAACACGCACGTATTTTGCTGGTAAACTAGATAACTATTTTCTATGCAATTCTTTTGCAAAAATAATTTAATTGTGTAAAATAATATAGTTTGTGAGCTATCTATTTCTGGAGTAATCAGTTATGCAATATCCAATCTTACGTTT
>DALYEH010000061.1:0-7740 GCA_031972715.1 Gammaproteobacteria bacterium | reverse complement strand
ATCAAATACAGCACGATACTCTTGCTGCTGCAAGGCACATTCCAAAATAGCCCTGAAATATTCAGTTTTTTTGCCGCAATCATACCGCTCGCCTTTAAACTCCAAAGCATAGATTTTTTCAGTAGCCAACAACATCGCTAATGCATCGGTCAGTTGAATCTCAAGTGTGCTATTGTTAGTATAAATAGCTTGCAAACAAGCAAACACCCCTGGGGTTAAAATATATCTACCCACAGCAGCATATCTAGAAGGAGCTAGGTTTGGTTCTGGCTTTTCTACAAACTTATTTATATAACCACCGGTTAACTCTTGTGTGCTAAAGCCCACTACACCGTAATTGCTCACGGCGTCTTCAGCCACTTGTTCCACAGCCACTACAGAACAATAGGTTTGATTGTATTTTTCTATCAATTGTTCTAGACAATTTTTCTCTGCGGTGCGCATTAAATCGTCAGCCAAAATCACCGCAAAAGGTTCATTGTTAATTAAACTGCTGGCACAAGCTACTGCGTGGCCCAAGCCCTGTGGGTGTGGTTGGCGTATATATATGCAAGTTACATGCTCAGGAATGATTTTATTCACTAAATCTATCATGGCGTAATCTTGGCGTTGCAACAAATGCTGCTCTAGAGCAATATTTCTATCAAAATGATCTTCAATCGCTTTTTTGGCATGACTAGTCACGAAAATTAATTCTGTACAACCAGCTGCTACTGCTTCCTCTACAGCATACTGAATCAAGGGCTTGTCAATAATAGGTAGCATCTCTTTAGGGTATGCTTTAGTCGCAGGTAAAAAACGCGTACCATATCCTGCTACTGGGAAAACTGCTTTCTTAACTTGCATGCTCATGCTAATTCCATCTTAACCAAACAAGGGACTTATAATTGCACTTAAGATGCCATATTTAAGGAAATATTGCTACTGAGCAAGGTTCAAGCCAATAGTATCTGTTCGCTTGCTAACCTATCAAGTTCTGTATAGATCCATTGTGCAACACTGCTTGTGCTATGTAGAGGCTCAGCATTACACGATTGCATAAAATAATCGATTTCTTGCTGCATTACATCAGACAACGTAGGTTGATAACTAATCCGCTTAGTATCATGATCTGCATAGATTTCAATTTGTAATTCTGTTTGTTTGCCTAGAAAATTAGCTGCCAGCTCTAAACGAACCGTCGCATAAAAATCTGCAATGATTGCATGCGTACCATCAATGTTTTTATAAATAGAAGTGAAATTATATTGCGTGACATCGAAGGGGAACCAAAAATTTACTAAATCTAATAAATATGGCATCAGATCCAGCATCGTACCATCATGCTGCTGGCTTGGAGTAGAAGTATATCCCAACCTGCAATATTGTATCTTGCCCAGAGCTTGGCTGGCTATTAATTCCTGCAAAGCACAACTTTGCGGATGAAATCTTAATGGATTACTAACATGCAACAAAACCTGCTTGCTACGTGCTAATTGCTCTAACTCAGCAATTTCTGTAACTTTGCTCGCCCATAACGGTGCACTGATAAAAACATGCTTTTTATTTACCAAAGCATAACGCGCGCATTGATACTTGTTATCATTTGCAGTACAAATAATTACCGCATCATATGCTTGCAGAGGAATTTCTTTTAAGTTGTTCACCGCCGTTACAGCTTGCATACCCAAAAGATCTTGGAACTGTAAGCCACGTTCGTTTTTACCAATAATAATCATTCGCATCACATGATTATAGCAGGTCAGGTAGTTTCTGAATCAAATCATGCACATGTTTATCAATTAGAAACGGAGTCTGCAGCCATGGATCATCAATCTGATCGCGTGCACGCCAACCTAGCAGTGCACCAGTAAAATCAGGAAATTCTTGTATAAAAAGCTGATGCTGCTCATCTTGATCAGTCAAGATAACCAAATCAGCCACAAATACATCCTCCCTGCACACACGCTTTGGATAACGTTTCGCGCCTACTGGCTGGATCTGTTTGTCTTCTAAATAACGCAATGTCGCTTTAGCGATAGGCCCAGGATTACTAGAATGCTCTACATCAGATAAACCACCGGAATCGGCAGAAATTTCTACGCCATACTTGTTTGCATAATGTATAGCTAACTCTTCAGCAAGACGGCTACGATAATAGTTGCCCATACATACAAAATATAACTTTTTCATAGATTTTAATTACTTGGTTCAGGAAAGCATTACATGTCTCTTTGCAAGTATTATACAGAGATTCATATGCTATACAATTCTAAGTCGTATGCTGCTAGCTTTATTTCGCTCCTTGACAACATTTGCAGACTCATGGTAAGCTAAAAAACTAAATAATATATCTGCTGAAAACCCAACGTTATGCATCAATTCACATTCGTGCTTACTATTAGCCTACAAATAGCATATTATTTTTTTAAGATCATAGGTGCTGAACTAAAGAAAACTCCAAGATCTATATCAGACATTTTACATTTTAGCTGGCAAATGCAGGTAAACCCATATATTGAGTCACTCAAAAAATGCAACTCAAAAAGTGCAATTGAGGAGCTCAAAACAAGTATCATGTGCCGCACTATGTTTAGTGCTAGACAAAAAGCCTTTATCAATTTATTGCACGATATTATGTGCCAGAATATTACACATGAGCTACAAAGAGATTTAAATTCATTATTTCTTAGTGAAAATGAAGTCGTGGCGCTGAGTTTAATTCTCTCTCAACAACAATCGATCACACAACTTACGCTATCATCTTTACAACAAGGTCAATCTGCCACTAATACCCATTCTTATGATGTATTTAATTTAAATCAAAAAATGGATGTAAAGCTTCACACTAAAAATACTACTCTTAATCACCTATATATCTATTGCAGTGCTAAATCTGCCATACACATTTTAGGTCACAACACTAGTATTACGCAGCTACATTTAACACACATGCATATACAGCACACTTTCGCTACAAGTCTAGCGCAATTCAAAGCGCTAACGCAGTTACACATATCTTACGCCTGCATAGAATCGCATGCCATGCATGCTTTAACACACCACCCAACAATCACCTACTTATCTTTATTAAACTGCAATATAAACCATGAACATGTACTACACTTGGTGCACAATACATCCATAAGACACATAGATTTAACAAACAATAATGTTGGTGATATTGGAGCCATAGCCTTAGCACAAAACAGATACGCTACCACTTTATCTTTACAAAATAACAATATCACTGATGCGGGCGCCATAGCCTTAGCGAACAACTCAATTTTGCAGACACTAAATTTACTAGATAACAACATAAGTACTGTTGGCGCCCGATCCCTTGCTACCAATATGTCTATTAAACACTTGAATTTATCAAACAACAATGTAAGCGATGCTGGAGCGCAAGCCTTAGCATCTAATCATACTGTTCAGAGTTTAAACTTGTGCAACAATAATATAGGTCTCGATGGTGCGAAAGCTCTAGCTGCAAATACATCTCTTAAGACCCTAAATTTATCTCATAATAATATAGGTGCAGCAGGAGTAAACGAATTCAAGCACAACATTACCATCAGTACTCTAAGGCTGGTATCATGTGCCAATTATGATGCTCTAAATTCCTTACAATACTTACAAATGTCTGCGAGCATGTGTTATGCCTTCTACCTATTTGCGAGCGCAGCAAGTAATGTACATATAAAACGTACAGGACCTGATGCATCAAAACAAATCTATATTACAGATCACAATCAAAAAATTCTGCCTAGAATACCAGCCGAATTAATAAAGCGCATTGCTGACTATATTCAAATGCAGAATGACAAAACTGTTGACCTCCCCAAACTTATTAAAAGAAAATTGATCCTGCACTAAAATATGTTGACTCAAGTGACTAGGATGCATACACTCGTAGAGTGAAAATCACAACTATCATATACATGGAGAAGTTTCATGCCTTTTGTACTCACTGATGAAAGCATACAAGAATTCAACCAAGCAAGCTTATGTGGTGAGTTTGAACTTTATGAACCAGACAGAAAACCTTATCATGTAGAAGTGCAAAAATGGTTTAACCTCTATCAATGCATGCCCCCATTACCCTCCACACTCTTAGGCTATGTTATTATGCATCCTGAGATTGAACTGCGTAATCCTAACATTTATGCATATCCACAAGATTGTAATCAATCGTATCTTGCACTTGAGGGTTGTGAAAAAAATAATGCCTCATATTTTGCAATTCAAGCACCTATATTAGGTTACCTGGTTGGTTTTATTCTCTTGCAAACGGCACAAATTTTAGCATGCACTACACAAAGAGAGCGAGCCCTCAATCCTGCATCCACACCAGAAGCAAGAATCTTATGGAATATTAGTTTTACTCAATATAAACTATCCTGCCCACCTTTTGGCACTGTAGTCAATGCATTAGCGAATACCACATATTCAAGCACAGCTGCCGTAACATATGCTTTGTTAGGCTCACAAATGTACGGCTTGATACCTAATCTGCATACTGCGCTTGATATAGCTGCTACCCATGCAGTTGGCGGCGCGGTTATACCAAGTACGATACATTCTATCTACACAATATACGATATATGCCTAAATGGTAGGATCAGGTGGTGTCCTCCGTCCAATAGCCATAAAATAAATCAAGCAAATGAACATGCACTCTCGGATGAAGAAGAACAAGTATTTTACGCTGAGCTAGTAGACCCAGAAGCGCCTGTATCCGAGACTAATAACAACGCGCTGCTATTTAGACAGATTCTGCTGCATGGCACTCCAGCTAGCGCCGCATCCCCACAGCATTACTTGGAGCAAGCGGAACAACCACAAGCCTTGCCCGAGATGTTGCACTTAGCAAATAACTACACCATCAGCTGAGACAGTTATTTGACTAATGTTATCAACGATCTCATATGCGCCTGCATACTAAAAAATAAGCTTGCCGCCAGTAGTACCTCTAATGGTACTGCTCGACAAGTCCACTCGCCATAGTTACAATACTCAACTTAATAGCATATATGTGATTAATCTAGCCTAACCGTTTTTGCAAAGGAAATAATATGAATAATATAGTTGTGGCTGCATCGATAGTTGTTGCCGCTTTATATAAATTTGCCCCTTTAAACGACTATAAAGAGCTTAAAACCCCTTTACTACAGCTTTGTACCCGTCTGGGTATTAAGGGTACCCTATTGCTGGCCGCAGAAGGCATAAATGGCACAGTAGCTGGCACACGCGCATCAATAGATAGTTTACTAGATTATTTGAAATCTGATGCACGCTTAGCAGACCTGGAGCACAAAGAATCCTATTGCGCTACTCAACCCTTCTACCGTACTCGCGTCAAACTAAAAAAAGAAATAGTAACGCTAGGCGTTCCTGGCATCGATCCTAATAAATTGGTAGGCGAATATGTGCAAGCAAAGGACTGGAATAAAGTTATCTCTGATCCAGATGTGCTAGTAATAGATACACGTAATGATTATGAAGTCGGTATTGGTTCCTTAAAAAATGCTATAAATCCACAAACTACAACTTTCCGCGAATTCCCAGATTTTGTTAGCAAAAATCTACAAGATGCAAAAGACAAAAAAATTGCTATGTACTGCACTGGCGGGATTCGATGCGAAAAATCTACCGCCTACTTATTACAGCAAGGCTTTAAACATGTAGTACATCTTAAAGGCGGAATATTAAAATATTTAGAAGAAGTGCCAAAAGAAGAAAGCCTATGGGATGGTGAATGTTTTGTGTTCGACAACCGCGTTGCAGTGGCAGCTGATCTATCCACTGGCAGTTATGATCAATGTCATGGCTGTAGAAACCCACTTTCTGCTACAGATAAAGAATCACCACAATATCGCGCAGGCGTTCATTGCCCACATTGCTATGCACAATTGAGCGCAGATCAGTTAACACGTTTTAGTGAACGACATAAACAAGTGCAGTTAGCTAAAATGCGTAAGCAACAACATATTGGTGATCAGCAGGATATTTGCAAACAATAAAATAGGACGGTATATTTTGAATACAAATTACATACCCAAGTTATTAAAATTAGCAGACTATTCTGATCCTATATTACGTAAAAAAACTACGCCTGTATCTTTCCCCTTAAGCGAAGAAGATAGACAAATCATTGCCGATATGATCTACTCAATTCAACCCAAAAATTTAATCGCAGCTAATGCCCCATGGGAAGATCCTGTAGGTATGGCTGCTAATCAATGGGGTATAGACAAACGTATATTTTTGTATTGCCCTTCTGGCGATACAGAGGCAGGCTTAGAAGTAATTATCAACCCTAGCTACGAAGCCAAGCCTACGTTAGCAATAATTGCACCATCTGAACAATGCGAATGGGAGGGTTGTTTCTCAGTACCTCTAGCTGTAGGCAATATTAAGCGCAGCACTAAGATCAAAGTAAAATATCAAAATGTTGATGGCGTAGAGATTGAGAAAGTCTTAAATGGTTTCAAAGCACGCGTCTTTCAGCATGAAACTGACCATCTAGATGGTCACTTGTATGATGATCCACGCACCGGCAAGTGCCTAGAGAAAAAAAAATTTAAAACACGCAGCGATGTAGAAGAATTTTACTCGTCTTTACACAATGAACGTAGGTAGCAAAAATTAGTGGCGTAACCATTCGTGGTATAGAAGAGCAGCATGAACATGCCTCGCAAATGGTGGCGCGTGATACACGCCCTATGGGTGTACGTTTTGCACAATTTGTTACTAACCCTATAATCAGCTTCACTATCATTTTTACTGCCATTTCTATGGCATGGATTTTGCCACATTATGCGGATCTAATGATGTTAATCTGCTGTCTTTTGAGCGCATTTGTAATGACAAGAAAACAAGTGTTACCAGTAAAAATGCCACAATCTGCTTCAACCCTAGATCACAACGATCCAGTGCCAGGTGGTTTCGCACCCAATAAATCAAGTGGTATAACCTTCTTCGGGAACGATCGCAATTCACGCGAGGAGATCTGGTTTAGCAACAGTGACATGCGTACCCACGTATTAATTTTCGGCTCCACTGGTAGCGGTAAAACTGAAGCCTTAGTCTCATTAGCCTTTAACGCTTTAGTGCATGGCAGCGGTTTTATTTATGTTGACGGTAAAGGCGATAATAGTCTGTTTGCTAAAGTTTTTTCTATGGTCCGTAAAATGGGACGTGATGATGATTTACTGACAATAAACTTCATGACTGGCGCACGCGACGTTGTAGGACCGCAACCTAATCGGCTATCTAATACGATGAATCCGTTTGCCAATGGTTCTTCAAGCATGTTATCACAACTAGTAATCAGTTTGATGGATGCTGGTGCTGGTGATCCAAGCGGCGACATGTGGAAGGGTCGTGCAATAAACTTCGTAGAAAGTTTAATGAAAATTTTGACTGTAATGCGCGATAGCGGGCATATCTTGCTAGATGCCAATACTATACGTGACTATTTTATTTTGCATAGATTAGAGTCAATCGTGGTAGATAAAAAGTTCCCTGTTGGTGATACAGGGATAATGATCCCACTAGAAACATACCCGCAACAAATTTTAGATCCACTAAAAAACTATGTTTTAAACTTACCAGGTTACAATCCTAGCAAAAAGGGCAATCAAGCTGGGGAAGTTATGGAACAGCATGGCTTTATAACTATGCAGTTAACTCGCGTCTTCGGCTCGCTAGCGGATACATATGGTCATATTCTGCGTACTAATTTAGCAGAAGTAG
>DALYEH010000060.1:7410-8029 GCA_031972715.1 Gammaproteobacteria bacterium | reverse complement strand
ATCACATGATAGACGTCATCGGCCAACACACTAGGATGATATTCATCTGGGATATAGTCATATACTAAAGCCACACGATATGCGACTATGAATAAAATAATCCCTACTATGATGATTTCCCAATATTGTTGTCTTGTTAACTTTTTGGCCACATCAGGAACCCTCAGTATTAGACTCATAGCGATTACGCGCCCTATACATATAAGTTTAGCACAGTTTACTATATAACTGGCTTTCATGTGTAGCCGCACACTATTGCGATATTTACTGTGTAGGTTAGAATGGACTGGCGTACATCCCGCGTTCTAAGGAGAGCTTATGTTTAGCCACAAAGATCAAATAGCAGATTTCGACCCAGATTTATGGGAAGCTATGGAAAAAGAAGCCAATCGTTTTATTAAACAATGGCCTGCAGAAAAAATTGCCATTGAAAATGGAAGATGGGGGCCATTCATTCGTTTCCAAAAGAAGATGCTCAAATTAGGAAAGCAAGCAGATGGAAATAAATATACTCCAGAAACCATTGCCAACATTGAACTAGAAGAAGTTAAGCGTTTAATTGAAGAACAGGTTCCTGGAGCGTTCACGAAGAAAGTCTCCACTAAAAAAGCTGCTCCAA
>DALYEH010000060.1:0-7400 GCA_031972715.1 Gammaproteobacteria bacterium | reverse complement strand
AGATCATATTGAACTCATAGCTTCGGAAAATTATGCCTCACCGCGAGTCTTAGCCGCGCAAGGGTCTATACTCACCAACAAGTATGCGGAAGGCTATGCCGGAAAACGTTACTATAGCGGCTGTGAATACGTAGACATAGCAGAGGAATTAGCTATTGCTAGGGCCAAGAGCCTGTTTGGCGCCGCATATGCAAATGTGCAACCACATGCTGGCTCACAGGCAAATGCTGCAGCATATATGGCGCTAATCAAACCTGGGGACACCATTTTAGGCATGGGTTTAGATCAGGGTGGACATTTAACCCACGGGGCATCAGTAAGTTTTTCTGGTAAATTCTATAATGCAGTGCATTATGGCTTAAACGCGTCAGGCGAAATAGATTATGATCAAGTGGCTGATCTCGCCCGCAAACATAAGCCTAAATTATTGGTCACTGGCTTTTCTGCATATTCGCGCAAAGCTGATTGGCAACTGTTTAGAGAAATCGCCGATTCAGTCGGTGCTTACATGCTAGCGGATATTGCACACGTAGCAGGGTTAATTTGTGCTGGCATCTACCCTTCGCCTGTAAATATTGCTGATGTTACTACCACTACTACACATAAGACTTTAAGAGGACCGCGCGGCGGAATGATTTTGGCACGTGATAACCCAGAAATTACTAAAAAATTGAATTCTGCCGTTTTCCCAGGCATGCAGGGTGGCCCATTAATGCACGTAATTGCTGCGAAAGCAGTAGCATTTAAAGAAGCTGCTACTCCTGAATTTAAACAGTATCAACAACAAACTTTAAATAATAGCCGCCATTTGGCTAATGGATTAATGCAGCGTGGATATAAGGTAGTCTCTGGCGGTACCGATAATCATTTATTTTTGTTAGATTTAATCGATAAAAATATCACTGGTAAAGATGCAGATCAGGCGTTAAGTACAGCTAATATTACGGTAAATAAAAATTCAGTGCCCAACGATCCATTACCACCCATGGTAACAAGCGGTATAAGGCTTGGAACGCCCGCTGTAACAACACGCGGCTTCAAAGAGCCTCAAATAGATTTGCTTATTAACTGGATTTGTGATGTATTAGGCAATATAGATAACCCAAAAGTAATTGCAGAAGTCAAAAATAACACTACTGCTCTATGTAAACAATTTCCGGTCTATGCGAAGGAGATGTGAATGCAATGTCCTTTCTGTCAGGCTGTAGACACTAAAGTAATTGACTCGCGCGCAGTTGGCGGCGATGCTCAACAAATCAGAAGGCGTAGAGAGTGCATCAGCTGCACAGCGCGTTTTACCACATATGAAACGGTAGAAATAGCCTTGCCTCGAGTATTAAAAAAAGATGGCAGTTATGTGCAATTCAATGAAGACAAGATACGTGCCGGAATCTTACGCGCTTTGGAAAAACGCCCGGTTAGCACCGATGAGGTAGATTTGATTATTAGGCGTATTATGAACCGCCTGCGCTCCACTGGTGAACGCGAAATCTCTACGCAACTCATAGGCGAATGGGTGATGAGTGAGCTCAAATCCCTTGATGCTGTGGCATATGTGCGTTTTGCCTCCGTATATAGGCGTTTTGAGGACGTAGAAGCCTTTAACGTTGAAATAGAGCGCCTAAAGACACCTGTACAGGACAGCACCTAGCAAAACCAGTATGGATATGTTAGAATACTCTCCATGAATCAAGTGAATATGCAGTCATTTAAAGGTCGTGAGCGTGCCCGCCGGTTTGCCATGCAGGCTTTGTATGGATGGAGCATCGCGAACGACGAAATTAAAAATGTGGAAAAATTCTACAGGGCGGATCGCAACCCTAAAAATTATGACGAAGAGTACTTTATCCACCTACTTAATTCAGTGGCTGCACAAGCCGTAACATTAGATGCAGAATTAGCTGAATATTTGGACCGCCCACTACATGAAATAGATCCTATTGAGCTGAATATTTTACGTATTGCTACTTTTGAGTTGAAACATAGTTTTGATATTCCCTTTCGTGTAGTGATTCACGAAGCAGTGGAATTAGCAATGACGTTTGGCGCAGAAGATAGCTATAAATTTGTAAATAGTGTATTGGATAAAATGGCTAAAGCGCTACGTGCTAATGAAGTGAATCATTTGTGCGAGGCTTGTTGATCGTGGTAGTCCCTAACAATACGCCCCAACACCCACAAAATAAAACTAATAAATCCAGCAAATTAAATTTCAAACTCACAGATATAATGCGTGCCGCTATGGGTTTAGCCGTTATGGATGGTGGTTTTATCATAGCAGTACAAATTATTTCCTTTTTGCTTAAATATTTTGGCGCTAATATTCAGATTACTCCCGAGAATAGTGGCTCTGTGCTGGTTTTAAGCAAAACGGCTTTTATTATATCTATGCTAAGTATCCTGAATTTAGCAGTAATCATCTATAGAGTAACTGGGATTGCGCGCGGCATAAAATACACTCCTATGATGTGTTATCAACATGCGCTACGACGATGGCCAGTCTTAATTTTACTGTTTATTAGCGCTGGATTTTTTATAGTTTTTGCGGCCGGGCCAATAGCTCGATTATTAACCATGTTCAATAGTAATCTAGATCACTCGCGCTTATTAATGTTTGCCATGCTACTTTTGATCCCATACGGCGTTTTAGCCTGTATTTTCGTAGTTGATCAGCAACGCAACCCTCTACAAGCTATTTTAGCGACCATGCAGACTATACGACAAAGAATTAGCATACGTTTGTTGATGAATATAGCCATGCTCTATTCCATGCCCTTTTTGTTGAGCGCTAATCTCATGTCTAGCAGGCTAGCGCCATATATAGCCCTGTTTAATGCGGTGTGGTTCTTGTTTTGTCATATGTTGATAGTAGTAGTGTACACTGGAGCAACAATAGCCGATAACAGTAGCACTACTCAGCACAAAAAAAATAATATATTAATAGTGTAATTAAAATTGCTCACCATGATCTTATCTAGGCAAGATCATAATCGCGTCTGCAACGGCGGGTTCCATAATAACGCTGCTTTTTTGATCTGGAATGTACATAGACGTGGAACTACCACCATCCAAGTTCAGTGCAGCAACACAACCTAATTTATGCATAAAATCACGTAATTCGGTTATAGAAATACCTTGAATATCTTCAAGCAGACTGCGTTCAGCGACTACAAAGATCCAACGCTTATCCTCTAAAATCCCTATAGCTGTGCGTGCATTTTTTTCAGTAAGGAAATCTGCGTCTAAACGCTCTTGTGCAAAATCTAATATTTTTTGACCCTTATGGATCAAAACCGGTCCTCCGCCCACAATAAAAGACATCTGTTGCCATTGTTTATATTTGCTGCGATCAAGGCGCGGCTGCACTTTAATGTCGATCACTGCCGGATCGCCTGCACGTATTGTATGCAACTTATGATTATAATTGCCACTTAAGCTATATACATAGCCATCAGTTGGCACCTTAATACTGCCAGTATCATAAACTGCCTGCACTCGCTGGTCTAAAATTACCAAGTTTAAATTGTTATGAATATCTATTTGATCAATGTAACTATCGGATAAAAGAGCAGCTTTATTGCCTGTGACTAATTTATTCATAGCATTAATAGGCCAACTTTTGTCATTCAGTATGACTTTACTATTAGTTTCTATAATATCTATTAAGGCTGACTTGCTTTGTGGTTGCCAAGCTATAGCACCACGTGGTCTATAAGAAATGCCGTGCCAATAATTATTGATCTTTAAAACCCCAGCCGGTACGCCATTGTTTGGTAGCTGTTCATTGACCCTATAAAAACCACCATTTACAGCGGCTAACGCTGCAAAGTGACGCGCTAAATTACCTACAGTCATTAGGCCTTGACCCACATCTTGTGCACGTACCGCTACAATATTCACTTGCGCTGGATCTACAGCGATAACATGAATTGAGGCGTTTTTATGTGGGGTATAAGTCTGATAGTGGATCAATTCCTTTGTATCTTTAGCTTGGCAACTAAAAGCACAAATACAGAATGTAATTGAAAGGACCCGGTTCAGGAAATTCATTGCTTCAGTTTACTATTTTCAATTCAGCCTTGCAAACCAGTACCGAAATCTATAACTCATGCAAATGAGATATGAAGCTAAACTATATTATGCAATCGGACTGGCACGCGCTTAGCACCCCATGTACCATGAGGTCCATCGTATACCCCTGGTATTTGCGTACCACAAAAGTTGCATTGGCCTGCAGCATTCAATTCATAACTCAAGATGTTATACCAATCACGCGCTACAACACATTTTTTGCAATTGTGACAGTAGGTACTCCCGCCTGCTACATCATGCACGTTACCGGTATACACATAGTTTAAACCGTTATCCAAAGCTATGTTGCGTGCCATTGTTAAAGTTTCTGTAGGAGTATGCGGTTTGTCCATCATTTTCCAATCTGGATGGAAGGCAGTAAAATGCAAAGGTACTGTCGTGCCTAGATTTTGGTATATCCATTTTGTTTCCGCATCAATTTCATCTGGACTATCATTTTCACCTGGAATTAGCAATGTTGTAATTTCAAACCATACCTTAGTTTCATTTTTAAGATACAATAATGTATCCAAGACATCATTCAGATGAGTGCCAGTTACTTTATTATAAAATTCTTCAGTAAAGCCTTTTAAATCTACATTCGCTGCATCCATATATCGATACATTTCCGCACGTGGTGCTGGACATTGATAGCCAGCGGTCACAGCTATTGCCTTGATCCCTAAAGCATGGCAAGCAAGCGCAGTGTCTATTGCATACTCCATAAATACAACTGGATCGTTATATGTGAAAGCTACGCTGTTACATTGTAATTGTTGTGCTGCATGCGCAATACGTGTTGGTGATGCTTGGTCCATCAAAGTATCTAATTCTCGCGATTTGCTTATATCCCAGTTTTGGCAAAACTTACAAGCTGAATTACACCCTGCTGTACCAAATGAAAGCACTGGAGTACCGGGTAAAAAGTGATTTAAAGGTTTTTTTTCTACTGGATCTATACAGTAACCACTAGAACGTCCATAAGTAGTTAATACAATTTGCTCATTTTCACAGGCACGCACAAAACATAAACCTCGCTGTCCGTCCCGCAGTTTGCAAGCACGCGGACATACATCACATTGGATCCGACCATCTTCTAATTTATGCCAATACTTCGTCGGGAAATGGTCGTTAGGTAAGTCTTCGCTTTGCATATCCACCCTTTTAATACATTAAGTTTGCTATAGTAAGTAATTATAGTCTGTTCGTTTTGGGGCTTTACATGAATTATGCAAACTCTATACGACAACCTTGCGTAGCAGGGATCTTTTATCCAGCTGATAAGCAAGTATTACATGCAAATGTAAGCAATTTGCTTGCTGCTGCACCTATAACCGAGACCCATGCACCAAAGGCAATAATAGCACCGCATGCGGGTTATATATATTCTGGACCAATTGCAGCAACAATTTATAAAACCTTACTTCCGAATAAAGATAGGATTAAAAGAGTCGTATTGTTAGGTCCAGCACACAGATTAGGCTTTCTAGGTATAGCAGTCACTCGTATGCAATATTTTGCAACCCCACTGGGTACTATACCTATAGACACCGCAAGCATTGATCTTGCTTTGCAACAACCAGCTGTGCAAGTGCTGGAAAATGCCTATAACATGGAGCACTCCTTAGAAGTGCATTTGCCATTTTTGCAAACTATTTTGCAAGATTTTATGCTAGTACCATGCGTGGTTGGGAATGCAAATCCTACAGATATAGCTAATCTTTTACAGCAACTATGGGGTGGACCAGAAACTTTAATAGTCATCAGTTCTGATTTAAGCCACTACTATGATTATGCTACTGCGCAAAGCTTAGATCGCTCTACAAGTGAAGCAATATTACAGTTAAACCCCAACGCAATACACGACAACCAAGCATGTGGCCGCCTACCGGTAAAGGGCTTATTGCTTGCCGCAGCCCAGTTACACTTGCAAGCCAAGCTTTTAGATCTACGCAATTCAGGGGATACGGCTGGCGACAAACAACGCGTAGTCGGTTACGGCGCTTTTTATTTTACTTAAGGGCTAGATATGACATTTAATGTGCAGGAAAAAGAAATTTTACTAAATACCGCCCGTAATAGCATAGCGCATGGACTGGAAAAGCATGCGCCGCCCCCTCTAGAACTAAACAATTTTCCAAAAACTCTACTAGAGCCTGGTGCCTGTTTCGTGACTTTGCATCTAAATAAAGCTCTACGCGGTTGTATCGGCTCTCTAGTTGCAACACAACCATTGATCGTAGATGTCACGAGCAATGCGTTTAAGGCGGCATTTCAAGATCCTCGTTTCCAGCCTTTACAACTTAAAGAATTCGCAGCCCTTGAGCTAGAAATTTCAGTGTTAAGCAAGCCAATCCCCATGCCAGTAACTTCAGAAGCGGATCTTATTGCAAAATTAAAACCTGGTATCCATGGTCTAATTTTGTCTGATCATGGCCGACGAGCCACATTTTTACCTTCGGTATGGGAGCAATTGCCAAATCCAAATGATTTTGTTATTCACCTGAAGAATAAGGCTGGCTGGCCAAACGATTACTGGTCACATACAATACAAGTACAGACATACACAGCTGAATTATTATCCTAAAATACAAACATACCTTCACTAAAATACAAGGATCAGGGATGGCTTTTGCCACACGTAACAAAATACTTAATCCCAAGCTAATTAGCTTATTATTGCTTATTGCCTGGACTTATGCATTCTGGCCCACATTACAGATGATGTTCAAACACTACGTGCATAGCGGCTACGATTATCAAGGCTTTTTAGTAGCGCCTGCATTACTCTTGCTGGTCACACGAAAAAGTAAAGCGCTCAAGCGCGCGCATGGCCATTACAGCAGCCTAGGACTATTACTACTGCTACTCTGTGCTGCAATATGGCTATTCGCCACTATCCTAGAGCTAAGTCTGCCAATGCAGATAGCCAGCATAACTATGCTATACGCAATAGTACTTATGAACTTTGGTAGAAAAATCAGCAGCATTTTGTTTATGCCTCTATTATGTTTATTTTTCTTACTGCCCGTTGGAGAAGCTTGTCATAATGCTCTACAACACAGTTTTACCTGGGCGCTCACCCAGCTTTTAACTCTCTGTAAACAAGCTGTATATTGGAATGGACAGCAAATTACAATCAGCAGCCATATATACGACATAGGCGCATACTTAAGTAGCATGCATCATGTGTTGCTATTAGGAATGTGCGGTGCTGTCTATGCGATGCTTAAAACTAAGAATAATTTAGCAGCAATATGTATTCAAATCAGTTTCATTTTAATGCCATTGTGTATGCTGTTTATCTTTATGTTTAGTTACATACTCAT
>DALYEH010000059.1:6923-8059 GCA_031972715.1 Gammaproteobacteria bacterium | reverse complement strand
ACTAAAGAATAATCTTGAAAAGGCAAGATACTCAAATGCCAAGCAGCGTCTAGCAAAGTTGCAGCCACAGTCTCAGCATAAGGATCCAATAAGCAGTACAGTGGCACGCTCCCAAGACTGGGCGCAAGTGCGCCCAGAATGGGGTTTAGCTCGCAATGCAGCTTTTATAGTTGGTCCTCGTTACTTAACTGCTGATTTGAATCTAGAAGGACGTTGTTTTTTGCATAGCTATGATTACACTCAAGACAGTGATGGTGACGTATTAACTACTATCCTTAACGGCCCTATGGTTGTAGCGCAATGGATCAATACTCAGTATTTATTTTCAACTCTAGACAACAGTGCATACGGAAGTGGTAGCAAAATAACAGCAAATATCTGTGGCAAACTTGGTAGCATGCAAGGTAATCAAAGTGATTTAATGACAGGACTACCTCTGCAATCAGTCTATATAAATGATGATACGCAATATCATCAACCGATGCGTTTACTTACTATAATCTATGCAAAAAAGCATGTAGTGCAAAATGTAATTGCGACCCAGCCGCACTTAAAAAAGCTCTTTGGTAACGGTTGGGTGCAATTAGCACAAATAGAACCAGATACAATGAATGTGTATATGTTAAACAAGGACTTAACATGGTATCAAGTGAATTTGCATTAATGCCTAACTATGCCAAACAATCTATAATACTCACGACTAAGCATGCAAAGTCGCTAGCAATAGGCCCAAGCTTTTGGAATTATTTACAGTGCGCAGTTATAGAGTATGTAGTTGATACTGATAAATATGGTACTTTTAGCGGAGAGATAGAACGCATTGATTCAGCTCTCGCCTGCGCCCGTAAAAAATGTCTTATCCCTTTTGATAAACATAGCAATGTAATACAATTTGCACTAGCCAGTGAAGGCAGTTTTGGACCGCATCCATATATGCCTTTTATACCTTGCGACCATGAAATATTGTACTTTATCGATCGTCTTAATAATTTTGAGTTACACGTCTCCACGATTAGTAATATAACGAACTATTCAATGCGCGTGCTACATACGGTTGATGAGCTATGGGATTTTGTCAGCAAGGTAAGCTTTCCATCACATGCTGTTATTATGAGTCCTAATGGGTCTAAAAAGGA
>DALYEH010000059.1:0-6913 GCA_031972715.1 Gammaproteobacteria bacterium | reverse complement strand
AAAAAGGATCAGCCAATTTTCAAAGGTTTGCAAGAAGCTAACGATTTAGAAGCAGTGTATAAAGAGTGTCAGAAAGAATCCATAGATGGAAAAGTTTATATAGAAACTGACATGCGAGCCCAATTTAACCCTATGCGCATGGTTGTAATAGCAGACCTAGCTGCACATATGGCTCAACGCTTGGCTACTAATTGCCCAGGCTGTAATTTACCTGGATTTGGCGTTGTAGATAAAGTAACCGGTCTGCCATGTAGTTGCTGTGGCCTATCTACCGAATTAGTTAAACAGCAGATATTAGGCTGTGTTAAGTGTGCGTATAAGATCAAGGTCGCAAGATCTGATGGTATGCTAGCAGCAGCCCCTGAACATTGTCATAATTGTAATCCATGAATGGTATTTAATTATAAATTAAGATAATATTAAGCCATTACTTTTATTAACATTACTATACGGCCATTACAATTAATGCATAAAACAAACAATGTAATCTGGATCACTGGTGCCTCTTCAGGTATAGGGTATGCTTTAACTAGCAAATTGCTGGCTCAAGGCAATAAAATTATTGCTACGGCCAGACATACCTCAAAGTTAAACGACTTACAGTCACAATTTCCAGAACATTTATTTTCTTATACCCTAGACGTTAGTAATGAATCCGCAGTGAAAGAATTTTGCAATAAGATCAAAATAGAGCATTCTTACATAGACACTATGATCCTCAATGCCGGCATTTGTGAGTATGTGGAATGGCCTGAGTTAGATCTGAACGCACTACACAATAATATGAATACAAATTTTTGGGGAGTTGTGAACTGTATTTGTTATGGTAAACAATTATTTACAGGCGCTACACGCCCCTATATAGTAGCTGTATCAAGTGCTGCACATATAGTAGGCTTGCCTCGTGCTGAAGGATATGGAGCATCTAAGGCTGCTTTACACTATTTTTTACAAACCTTACAAGCTGAGTTATACGGCAGCAAGATAATGCTTTCTATAGTTACACCAGGATTTGTACAAACAGAACTAACCGCCAAAAATGATTTTCCTATGCCCCTTTTATTATCAGTTGAAAAGGCTACAAATATTATCCTGCGCGGCATGCAGCAAAGAAAATCTGAAATCAAGTTTCCTTGGCTTTTGATTACTATTTTGCAAATTTTAGCTATAATGCCAGACCGTCTAAGAAATATACTACTATTTAAGCTAATAAAAAAGAAATGAAAATAGCAATAATTGGATCTGGTATTTCTGGATTAGCCTGCGCATACTTTTTAAGCAGGAAATATGAAGTTACCTTATTTGAAGAAGCAGATTATTTAGGTGGTCACACACATACGGTGGAAGTACATGACACGTGTGGTAGTCACAATATAGATACTGGCTTTATAGTTTGTAATAAACGTACTTATCCTAATTTCATACGCCTGCTTACAGAACTAGATGTTAACTTACAACCGTCCAGCATGGGTTTTAGTGTAAAAGATGTGGCAAGCAACCTTGAATATTCTGGACATAATTTAAACACCGTGTTTGCACAGAGAAAGAACTTACTGAATGTGAAATTTATTAAAATGCTAGCTGATATTAGCAGATTTAATAAGCATGCTAAGCAGTTCTTACAACACCCCTCAGATTTAACTTTAGAGCAGTTTATAGCAACTCACTCCATAGGTACCTATGCTACGCAGTACTATATTTTACCTCTTATCTCTGCAATATGGTCCACAAGTACAGCCGAGGCCGCAAAATTTCCAGTAGATTTTTTGTTTAGATTTTTAAATAATCATGGCTTATTAAGTCTGAATGAGGCACCACAGTGGTACACTGTAGAAAACGGCTCAAGTTCTTATGTGCAAAAATTACGCGCTAAAATGAGCGCTATAGTCGCAATTAATTCAAAAGTCTTAGAGGTTGTTAGACTAGAAAACGGGGTTAGAGTAAAAACTGCCTGCATGCAAGAAGACTTTGATAAAGTTGTGTTTGCTACACATGCAGATCAAGCTTTGCAAGCTCTAGCGAATCCACGCTTAGAGGAAGTAGAGATTCTAGGTAAAATTAAATTTCAAGACAATAATGTTACCCTGCACGTAGATACAAGTGTGCTACCAAAAGCAAAACGCGCCTGGTCAAGTTGGAACTATTTATTAAACAATAATAAATTGCCCAATCTGACTTATAATATGAATATATTGCAAAACATTAACAGTCAAACCACTTATTGTGTATCCCTTAATTTAGATGAGTACATAAATAAAGACCTAATTATTGCTAAATACATTTATGCCCATCCAATTTACAATGCAGATTCTCTACAAGCAACAATGCAATGGGGAGAAATTAATCAACATGACATTTATTATGCTGGCGCCTATTGGGGATACGGCTTTCATGAAGATGGTTTAAATAGCGCCATACGCGTAGTCAATGCAATTGACAAGGAAATACTATGCAAAACTCCATATATACAGGTTTTTTAGTACATAGTCGTCTATTGCCTATAAAACATAAATTTAAATATTTACTCACTATGTTTTTTTTGGATATAGATGATATTCCTAGCCAATGCCAAAAATCTCCATTTATAAGCTATGATAAGCTTAATGTGCTTTCCTTTTATAGGAAAAACTATCTTCCGACTACAGATCAAGGCTCTATTAGAGAGCAAGTAGAAAAGAATTTGAAAAAACACAATCACACTCTAATGCCCGCAAGAATCTTCATTCTGACCCAGCTATCATATCTAGGATATTGCTACAATCCTGTTAGTTTCTATTATTGTTACGATGCTAATGATTGCTTAATTTATCTGCTAGCAGAAGTGAACAATACGCCTTGGAATGAGAGACATGTATACGTAGAAAAAATAGACTCACAGAACAAAGCCATTGTAAAACTAGAGAAAGCGTTTCATGTATCGCCCTTTTTACCTCTAGACATGCAATACATTTGGAGTGTATACGTTCCTAGTGGCAGTATTAAACTTAGAATGGAATGCATTAAGCAGCAGCCAGTATTTTACGCTGCAATAAATCTTAAAAGACGCAATCTTAATGCTAAGAATATTTTAATTGTAGCTTTAACTAATCCTTTTGCTACACTGGTAAATCATCTACGAATATATAAGCAAGCTTTGGGTTTGTACCTTAAAAAAGCACCGTTTTATGCTCATGCGCAAAGGAAGAATTAAATGAAAACTTTTGAAGCAACCTACGACAAAGGTTTAAACATAAGCGTTAAAGATCGCTGCATGCGAAAATTCATTTTTAGTAAAATGCAACAGTTGCAAACTGGAATATTAAGAATTGCGGACCCATTAGGTGAGGCAAACTTTGGTACAGCGCAGAGCTCACTTAGCGCGCGTATTATAGTACAGGACATGCAATTTTATACCTTAGTCTTTTTAAGAGGCAGCATCGGTTTTGCAGAAAGTTTTATGCATGGTTTTGTCGAGGTAGACAATATAACTAATCTACTTTTAATATTTGCAAAAAACCTAAATCTGGTCAAGAAATCCGAACGCAGCATTTTGAGTGTATTTTACAAAATAGTACAATCGCTATTTTATACATTAAGCCCAAACACCGTACGCAATGCTAAGCAAAGGATATTAGCGCACTATGATCTAAGTAATAGTTTATTTGAATTATTTCTTGATAACCAGCTAAGCTATTCTGCCTTAGTTTTTAAAGATGCACATGCTTCATTAGAAGAAGCCGCACAACAGAAAATTACTCAGCTATTAGACAAGCTCCAACTTAAAAGCAGCGATCGCTTATTAGAAATTGGTAGCGGCTGGGGCGCCCTAGCTATAGCGGCTGCACAACATTATAACTGTTCAGTGACAACTACGACCATCTCAGAAAAGCAATATGAATACGCTAACAGTAGGATTAGCGCCCTGCAATTGCAAGATAAAATCAAACTTTTACAACAAGATTATAGACAGCTATCTGGACTATACAATAAACTCATTTCTGTAGAAATGATAGAAGCTGTAGGTTACCAATATTTACCAGAATATTTCAAGCAATGTAGCAACCTACTGACCGATGATGGCTTATTTGCATTGCAATGTATAACCATCAAAGATGATGAATATGAGCGTGCAAAAAATGAAGTTGATTTCATAAAAAAGTATATATTTCCGGGCGGCTGTCTGCCTAGTATGCGCAAGATTGTAGAATGCTTGGCTGAATACACCGACCTTACTATTCTATCCTGCCAGGATATAACCTACGACTATGCTACTACCCTAAACAAATGGCGCAGCAAGTTCTTACACAGCCAAGCTGCAATTACTAAATTGGGCTTTGATGAATATTTTATGCGTATGTGGGAATATTATTTTAGTTATTGCGAAGCTGGATTCCTGAACAGAAATATCATGTGTCTGCAGCTAGTGTTAGCGAAACCTGCCTATAAGGATCCCAGACAAAGCTGCTAATTGCTTACTTTGCATCTTTTTGCAAAGATATTACTGCATCGCGTTTCTTCATGCACCGAATCGATGTGCATTACTGTGTTCATCTTCATTGTTATGTTCTTCTTCACCGCTATCTTCTTGAGCGCTATAAACATACTCTTCGTCCTCATCATAAGAAGACTGTATTGAAATTGCCTTCCAATAATCATCATACACTGCTTTAAGGATCTCTGCTAACAGTCCTGAGCTTAGCTCGTTCTCTGAATTGTTAATACCTGCAAAATTGATAATTATACTATTCTTACTAACCCACTCACGTAGGCTTACGTAAAACTTTGTAGAAGCTATCTTTGAATCAGCATCTACAAGATATGCCTGAATAAGTTGCATAAGGCTTAAGCATTCTGACTCATCAATACCCATCAAGGCCATTTGCAAAATTGATATTTGCACATTTTTATAAACATCATTAGAGGGCACTGGCTCTGCAATTTGAGGTTTATCTAAAGTCTCCAAGGATGCTTTGATCGCTAACTGCAATAAGCGTTCTTCCTCCTCATCTGCTGCACTTGTGAGCTTTACCTTTTTAACATTCAATTCCATTTCTTCGCTCCCAGAAGTAACATTCTGTATTAATGGATCATACTCTTCTATTGTGATTCCAGATTGATCAGTCCTTGACTGTTGCTCTAAAATGATAGTACTCGTATTAGTAGGGGCCATGTATGTAAACAACAAATCTTTTCTATCTTGATCCACTACTCTTTCAGGACCCAACAAGCAGTCAGCGAATACACGAAAGTTGTCATTTGATAGTGACTGGTAGTTTTCAAGTGTCGCGATTTCGCTACAAATATCCATTAGTAGGCTACGCTGAGTTACGAGTTCATATGAAGGATATCTATAGTTATATGTTGTAGTCTCATCCAAATGCTTTAGCGCCAGCCTAAGATTTACAGTATTTGTGTCGCGCATTGCAAGAGCAGTTTGAATATTTTCCAAGAAAGCAGCTATTTTGAAAACATTATCTATATTTAGCACAGACTGCAAGCCATCGAATACGTTTATGTAAACAGAGAGAGCCTTTTTGCAGACAATACTTTCATATATAGTTTCATACTCGTACTTATAGGTATCGCCAAAATTATTTTGCAATATTTTCAATAGATACTCAATTAAATCTGCTGGAGCTATTTTCGACTCATATATAATTGGATCTGCAGTGGCTGCTTTAAAGGCAATTTTTAAATCTTGTAATATCTGCCCAATTGTTTGGTATGGGGATTTTATTGTCACAATTCATGGTCTCTGTTCTGTAGATCTATGCATCTTACCAAGTTGTTTTACTAAAAACAACTTTCCCGCTACTAGACTGTAAAGTATACGATGGATAATAGTATAATTTTGCGAATTGTTAGAGTCGTGAGTTAAGGCTATTCTGAGAATAACTCGTTCTCGTCCAAACCCTCTTTTTTGATCATCTCTTTTAAACGTTTTAGAGCGTCCATTTGTATCTGACGCACTTTTTCACGAGTAATTTTTAAACTGTCTCCTACTTCTTCTAAGGTTTCTGCATCATGTCCTAACAGACCGAATCTACGCACCACAACCTCTCTATGTTGATCTGTTAAATTATCTAGCCAATCAATCACGTGTTTATGAAAACTTTCCTCTTGAAAGATTAGTTCTGGATTGATCGCAATGGTATCCGGTAAAGCATCTTGTAGTGGATGGTTAAACTCTGTAACTGGTGTATCCATAGAAATTGTGTTTTCAGTATACTGTAGTAATTCACCGATATCTGCTGTAGGTTGATGTAAAGCTGCGGCTACTTCAGCAACCGTTGGGGTATGTTTATCAGTTGCTAATTTTTGCACCATATTCAAACATTTGCTGATACGTTTAAGCATATGTATTGGTAGACGTACTGTGCGCGACTGATTCATAATGGCGCGCTCTATCGCTTGCTTGATCCACCATGTAGCATAGGTAGAAAATCTATAGCCTAGATCTGGATCATACTTTTCTACAGCGCGCATCAAACCTATGTTACCTTCCTCTATAAGATCTGATAACTGTAAGCCTCTATGCAGGTAAGTGCGAGCAATTTTCACAACCAAGCGTAAATTACCATTGATCATTTTGTCCCGGGCCACAATATCGCCTTTCTGTGCCGCCTTAGAGTACTTAATTTCTTCAGCATGGGTTAGCAATGGCTCATAGCCAATTTCACCTAAGTAAATCTGCGTGACATCTGTATATGCATCACTTATCTGTGGAGGTAATTCTTCGTCGCGCACATCCTCCTCAACAAACGCAGATTTGTAGCTTTTAATAGGTTTCACGATACCGTTAATCTGCTTCACTGAACCCATTATATCTCTCCCCAACCTCTAATTTAATCAGCATTAGTTTATATACAACACGAACAGAGGGTACAGCTAAACCCTATCACAGAGTTTGACCATGGTTTTTGTCTAATGTGCG
>DALYEH010000058.1:5757-8130 GCA_031972715.1 Gammaproteobacteria bacterium | reverse complement strand
AAATACCCAGCTAGAGTGGAAACACCATTCACAGAGCCAGTTTTAGCTTGTATTAGAGGGATTTTCTTAAAGCGTTTCTGCAAAGTACCGTTCATACCTGACATGCCTAAAGCATTACGAAAATGCCCCGCTAATAAATGTTCCTGTTGCATAGAATATAGCAAACGAGCTAAGTGACGTGGTGTGATTAAATTGTATCTAGATTCGCCTGATCCATCCAAGACACGCGCAGATTTAAAGTCTATCCCTGTCATGTCACTTAAAACTTTACGCACTGCTACAGATCCTGTCTTGAAGGATCCTTCACCGTATAAATTCGCGCCTAAGGTTTTAATCACACTTTCTGCATACAGATTGTTAGATTCAGCTAATATAGGTCTTAGTAAAATATATAAAGGCTCTGAGGAATGGTGCGCCAGCTTAACCATACCAGGCGCAACTTTTGCGAACACAATTTTGCCTTGTAGTTTAATATCTAATTTTTCCAAAGCTTCAGTTATAAATTGCGTGGCTTGCAAACGGGGATTTTTTATAGCCATACGTAAGTGTATGGGTTCAGTACCCACTGGCCAGCAACCACCCAAGGCGACGTTATTTTTTTCATCTATATCGACCAGAATTTGACATAAATTTTCACTTGCCTCATACGTTACAGCTTGCACATCAGCAGTCAAAGTTCTAAATTTAGCTCCCGGATATGCTGGATCTAATTTGGCATTCACTTTGGCACCAACTTTAGGGCTAGGTATCAAGGTAATCCCAAACTGATTACGATCGATGATGATCGCTGCCACCGGTGCTGCGTGATACCACGGTGTGGAATCTAGTGTCCAACCTAAAGCCCAGAGCGGTCCGGTGAAAATGCTATCGTCTATAATTAAATCACCAGTGATCTTTTGAATCTTTGCGTCTTTGATTTGTTGTAACAAACTATACAAATTGGCAAGCTGTAAACTTGGATCTCCGCTAAATTTTAGTGCCAGATCACCTTGATGTACATGATCTACAATTGTCATAGGCTTATAGTATACAGAGGTTTCAAATGTATATGCGGGACCCAAGACTTTTAGTGCCGCAGCAGCTGTGAAAAGCTTGATAGTACTGGCAGGCAAAAAATTCTTGGTGCCTTGATAATCATATAAAATTTCACCAGTAGCCACATCCTGTACCACCACGCCAACTGTCGCATCCGGCAAATTACTTTTAATCATGTGCGTAATTTTGTTGCTAAGCTCAGGTGCTACCGCTGCCAGGCATATATTACTAAACGCCAACACAACGCTCACTAATAGCGTGTAGACTAATTTCATACTACACACTCAACAAGTTGCTGTGCTAGCTCTTTAGCAATTTTACCAATATTACCGGCACCTTGTGTGAGCACAATGTCACCGTCTTGAAGCATGCCTTGTAAAACAGATAGAAGCTGCTGAGGATCTTCAATAAATATAGGATCAACTTGTCCGCGGCTGCGAATATTACCACACAAGGCACGGCTGTCTATGCCAGGAATACTGGCTTCACCAGCTGAATATACCTCTAACATTAAGAGAGCGTCTACTTCTGACAACGTTACTGCAAAGTCTTCGAATAGTGCTTTAGTTCTACTATAACGATGTGGCTGGTAAATCATGACCAATCTCTGCCCAGGCCAACTACCACGAATTGCATCTATTACAGCCTTCACTTCACTTGGATGATGTCCGTAATCATCCATTAAAATAATGTTCTTATCACCTAGTTCGTACTCTCCTAAAATTTCAAATCTACGTCCAACACCCTTAAACTGCAATAAACTATCTTTTATACAGCCTAATGGAATGTTTGCATCAAGTGCTACAGCAATAGCTGCTAATGAATTTAAAACATTGTGTTTACCACTGAGATTTACTTGCATGGTGACTGGCTGCGCTTCGCCTGGAATTTGCATAGTAAATTCGGTTTTCCTACCATGCGCTTGCCAAGTTAAGGCACGAATATCCGCATCAGCACTAAAGCCATATGTTAAATACGGTCTGCTGATACGCGGCAATATGTTACGAACTGCTGGATCATCGATGCACAATACAGCTAAACCATAAAAAGGAATTCTATGTATAAATTCTAAAAATGTGTCACTTAATTTGTTGAAATCATCATCATATGTTTCCATATGATCGCGATCAATATTGGTAACAACGGCAACCATAGGACTCAGATGTAAAAAAGATGCGTCACTCTCGTCTGCTTCGGCAATAAAATATTTTCCTTGCCCAAGTTTCGCATTAAAGCCGAAACTATTGACCTTGCCGCCAACCACAAAAGTTGGATCTAATTTCGCCAAGGCAAAAATAGTCGCTAACAAACTAGTAGTTGTTGTTTTACCATGCGTAC
>DALYEH010000058.1:0-5636 GCA_031972715.1 Gammaproteobacteria bacterium | reverse complement strand
ATAGGGATGCGCCGTATACGCGCTGTTTCTAATTCAATATTATGCGCAGAGATAGCAGAGGAAACCACAACCGCATCGCACGTGGCTACGTTTTCAGCTATATGCGAATAAGCTATTTCAATACCTAAACTGGCTAAACGCTCTGTATATGCGCTTTTATGCACGTCTGATCCGGAGATCTTATAACCAAGGTTTGCTAATACTTCTGCAATACCGCTCATACCAACGCCACCAACACCAATAAAATGGATGGATTTTATCCTGCGCATTTCAGTTTCCAAGCACGTCTCCGAATTTAGAAAGCCAACATTTCAGCCAAAAAAGTTTTGCGCTAATTGTATAATGAATCGGCTATCTTAGCTAGCGAGGGATATTGTACGAGCTGGATTGTAGAGTGCTGGTCAAATTTGCAAGGTCTCTTTTGTTAGGACGGTCGTCCAAGACGGCTTCTTGCGGCTGGTTGTGTTACTCTTTCCTGCAGCCTCAAACTCGTGTCCAAATGCCGCATGAATACTGTGTGTGCGCGGATTAGTGATGGCAACTGTTCCTGTGCAATCTGATTAGCTGCAGCGTTAGCATCTAGCCATTTTTCAAAATCGAACCTATCATATCTTTGTAGAACTTTGTCTAGTTTTTCTGTTTTTTTGAATGTTGCAGAATTTAGAAAAGCATTATCATTGGTAATATATTGCTCGCCTGCTTTGTAGTCTGCATTAAAAACTTCATTATATGCTAAGAATACACCTGCTAATTGCTCAGGTTTAGTGATGGTTTCTAAATTGAATTCAAAACCGCGTATATCTAGCTTAGGCTCTTCTGCGCTTTCTTTACATAATTTCGCAGCAGCAAGAAATGCTACCTTCATATCTTTGTAATCATTAAACTTCATAGTGCCAAGCTTAACGCCTGCCTCTGGCTCTGCTTTCGCTTTAGGAGGCGCAGGAGGCATAAAAGCACATACTGTCTTTAATTTGCCATTGACAGGTCTGGCAAGTGCTCCTGTGTTCTTGTCGTATCTATATGAGTTCTCTGCATCCGATGCACATATCGCTTGTATACATTCTATTAAGCCTCTTTTTATTTGCGCAGCAGATTGCTGTGCAAAAGAGACAGTCTGGACTGCATTTTTATGCAGATTCTTGTTTACAGTGTCTTGTAGTATGGTAATCTTAGCGCGGTCAAAGTCGTTGTCTAGTAAATTTTGTATAAAGCCTTGGCATGCTTGACCGACACGTATTTCAAAATCAGAGAATGCTTTGCGTTGTTGTTCTTTAATTTGCTCTCTATCTTGACGCATGTCTATGTTGCCACAATATCTAGCGTGCATTTTTTTATAATTTTGTATCTTTGGAACAAAATTTAGCAACTCTTGGTATAATTGTGCATCATCATCGGCACTATTATCTACGTACCCATGACGTGTTTTTGTACGCTTGTTTTTTTGAAGACTAATTAGTTTGTTGATAAATTTAGTTAAGTCAAGCATCGCTGCTTTTTCATGGGGTTTCATACGTATTATTGTATCTTCAGGCAAATCAATCAAAGGCTGGAAGATTAGCAATATAATCGCCTTAGAGCGTTCAAACGTATTTAAATCAGATCTTTTCTTTGGCATAAACACCTCAGTGCAATTACACTTTTTAGCCCAATATAGCAACTACTTATTAGACACTAAAAAACGTGAAAGTGCCAAAATTGAACTTTATTTATTTACGATAATGCTATGTGTGTGTGTGTGTGTGTGTGTGTGTGTGGATACACTACATGATTAGAATTTAAGTTAAATTGGATAGCACCACATCTAAGGCCTCAGGTTTTGCCTTATTTTGTGCTGCTTGCGCCATAGCTTGTAACTTTGCTGGATCGGCATATAGATCTTGTAAAATCTGGCATAATTTTTGTGGATCTAAATCCCGCTCTTGAATGATGACGGCTGCATCGGCATCGGCTAAATATTTAGCGTTTTTAGTTTGATGATCATCTACAGCATAAGGATATGGGATCAAAATACTAGCCACACCTATAGCCGCAATTTCAGATACGGTTAAAGCGCCTGCTCTACAGATAACTATATTTGCCCAACGGTATGCAGCGGGCATATCTTCTATAAAATCTACTAGTCTGATCTCTGTAGCCTCAGGATCATTAAAGCGCACATCAAAACCATTGCTTTTATAGGCATTTTCCGCATCTAGAATGTTTTTCTTACCCGCCTGATGCCAAATTTGTGGTTTGTTAGCATCTGGCCAAAGATGTAGAACTTGCGGGATTAAGTTATTTAAAGCACGCGCACCAGCGCTGCCGCCAATAACCAAAATTTTTAACTTTGAGTTATCACTAGCTCTGCGGCTATGTGGAGTCTGCGTTTGGTAAAAGCCTTCGCGTACTGGGTTGCCAGTGACTAATGTTGTAAATTTCTCAGGAAAACTATGCGGAAAACCTTCCATTACTTTATAAGAAAAACGGGCTAAAATTTTATTAGTCATACCTGCCACGGCATTTTGCTCATGTATGACAAGTTTTATGCCAGAAAGCCAGGCCGCAATGCCAGCAGGTCCTGTGACATATCCGCCCATACCCAGCACTAAATCCGGCTTAAATTTATGCATCACCAATAAGGACTGCAGCAAAGCTCGTAATAAATGTATGGGTGCCACCAGTCTAGTGCGCAGCCCTTTACCACGCAAACCTAGTACCTTAATGAAATGTATGGGGATCCCATTCGCCGCTGTAACTTCTCCTTCCATACCATAGCGCGAGCCAAGCCAATGCACTATGTGCCCTTGTGCTATTAGGCGCTTAGCAACAGCTAATGCCGGAAAAATGTGTCCGCCAGTACCACCGGCCATGATTAATATACGCATTTTTTAATCTTATTAGCATATAAGCATTTTAGCAATCTGTATGTACTGATTATGGTGTAGGTATTGACATACCTAGCTGTTCGTGTCATATTGGTAGCTAGATAACCTATAAAAGAGGCGCTTAACATGCCAGCATCACAAGAGAAGCAAACCGCAACTCACATAGCTTGGGCGCCATCCATCGGTACCGATAATCTGTGTGGCTTCGCATCCCTAGTGCCGCTTGTAGACGATATAATTGACCGCCCGCACTTATATTATGCAGCATCTGCACCTGATAATGAATTTATAGCACAATACAAACTTGCTTTAGAAATCACACACAATGAATACCCACAACGTCCTACCGCAGCAAAAGCAGCAGCCATAAAACATGCATTCGCAGCATGTGCCTTAGCCGATAAGACAGCAAGAAACCCTTTTTATAAAGTTTTCGATTTAGTATCTATAGGTATGCTCGCAGCTAGTGACGCACCGGACTCTTTAAATGATAGCTTGGTAAGACGCTTTATTAATATATTTAAACAGGGCCTAGAAACTTTGTATGCGAGTTTTGTTGCAAGTATTGAGGGCCAAAACAACCTTTTACAGGTATCTGCTCCTGAACGCGCATATTTAAATCATCAAGACAGTAGAAATCATGAACTTTTCCTGCAGCACATAGCTACAACTCAAGAGACACTTTGTGCTGAGTTTCATGGATTTTTTAATAATGAAGCTGTCGATGATGCCAAGCACGTTACAAATGAAGAAATTACACATCTATTTAAGCTTGCATGTACCACGTATCTAGATGCACAGCATCAAGATGAGCCAGAATTAAATGATACAATCTTAAAAGACTTTATGGCGCAAAATCCTACAAGCATGCAAACATTACAAGCAGCATTTGCTACTTATGTGCAAAATGTGAATCTTGATGTAAATAGCGAAGACTCTACATTATATGCTAAAGAGTTGTTAAAAGATGCCAGATACAAGAACACCACAGATTTTGCACATTTTGTTTTAGGCACGGCACCAACTTTTATGCAAGATTTTATAGGCTTTGCCTGTGATGCTTTAACTAAGAAAGAGAATGCCTATCCTGCACGGGATACTGATTTAGCCTACGTGTTAACGTTATTAGGCTGCATAAAGCAAGTAACTTTCTTCAAAGGTAACAATTATTCCAGCTATGCATTAAATGCTTCTGGAAGGTATGATTTTAAATTTAATAATACTGGCTTTCACTGGGAAGCAGAACCTTTAGCGCATTTCGTGCCAAAAATTGCTGAGGATTACAGACTGGGTACATCGCAAGATAACGCTTATTTGGATTTTGTGGAATCTAGCAAAAATACTTTATTATTCTTTTTTACTGAAGAATTTATGCAGCAGGCTACAATCAAGGCTTTATGTCAAAATCGAGATGCAGAATTATATAGAATGGCGCAAGCTGGTCAAACATTTATTGATAGCACTCTGCAAGTCAATAGCTTATTAGACAATCCAGCTGTCACAGAAGGCGAAATAGACAATACACTTTGTAGATTGACACCTGACATTAACGCATTGCTTGACGATCCCACAGCTACTCCTGAGCAAATAGCGGCAGCCTGCGACAGACTTGGTTTGTGAGAGTTAGAGCTAGAGCTAGCGTAACCATACCTCAATACCTCTAACAGGCTTCCCCATAATTGGCATTACAACGGCAAGCAGGAGGTAAATACTCAAGCTTTATGCTCGCAATATGCGCCGCTGGCATTGTTCTACAAGTACACGCAACAGCTCCATTAATTTCTTCGCAGCTAAATGCCAGCGCACCTTTAAGATGAGGCTTAGTATAATAAACTAGCAAACTAATACAGCAAAATTGATAATTGCAATACTCTATGTTATTAAAGGTGCGTAATTTTACAGTGAGGGATATAAAGTGCCTAAAGACGTCTTGACTCAAATAGATGGAATTGGAAGATGTTTAACTAAAGACTATGCTGCTAGTGTCGTAGAAGTGTATGAAACTGAGGGTCAAGCATCTGAAGAAACACTTGCAGCTTCAATTACCACCAATCGCTGCTTAATGTTCTCTGTTGGACAACAAGTGAGTAAAAAAGGGGCGCGCAAAGAGCAACCTTTGGAAATAGATTATTTTAACAGATTGTTTGGCGATGCTGAAAATATGCGGTTGTATGAATGTGGTGTACCCCTGCCAGAAGCTGAAATTAAAAATCGATATGATGAAGCTTGTAAACTGTGGTATATAAAAAATCCTTTTAGCTTTTTTACAGTTGAAGACAAAGAAACCGGAGAATTTTTTGGTCAAATTGACATGATGGATTCAACGGTGACAAATACTTCCGAAATTGGCATTGCAATCGACAAGCAGCATTGGCGTAAAGGTATAGGGACAGAAGTAACAGTAGCTCATTCATACTATTGGGCACCGTATTTGCGTGAAAATGGATATCACGTTAACAAAAATCAGACTTTTGATACAATTTTTGGTACCGCCGATCCAAAAAATGGTACAGCTAAAATATTTCGTGATGCCGGATATGAGTTAGTGGATACATTCGTACATCCTAAATATGGTACGAGAGAAAAATTTACTCTATCCGTACAAGACGCAACTGCTGTCCGTGATAATACAAAGAAATTAAAATCATAGGCTATGACGCGCCAAGGCGAGCTCCAAGGATGGAGCGAGTCAAGATCGCACTCGCGCTTGCTGCACTATGAATTCATGCAACGTGGATCTTTAATTAAGTGGTGCCGAGGGCGACAAAACGG
>DALYEH010000057.1:0-8163 GCA_031972715.1 Gammaproteobacteria bacterium | reverse complement strand
TATTGCAATTATTAAATTCAAAGCAAGATCACACAGCACAGAGCAGACAGGTACGCGCATTAATACTGACCCCCACCCGTGAATTAGCAGCTCAAGTAGGAGAGAGCGTAAGAAATTACGGCCGCAATCTGACATTACGTTCAGAAATAGTTTTTGGTGGAGTTAATATTACGCCGCAAATTCGTAAGTTGCAGCGTGGCACAGATATAATTATTGCAACTCCAGGACGCCTGCTAGATTTGGTTAATCAACGAGTGGTAAATTTATCACACGTTGAAATCTTAGTATTGGATGAAGCTGATCGCATGCTAGATATGGGTTTTATTCATGATGTGAAAAAAATCTTTGCTTTATTGCCTAAAAAGAGGCAGAACATGTTGTTTTCCGCAACACTTTCTACAGAAATACAAACTTTAGCAAACACAATTTTACGCAATCATAAATTAATAGAAGTTGCATCGCGCAATGTTAGCACTGAACTTGTGACTCAATTAGTATATCAAGTTGATCAAAAACGTAAACGCGAATTATTATCCTACTTGATAGGCTTTAATAACTGGCAACAGGTTCTGGTATTTACCCGCACTAAGCACAACGCGAATAAATTATGCGCACAATTAATTGAAGATGGTTTGACAGCAGCAGCAATTCATGGCAATAAAAGTCAAGGCGCTCGCACGCGCGCCTTAGAAGAATTCAAATCCGGCAAGATAAGAATATTGGTAGCGACTGATATTGCAGCGCGCGGTTTAGATATTGAGCAGTTACCTTATGTCATCAATTATGAATTACCAAATATCGCGGAAGACTATGTGCATAGAATTGGTAGAACTGGACGTGCGGGCAAATCTGGTAATGCTATCTCCTTGGTATGTAGTAGTGAAGCAGAATATTTACGCGATATTGAGAAATTCACTAAAAAGACTATAGCTAAAAAGATATTACCTGGCTATGAACCAGATCAAACAATACAAGTTACTACAACTAGAAGACCGCATCACAACCGTGCACGCACAACATCACGCCCAGGCAACACTAACAGCGCAACCAGAAGCGCACGCTCTGGCAATAATAGCAGTGAATACAGAAGCGCACGCTCTAGCAACACTAGCGGCGAATACAGAAACGCACGCCCTAGCAACGCTAGCGGTGAGCACAGAAGCGCACGCTCTGGCAGCACTAGTGGAGAATACAGACACGCACGCTCTGGTAAGACTAGTGTCGAATACAAAAACGCACGCCCTGGCAGCACTAGTGGCGAGAACAGAAGCGCACCGCCGAGACGTAAACTTCCAGCTGCAAACCACAATAAAGGAAATGTACGCTCCTATAGCTGACCTCTCTCCATACTAAGGTTTGCCTGCATCACTAAAGCAATATGTCTATTTGCCGATACGAATATAACGATTGCTTTTAGTGGTGCTAGACTATGGATCTCGAAAAAAAATATGCGACTAAAGCGCTTACTTTCTCAATAATTATTTTTCTAGTCGCGCTTTTCTATTCGATATATGCACACATTGATGGCTTGGGTATATTTGCTTTAGTGCTAGCAATTATGTTTTTTTCTTTACTATTGTATCTAAGTAATAAACACGTTAGTAGAGATCATAAAGGCGATGCCGGACCAACTACTAACGATATGTCCCATTATATACAAGTAGTCACTAATCCAATGTTTATACGCTTGCTACCATCTCTCCTAACAGTAATCTTTAGTTATTTAGAACGTCACAAAGACAAAATCGAACGTGCAGCAGCACATCAATTGCAAGAAGATTTGCAGCTAACACTAAACAAGTTCAAAGAAGGCTTTTCTCATCTACGATCACACGAACAAATTACATCCGATGATGTAGACCCACATAAACCTAAAAAAAGCAGTTGATCTACAAACTACTTTGCTAATGTGCCATATCTGCTATATTTAACTTTGAGTAAAGATGCATTGTCTGTATATGTATCAGCAACATGGTATTGCTATGGGGGATCTTATGAACGATCAAAACCAGTCCAAATGTAGTTGTTTAGGTTCCTTCGACACGGCTCAAGGCAAATGCGTATGCGAACCTGGATGGAATGGTGCTACATGCAGCAACTTGAATACAATACCTATCCCGGATTCACCAGAAGCATACAATAAAGCAATATACACTGCTGAAATGCCTACATGGGGTGGCAGCATACTCGAGGGTGATGGCACCTACTTTTTTGTAGGGGCGTCATTTACTAATAGTAAAGGTTTATCTTGTTGGCCCTCTACTTCCACGGCTGCGATCTGGGAGTCAGCAAATATCTCTGGCCCTTGGAAACCAATTAGCTACGTTGGATTTGGCAGTTTCCCTGGTTATAAAGCAGAAGATGTGCCATGGAATCATAATGCTGTAGTGACAGTTGAAAGAAAACTGTCAGATCCAAGTAATCCTGATAGTACAATCAAATATGCGTTAGTAATTTACTCAATCATGCAACGGCCCAAAAATTCAGATCGCCTAACAAAAGCATATTTTGGTCCTCCAAACAACACCATTTGCACTAATGGTTGGGCAAAACGTTTTCCAGTAAGCACTGTAGATCAGGAAACTCACGCTGCATATATAGAGCTAAAAGCGACTAATGAAGATGCGGTCAAAAAAGAAATCACTGCGCTATTGCGTTCAAAAACTTTTGTGACCAATATAAACGGTTATCCAAATAGAAACGAATATGTTAACACCAAGTTTAATTGGGTAAACTTGAAAAATAAAGTACCTAATCCCTTAGTAAACATGGTGAATCCAGCACCATTAATCTCCTACGCAAGTAACTACGGTGCCCTTATCCCAGATCCACAGGGACAATATTATAGAATGCTGGCTCTACGCATTGCTAGAAACAAAGAAGCGATTGGGCTTTTAAAGTTAAAAGCAGATAAATTTATTTGGGAAGCAGATGCAAAGTATACCAAAGGGCCTTTAGTTTCATTTAGTTGGAATACGGAAGATCCGTATTTCTTTGAGAGCGAGAATGGCTTTCACTTAATAACACATGATGGTAGAGTTTGTGGAAATTGGAATGCATGTGGATCTATCACACACTATCCTAAAAATGTGCCGGGGTATAATATACTAGCAGATTCAAACTGGACTCGCGCTGCACCAGGCTGGAGCACTCCGACCAAACTATATAATACCGTGATCCCTAACCTGCAAGTCCCGGTCAATTATAGGCAAAGACCAGGGCTATTTTTTCAAAATAAAGCACCCGCGGCTCTATTAAATGGTACAATTTTCGCGGCTAGCCCACAAACCACGCGAGCTAGCAGAACTTTTACGCAGCCTATATCAGCAAGGCTATGATGCTAAAAGATGTTCACTGTATATTACCTTTAGTATGCACAGGCATGCATTGGAGTTATTTTTGAATAAAAATAGAAGTATCTTAAGTAATCAAACCTGTAAACCCTGCGAAGGCGGTGTTTTGCCTTTAACCAGAACAGAATGTGAAGAGCTATTATCTGCTCTTACAGACTGGCAACTTAATCCTGAGTGCGACACCATAACATGTGATTTTACATTTAAAAATTATTACCATACTATGGCTTTTGTAAATGCAGTGGCATGGTTGGCGCACAAGACTGGCCATCATCCGGACCTAAGCGTTAGTTATAATACTTGCAAGGTTAGTTATTCTACCCATGCTATTCAAGGTCTGTCGCAGAATGATTTTATATGTGCCGCTAAAGCATCAGAAATTTACGGGCATGCATAACTAATATTCTCTTGACCTGCGCGTACGCCTTTCTATTCTTTTTACAATAATTTTATTTCTGTAAATTATTCTCATCGTGCTCGTTAAATATAAAGCGTGCATAAAACCAACCAATAACAATCAAGCTGACACCAAGACCTAAAAATGAAAGTACTCTTAAAATACCTGCTAATTCAGCTGCATCAAATAAGAATACCTTGAATATTGTAATAATGAAAAGACCCAATGACAATAGCCGTAACTGTTTGCTGTGATAGTATGCACCTAAAATCAACATAATTATAGCAAGCAAGATCCATACTATTGAGTAAACATATACTTCTAAACTTGTGCTTGGCGCTCCTGACAACAAATTACCACCGTGAAAGTATTGGCGCACACACAGTGTAAGCCAAACAAAGAATAATAGAGAGGAACAGAACTGTAGCAATCCTTCAGTACTGCTGCGTGGAGAGTCTTGACAGATCTGTTTATTTAATAATACCAGCCAAAATGCAGGAAGGGCATACGCGAGTAATAATGCGTTGAATATTGGTGTCTCACCTATACTTGCCCCGGATAGAGTAATATCTAGGAGTATAATCAAACTTTTAAGAATCATTATTCCTGCAAAGGCAATTAAGGCTAATCCGACTATTTCAAATGTTTTTCTAGCATAACGTTTGCCAATTAAAATTGTAAACGTTGCCCCAAGCAATAAATAGAAATTAATATTTAATCCACATAGCAAATATTTTTTGCTAATTGTAATGTCCTTAGCATACATAACAATCGTGTTTTCTATTAGGGTTGTACCCAACTTTATAAGCAGTAACATTGTCATTACCTCTACTATAGAGACGTAATGCTCTTCTATATTTTTATTAAAAAACCTACAAGACAGCCCGAGCAGCAAAGCTGGCACAGCATAGTAAAGAACTGGTCTTGCGTTAAAAATATATGAATTTAATTTGTATTGAAATACAAATGCTGCAGAAAACGCAATAAGCAAGGCAAGAGTAATTTGACCTAACGTTGCTTTTTCTATCTTTGTGCTGAGCAAACTGACAATCGTGAGTACAGCAGCGAAAACTATAGTATAAAGTTCAGAATTTATTGCTAACAATAGCCCCACTGTAAAGAATACTGTGGCAGTGACAGCACTTATATTCAAAATTTGCTTGTCCATCAGTTTGTTTTCAACAAGCTTGTTGAAAGCATTTCGAGCTATAAATGACCAAAATATTGCAAAAGCAAACGACGCGCTACTCCATGCTACCTTGGTTAGGTAGTTATGTGTACTTTCTGGATAGTAGATATATACTTTCAAGTACGCTAAGTAGAAAAACAATAGGTTGGCAGCAGCTGTAAATAATATCCACTTTTGTCTACTTAGCATATTATAACTAGATAATATATAACCACAAATAGCAAACAACATTCCAAACCAAGTGATCACAGAGAGTCTATACATTGCGATCCCGGTATTCCAGGAATAAATGATGAATGCCAGTAAGATCATGGTCATGTAGGTTAAGGGTAAGTAAGTATCTGCTTGTACAAATGTCAAAGCGAGCACACCCACTGCTAAAATACTAAACATGCCCCATTCGACTATCCCGTAGTTTATACCTGTCGTTGTATACATCATGGCTAGCAAAGACAATGCAATCAATGCGATAATCAGGCGCGTAGGCGTGGCGGCTTGAAATAGTGTTACAAAAGTACCAATAGTTGCTAATACAAATAAATTTAACCACAGGTATGTATTAGATATTGGGTACAGCAGTGACCATGCTACTACCCAAACTAAACCACCAAAGGTAGCTACTGCTGCCAATCTCCACCAGTCGTTTTTTTTAGCTACAATAAATGTTCCAAGCAGTATACAATATATATACGAGAATATTAACACTGCACTTGCTTCTCCTTTAAATAATATAGGCGTCACCAAACCACTGACAAGGCCCATGACAGCAATTGGCGCTCCTTTATATAAAGAGGAAATAATGCAGAAAATTGTTATAGCAGACAATGCGCCTAAACCTACACCAAAAGAAATTAGGTTATATTTATGTGTTGCTGCAAATACGCTTAAATATAGTGTAGCTATACCAGCACCTAATAAGGCTTGGGATATGCGTGTGCCATTTCCGAAATTGGACAAGCGAGTAATAAAATGGCCAGCGCATATTAAGAGTATGCCAAAAAGAGAGCTAATCATTAAACGCACAGACAGACTAATCAGACCCAATTCAATCGAATACTGAATCAGATAAAATGCTGCAAATATCAAACATATGCTGCCAATCCAAACTGGCAATCTTGTACCCACTTGTAGCTCAAGATCAAAGATAGCTCTGCTGCTCTTAAGCTTTGCTTTCTCTCGTGGAATAGATTCTACGACTGGTTTGGCAACATCTGCTACATGTGAAGCCTGCGTAAGCGGTGTGTCTTTAGCAGTTTCCTTATGCACAGCCTTATGTTGATCGGAAAATAACAAGCCTCGCAGTATTTTTATTTCTTGCGCTAAATCATTGATTCTTTTGTATGTATAAAAAGGAAAAATAAAGATTGCACAAAATGCCCAAATCCAAAACAATGCTTCTGCAAATTGCATATTGAATACGTCCTTGTGACTTCATTAGACTGCAGTTACTTTTAACTTGATATTGGCTCTACTAACACCGCTGTGCCATATGCTAAGACTTCACTCACGCCGTTCATGATCTCCGTTGCATCATAGCGCATACCAATTATTGCATTGGCACCGAGCTCTTGGGCATGCACAATCATTAACTCATAAGCATCTCTACGCGTTCTTTCGCAAAGTTCAGTCAAAAGCGTAATATCGCCACCAAAAATAGTCTGCACTACAGCCCCTAGTGTGCCTATTACTGAGCGCGAGCGTACAATGATTCCCCTAGAAACACCAAGGATTTTTACTACCCTATAATTATCTATCGCTATACCAGTTGTCACTAAAGAAGTGCTTATCATGATACTTATCCCCATCCCTGGATTAAATTATCTTTATGACCTACATGACCCGGGGCAAATACTCCGGGCAAAAAATCTCATGCTAGATGTCTATATTATAGCTCAACAAAGTTCACAGGAAAGCGGTACTATTCCTGGGCAATACAATTATTACCTCTTTGGCATAAGCAACTCTTGTATTAGTGAAGCTAAACTGGAGTTTGCCTAAGTACACTGGAGTCTGTTGAAGCGCCTTGCGACTCAGCACGTACACTCTGCACACGATTTAAATAAGCACGCCATCCGGCTTCTTGATACTCCTTAGCTGCCTCTGCTGGTGTTTTGTTTTTGGGCTCAATGATACCACGGCCAACAATAATACCGTCCACTGTAGCAAGCGCTTCCTCTGGAGTGCGGTATTGTTGCCCTAAGCCATCACCTTTGCTTATGAATTGTATTCCAGGAGCAAAATGTAGCAAGCCAGGATCACTGCTTAGATTTTCTTGACAAATAAAACCTATTGTGAAATCACTATGTTTTTCAGCCATTGCAACTGTAGCTTTACTATATTCATCTGTGCATAGGTGACCTTTAGAACTCATCTGCGCAATCAACAGCAAGCCTCTATCCTGACGATCACCTTTAACAGATTTTAAGCCTTCTATAACTCCATCTCCTGGAACACTATGTGCATTGATTATATGCGCCCAGTCTGCAATTTTATATACGCCGCCTTTGTATTGCTGTTTGACCGTGTTACCAATATCTGCAAATTTTCTATCTTCAAATAATAAAAAGTTATGCTTTGTAGCGATTGCCATTAATTTTTGTGGGAATTCTGGATTGAAATCATCTAGTATATCTATATGTAATTTCAACATACATATATGTGGACCTATAGCTTCAGCAAGCTCTAGCAATTGCGCAGAGTTAGTAACATCCGCGGCTACGCACAGATTTGATTTTTTGTTAACCATAATCTCAAGTAGTGCTTTAGTAAGTGGATTGTCAGTGCATGTTGCCCTTTCTTCGAGTGTCATAGCTAGAGGTTTTAATCCCAGTCCAAGATCAGATTTGGCATACTTATTAGTTGAGCCTTGGCTCTCAGATTGCATTGCTTGGCTAAGTTTAAATTGTGAAAACATATATACTCCAGGTAATAAGGATTAAATCAATTTTATCAACAAATGTTAAAAGTTAAATAAAACGCAAAAAAGGCTAAAATCATATGGTTAGCAGCTAAAGCATTGCCACAGCTTGCGTGTCGTATATTCTAAAATGCCTTCCTGCGCTTCATATGCTTCTAATTCAGGCCTTTCGTTGATATACCTATGGTGTTTACTTAGGATCAAAGGGCTGGTTAGACTACATATACTTTGTTTAGCGTCCTCATAAAGCATGTTTTCAGGATTTTGATCTTGTGCATTGATGTCATAAGTTTGTACTCGCTGTAGG
>DALYEH010000056.1:4823-8200 GCA_031972715.1 Gammaproteobacteria bacterium | reverse complement strand
AAACAAGCCCAGAACATTTCAACCGTGTCAAAGAGGCTTTAGAAAAGCACAATTGTAAAATCGGTATGGCTGAGATCTCCAAAGTAGCAAGCAATGAAGTGGTACTGGATGCGGAAAATTCTGAACGTATTCTAAAACTAATTGACGTGCTAGAGGACTTGGATGATGTGCAATCAGTCTATACTAATGCTGAAATAGCGGAAGAAGTACTCTCAAGAAATTGAGGGCCGCAACAATATCTCACGCTGCTAAAGGAATGACATGCTCATATTAGGAATAGATCCAGGATCGATCACTTTAGGGTATGGCATAATCCACATCCAAAAAAATGTTGCGCATTATATTGCTAGTGGGTGTATTAAGGTTGGTAAGCAAGAATGGCCACAACGATTGCATCAAATTTACGTAGATTTAAATGCAATCATCCAGCATTATAAACCGCAAGAAGCGGCCATAGAAAAAGTGTTTGTGCATAAAAATGCTGCTGCTGCTTTAAAATTGGGGCAAGCACGTGGAGCTGCGATTGTAGCTGCAGCTAGCCATAAGTTACCTATAGCCGAATATACTGCACGTGTTGTAAAGCAAGCAGTGGTTGGCTACGGCAATGCTGATAAAGCTCAGGTGCAACATATGATCAAAGCTATCTTACGTTTGAATGATGTGCCGGCTACTGATGCTGCAGATGCACTGGCAGTAGCCTTATGCCATAGTAACAACTTAAATTTCATAGGACACAATGTAGTATGATTGGACACTTACGCGGCATCTTGACTGTAAAAAAGCCTCCTCTACTCGTGGTAGAAGTGCACGGGGTTGGTTATGAGCTACAGGCCTCTATGACTACAATTTATGCATTACCTGCAATAAATAGCGAAGTATTTTTATACACACATTTTATAGTGCGAGAAGATGCACAATTATTGTATGCATTTGCTGATGAGTCCGAACGTTTATTGTTTAGGCAAATTATTAAAGTGACTGGTGTAGGGCCAAAGCTAGCTTTAGCAATTTTGTCTGGGATGAATGTAGCTAGTTTTATACAATGCATAGAAAATCGTGATACAAGTAGACTAGTAAAGTTGCCAGGCGTAGGGGCAAAAACTGCTGAGCGTCTAATTATAGAAATGAAAGATAAATTAGATAAGCAATTTACTGGTAGTTTGCATGCCTTAGATTCTATAATTATAGATAATACTCAAGCTAGTCTTAAACAAATTGCGCAGCAAGATGCAGTAAGTGCCTTAATTGCCTTAGGCTACAAACCACACGATGCGCAGACGACTATACGTAAGGTATATGTAGAAGACGCAGATAGTGAAGCATTAATTCGTTTAGCATTACAAGCAATCGTCAAGTAAACAAGGGATCCTATGATTGAAGAAGATCGTTTAACAAGTGCCATAGGCCAGGGGAATGAGGATGAGATCTGTAACTCTATTCGTCCTAAGTTATTGCAAGAATATATAGGCCAAACGCAAGTCCGCGAGCAGATGCAAATTTTTATTACTGCAGCGCAGAATAGAGGCGAATCGTTAGATCATATTTTAATTTTTGGGCCACCGGGGTTAGGCAAAACGACCTTAGCACATATTATTGCACAAGAAATGCGTGTCTCTTTAAGGCAAACTTCTGGGCCAGTCTTAGATAAGGCGGCAGATTTAGCCGCTCTGCTTACAAATTTGCAACCAGGGGATGTTTTATTCATAGATGAAATTCATCGTCTCAGTCCTGTAGTAGAAGAAATTTTATACCCAGCCATGGAAGATCGCCAAATAGATATTATGATTGGCGAAGGACCAGCCGCCCGTTCTATTAAACTAGATTTACCTCCTTTTACTTTGGTGGGTGCTACTACAAGAGCTGGATTGTTGACCTCTCCGTTACGCGATCGTTTTGGTATCGTGCAGCGCCTTGAGTTTTATTCGGTGGCTGAGTTGCAGCAAATATTATTTCGTAGCGCTAGTATTTTCAATATCAGTATTGATGAAGCCGGGGCTTTGGAAATAGCGCGTCGTGCTAGAGGCACACCGCGGATTGCAAATCGCTTACTACGCAGAGTACGTGACTATGCGCAGGTGAAGGCTAATCAACATATTGATAAACACGTTGCAGATTATGCTCTAACTGCGCTAGGGATAGACCAGGCTGGCTTTGATAATATGGATCGTGCATTATTGCGCACTATTATTGAGAAATTTGCCAACGGGCCGGTAGGGATTGATAGTCTCGCAGCGTCTATTAGTGAAGAACGAGGTACAATCGAGGACGTGATTGAGCCATTTTTAATTCAGCAAGGTTTCTTAATGCGAACGGCGAGAGGTAGGGTGGTGACTGATAAAGCCATTCAACATTTTGCTGTAGCAATACAAATTTAATGTAACGGGACAAGCATGCGTGAACACAGAATGCAGACCAGAGTATATTATGCGGATACAGATGCGCTGGGAATTGTGTACCATGCAAATTATTTGCGCTTTTTTGAAGCGGCACGCACTGAGTGTTTACGTGCTGCAGGCATAAATTTAAATACATTGTTAACTGAGCATGGGGTACAATTTGCCGTAGTGCAGGCGCAAGTGAAATACCTTAAAGCCGCTCGTTTAGATGATGAATTGCTTATAGTTTCAAGGGTTAGTCATATCGGCAAGGCTAGTGTACAATATATACAAGAGATTTTTCATGCTATTTCCAAAGAATTATTATGTTCTGCAGAAATAAAATTAGCAGTTATTAATAAGCACATGCAAGTAACCGCAGTGCCAGATGCTTTAAAGAAGGGGATATTACATGACTACTGATATGTCATTACTAAGTTTATTTACCAATGCTAGTTTATTAGTGCAAGCAGTGATGTTTTTATTGGTCCTTGCTTCCGTATTTTCCTGGAGCATCATTTTACAGCGCGGTAAATTTTTAAGGATGTGTGCCAGTGCATCAGAGAATTTTGAGCATAATTTCTGGTCTGGAATTGATTTAACTAAACTATATAATAAATTGTCTACGCAGCAGAAGAAAGTTTTTGGCTTAGATGCGATTTTTGTGGCCGGATTCAAAGAATTCGTGCGCTTAAAAAAGCAAAATCTACATAAACCAGAACTATATCTAGAAAACGTGCAGCGTGCTATGCGCATCAGTGTGGCAACAGAAGAAGCACGTTTGGAAAAAAATCTAGCCTATTTAGCAACAATTCAATCCATGAGTCCATATGTAGGATTATTTGGGACTGTGTGGGGTATTATGAACTCATTTCGACAATTAGGTGCTGTGCAACAAGCTACTTTAGCAATGGTTGCGCCTGGAATTTCTGAAGCATTGATTGCGACGGCGATGGGTTTAATTGCAGCTATTCCAGCAGGTATCGCATATAATCGGTATAT
>DALYEH010000056.1:3961-4813 GCA_031972715.1 Gammaproteobacteria bacterium | reverse complement strand
TATATTAGCCAAGTTGATGGTTTATCATTAAAGTACCGTATGTTTATGGAAGAATTTATTGCGATTATGCAACGTAGAGTGAGTGGAGTGCACGACGATGATTGAAATGCGCAAGCGTCGCTCTATTGCTGAGATCAACGTTGTACCGTATATAGACGTTATGCTGGTGTTATTAGTAATTTTTATGGTTACAGCACCCATGATTAATCAAGGTGTTGCGGTAGATTTGCCTACTGCAAATGCAAAACCGTTGGCAAAAGATACGCACTTACCAATAGTTGTGAGTGTGAATCACAAAGGTGAATTATTTTTAAATATCAGTCCTGATCCTGATAGTCCAATTCATGCGCAAAAATTACAAGCTGAAGTTGCTGCTGCTTTGATTCGGGATAAAAAACGTCCTGTTATGGTTAAAGCTGATAAAAGAGTGAACTATAATACCGTGTTAGATGCAATGGTATTATTACAACATGCTGGTGTTCCTAGTGTAGGGTTAGAGACAATTGGTAAAGGGTAGATTAATATTTTCTAAAAGTTTTTTAGTTTCCGTGGCTTTGCACATGGTATTTTTTGGCATTTTATTAAGTACTACTTCTTTCACTGAGAAAAAGCCACAAGTAACAGTGAACTTGCAGGTCAATCCTGATCCAAATGGTGATCAGCAAAAAATTGTAAAGGCTACGCTGTTTGACAAAAAAGCAGTTGATGCAGCTTTGCAACGGCAAGCTACAGCGGCAGCAGAAGAATTGCAAAAACAGAAGTTGGCTCAAGAGCAGTTGCTACTACAAGAGCGTAAGGCGGAAAAGTTAAAGCATGAGGCTGAAGCAGCGCGCAAAGAGCTTGAAGCTGCTA
>DALYEH010000056.1:0-3951 GCA_031972715.1 Gammaproteobacteria bacterium | reverse complement strand
ATTACAATTAGAAGCAGCGAACAAAAAGGCAGCGGAGCAAAAGCTTAAATTAGAGCAGGAGCAGCAACAACTTAAAAAACAAATTTCGCAGCAGCAAGCACAAGCCAAGAAGGATTTAGAAAAAAAAGAGCTGGCCAAGCAAGACTTGGCCAAAAAGGAACTACAAAAAAAAGAGTTGGCAGCCAAGCAAGCAGCAGAAGGCGCAGCTAAGAAAGCATCAGAGCAGCGTGCACAGGAAAATGCTAGGTTAGCCGCAGTCAAAGCTGCACAAGACAGGTTGGCAGCTGAGCATTTAGAATTTATGATGAGTGAAGTCGACAAATATCGCGCAGCTTTTCAGGCATTAGTCGAAGATAATCGTATATTATCTAGCGTTTTTAATAATGATATTAGTTGTAAAATTCGTATTCGTTTGTTACCTGATGGCTCAATCGCAAGCGTGAATATAGTCGAAACAAGTGGCAATCCTGCATATGACGAAATGTCTGCGGCAGCTGTATATAAGAGTGCCCCATTTCCTATGCCCCAAGATCAAGAATTGTACACACAATTACGTGATATAGTATTATCCTTCAGAAACGGAGATCAGTCTGCGGATGCAATTTACTAACAAAAACAAACTTCAAACTTTAGTATTGTCATGTGTGCTAATTATGTTTAGCCCATGGTTACTTGCCAAACCTTTATTTATAGAAATAACAGGCGGGCAAAGCATAGGTATTCCTATTGCCGTCGTACCTTTTAACTCAGCTATACCATCCGATCCCATTGATCGTGCTGTAGAAGTCGAGAACATCTCACAAATTATTAAACGTGATTTACATAATAGTGGTCATTTTAGAGCTTTAAATGTGGAGAATGAAGGTACCAATCCACGCGCTATCAGCGAAGTAAATTATGGATATTGGAAAAACTACGGTGCTGCTAATTTAGTCATAGGTTCTGTAACTCCTAAGGGTAATGGCTTGTACGATGTGAGTTTTCAACTTATAGATATTTACAAAGCAAGTGAGCAGCCATTATTAAGTGTACGTTTTAAAGATAAATATCCTGGGCAATTTAGAGCTTTAGCACATTATATTAGCGATCTAATTTTTAAGAAGCTTACTGGCGTGCGTGGTTTTTTCTCGACGCGGATCGCATATATAACGGTAGATAGATATAAAAACGAAACTGTACATACTTTAACAGTCGCGGATGCCGACGGATTTAACGATAAGCCGTTGGTGTCTGCAAACTACCCACTAATGTCGCCGCGCTGGTCGCCAGACGGTAAAAAAATTGCCTTTGTGTCATTTAAGGGTGGCAGGTCATCTATAAATGTAGTGACTTTAGAAAATGGTATTATTGAAACCTTAACTAAGTATCCAGGTATTAACGGAGCGCCTGCTTGGTCGCCTAATGGACAACAATTAGCCTTAGTACTGTCAAAAGACGGTTCCCCTAAAATTTATTTACTAGACTTAGCTTCGCGTAAGTTAACCCGATTGACTTCTGGTGGAGCAATTGATACGGAGCCTTATTGGCATCCAGATGGGCAGTCAATCCTATTTACTTCAAATCGTGGTGGAAAACCTCAAATATACAGAGTAGTATTGCAAACAGGTGAAGTGCAGAGATTAACTTTTAACGGCAATTATAATGTTACGCCATCGGTCACACCAGATGGCAAGCAATTAGTCATGCTGCATCAAAGTGAAAAGGGTGCGTATAATATTGCTGTACAAGATTTAAATAGTGGCAGGTTACGTGTTATCACTCGTGCCAATTTAGATGAATCACCTACATTAGCGCCAAATGGAATGATGGTTCTGTATGGAATGCGCGAAACAAACCAGAATGTGTTGGGTGCTGTTACGCTAGACGGTAAATTTAGAATGCGTATCCCGGTACAAGACGGGAATGTTAAAGAACCAGCCTGGTCACCATTCTTAATAGAAGGGTGATTATATAAAAATGATATAGTTAGTGAATTGTTTATTAGGAGAAATAAAATGTCAGTTAAAAAGCTAGCCGCAGTTATTCTAATCGGTGGATTAACATCTGTTATGTTAGGCTGTGGCGGTAATAAGCATGCCAAGACTGCTAGTAATGATTACAGTGATAATAGCAGCGGCGTGCAATCAATGGCGAGTTTTGATGGCGAAGTGATGAGCCCAGAACAAGAAATGGCTTTATTGAATCAAAAGGTAATTCATTTTGCCTATGATGATTCAGCGATTTCCTCAGCAGATGAGCGAGTATTGAATGTACATGCTAAATACATGTTAGACCATCCAAATCTAGCTTTGACCGTAAAAGGTCACACCGATGAGCGTGGTAGTAGAGAATACAATATTGCGCTTGGCGAAAGAAGAGCAAATGCAGTATCTCGATATCTACAAACTAAAGGTGTACCTAGCACAAGACTTTCTAGCGTAAGTTATGGCAAGGAACAGCCTGTGAACTTAGAGAGTAATGAAGCTGCATGGGCACAAAATCGTCGTGCTGAATTAGACTACAACGACGTAGGTTAATTATGCGCACTACTAAAACTATACTGGGTATTTTTTTAGTGATCATGGCTGTGCCCAACGCATGTTGGGCGCGCTCTGATATTGATAATAGAGTGACAAGATTAGAGAATATTGTTGAAAATGAGTACAATAGTAAGCTACTAGAGCAAATAGATACTCTACAACAAGAGCTTCGAGAGTTGCGTGGTAAATTAGAAGAACAACAAAATATCACTAATTCTTTAAATCAAAAGCAAGAAAAGTTATTTATAAATTTAGATCAGCGCTTAAATAAAATAGATCCTTCTGCCAAGGCTGCAGATGAGCCGAGCACCGTTTCAGAGGTGTTGCCGCATGCACCTAAAGAAGTAGTACCAGAGGCGGTACCGCAAGCAGCTTCAGTACCAAGCTCAACATCGGCACCAGCAGCAACGGCACCTCAAACACAATCGTTCAGCGCAGATGTACCAGGCACCAATGAAAAGGATTTATATGAGGCAGCCAGCACATTAATGCGTACTAAAAAGTATGCCGAAGCCATATTAGAATTTAAAGATTTGCTCTGGCAATTCCCAGAGGGTACTTATGCCAGTGACGCATATTATTGGTTAGGAGAGCTATACCGCATGCAATGGCACGCAAATCGTGCGGATAGCGATTTGTTAGGTCATGCTAAAGAGGCTTTCAATATTGTAATCAACAAATATCAAGGCCAAGAACGTGAGGGGGATGCCTTATTGAAATTGGCATTACTGGAAATTGATCAAGAGCATTTAGCCGTCGCTAAGGAGCTTTTACAGCAGGTGGTAACAAAGTTTCCGGACACTGCTAGGGCCAGAATTGCCGAAACCAATATAGTACGTATTGATCGCGCCAAAATTGAGAACTGATGCATTAGACTATTGACCAGGATAATGGTTGCTGTATAATTGCTCCTTACTTAATCTTGGGTCGTTAGCTCAGGTGGTAGAGCAGTAGACTTTTAATCTATTGGTCGAAGGTTCGAGTCCTTCACGACCCACCAACAAAATGCATACAGAAAGTTAGTAGACTTTAACAAACTTTATCATCTAAACTCACGCTACAGCAGATAAATATAGGTGTTAAGATTAAACGGATATTATTAGGATCTTTATTACTATTAGCCAGCAGTGCAGTATTCGCGCCAGCAGAGACAACCGGCGGTGCGCCACTTGCAGATATAATTTCTAAAGTGATGATCGGCGGCGATATTTTGACAAAACTAATGTGGGCTGTTTGTATCGTCGTTGGCTTAGCTTTATTAGCCGCTTCATTTACACAATTTCAGATCCACAGACGTAATCCTAAGATTGTGCCTTTAGCAACTCCAATCCTATACTTGCTCTTGGGTATTTTTGCGATTGCATTACCTTTCATAGGTGAAAGTATGGGCTTTTTAGGCCCACCTGCGCAAAGTATTAAGGGTTCCTCTGCG
>DALYEH010000055.1:2062-8359 GCA_031972715.1 Gammaproteobacteria bacterium | reverse complement strand
CAAACATGTCTGCAAACCAGTGTCATGCATGTCTCTGGAAAAGATGTTTTGTTTCGTGAAACAATAATATTTTCTGAATCTGGTGGGCAGGAAGGTGACCATGCTACTGTAAATGGCATACCTGTTTTAGAGTCAAGAATTTCTAATACCGACATTATATATACTTTACCAGACAACCATGGGTTAAAAACGGGAGATGTTGTTACACTAGAAATCAACTGGGACCGTAGATACAAATTAATGCGTTTGCATTTTGCATGTGAGTTGATCTTGGTTATTATCAATCGCATTTTGCTGTGCAAAGGAGCGAATGAAGAATTAAAGCCAGAAGAAATTGACAGCGTTGTATTCAAGACTGGTGCTCACATGAGCGCTGATGGAGCAAGGGTAGACTTTAGACTGTCTACCCTGCAATTAAACGAGGGTGAAAATATAAGTAAGTATTTCCCTAAAATCAAACACATCATAAATGCCAACCTGCCCATTTTAACTGGTTGTCTTGATGAAAGACTGCAACGCAGATATTGGCGCATTCCTGGGATTGCTACAGTTCCATGTGGCGGAACACATGTGAAAACGACTGCTGAGATCGGAGATGTGATGCTTGCCCGTGAAAGAACAAAGGATAGAGAGAAACAGCCAGCAGAGAGAATCAAAATTAAGCTGAAAGATTCAGTTGTAACATCAGGCCTGAATAACAATATCTGTTCTTAGGAATAGAAAGTCTCTGCTGTTATACTTGAGATGCAAGTGATGAGATGCAAGTGATGATTTGCCATTCACAACTTATCATTGTATTATAGGATATTCTTGCGATCTATATAGCATTATACGTTATAAAAGCACAGCAATTGTTGTTAGCAAAACCCTATTAGTGTTAGACTACAATTTATAACAGCCAAATTAAGGAAGTAGATATGTTGAGATCAGCGAAGCAAATAAACATTAATGGCAATACAATGCAAAATTACGATGGTTTGATGATTGCTCCTACAGTCAATTTATTTGGCTTATTAATAGACTGTAAAGACCCAATAGACGACAAGATAAAACAGTTTCTATCTGCTCATGGCGTAGTTATAGGAAGAGTCAAAATAGATGGTGAGCTCTTTGTTAGGATCACGGGTAGATTTAAGATCACGAAAGACGATGTAGATAAATTTTTAATCGGCAACCCAGATTTGCGTTGTAGCGAGGTATCAGAATTTAATAGCGATGATCGCTCACGTATGAAAGCACACATACAGCGCACAATAAGTAAATGCAAAGAAGAGCCTAGACCTGTACAGTTTTCAAATCGGCATACTACATTCTCCGCAACAAGAGCTGTAATTATGTGCAAAGTAGCCACCTTATCAAGCCAAATCGATTCCATGCTTGCCGGCGTAATCCTTTCAGACAATGAAGACAAAACCAGCAGTGTATCTTTATCTGCCGGGAGAAATCTCACGATCAGTGGTCTCACACATGATATTCAGCAAGAGCAATCAGCTCCTAATGCAGTTAAAGTAGGTATTTTAGCTGACAATCATTGTCTGAATAATTTAGTTCTTGCTGCTGGCCAAAGCTTAGTCTTGAATAATGCGTTAGTTGATGCGGCAGAAAATCTAAATATTAACGCAGCGCCAAACGGAGAGGTTCAGATATACTTTGAACAAGACAGAGAGTGGTTAAACAACCCATACCCAAGACTATTCCAGGGATACATTAAACATAAAACAGGCACTTTTTCAAGAGTACCTGTTCCGCAAGAGACTGCTGGTATACATGCTGAAATACAAAGCTCTTTTTCAAACAATCCTTCAGCACGTTTAGACAGTTGATAGCGTTTAGGTTTTGCAACCACATCACATATTCACCAAAGTGCCATACTTTGGTGAATTGTTTATTTAATCTTGGTGACCCTATGCGAAAAATATGGTCATAGTCGTGGTAGTACTTTTGACTTAGCAATCATATCAATCGCTGATAGTTTGCAGCATATCAAGATTAGTACTAGATTGTTGCAAGACAATCAGAAACTTCCATTTTTAGATGACAATACCGTGGATATGGGTTCAAGCTTTGATTTATTTCATGAGGTTTAGTATCATGATACTAAACTTATTAGTACAGCACAGACACAGATGCGAAATATCCTACGTACTACCATGTTAAACAATGGTTTTAAAGAATATCATGAAGAATGGTGGCACTACACTTTAGATAATGAGCCGTTCCCAGATACATATTTTCACTTTGTACCTAATTAATGTATGTACCGCACCTCACATATGACACACTTGTATGTAGAGCAGTAAATACTTGCTGTGAAAGCTAAAACTACTATACTTTTTGCATCCACTGTGAATCACTGGACAGCAACATTTTAGACAGACCTTGCTATAGATATCGCGGACAACATGCAAAAAATCCTGAACATCTCTTTATTTTATATTGGATGGATACTGTGTGGCATATACCACAATTTTGCTATTGCTTTGATCGTTTTAGCCGTGGCTTTGATAAACATACTAATCTGTAATTATAAACCTAAGGAAGTTTTCTTAATCTTGCTTCTGGCATTCTGTGGCTTATTGAACGACATATTATCTGCAAGCCTTGATGTTTTTGAATTTGCACATGCACCATCAGTACTTAGCTGGTCAAACCTATGGTTGCTTTCTTTATGGATCTTGTTTCTTACCACTTTTAACTGCTCTCTTAAGTTTCTGCACAGATATAACATGGCTATTTTAAGTGTTTGTGGGGCGATTGGAGGGACAGTGAGTTACTACTCTGCAATGAAGCTTGGAGTGCTCAATACAAAAGAGCTGCATCGCAGTATAATATATTTACTTATAAACTGGGCAATACTCTTTCCATTACTGTATAGAATTTACTATAAATTAGTTGAGACAACTAATTTATAGTATGTATTCATTTATCCTGCATACTTGGATAATCAGTATATCCCTTGGCACCAGAAGTATAAAAGGTAGCAAAATCAGGAGGGTTGAGTGCTGTGTGTTTGCTGAAGCGCGCTACCAAATCTGGGTTCGCTAAAAACGGCACGCCAAACGCAAAAGCATCTGCCTCATTATCAGCTATCGCTTTATTTGCTAATTCCAGATTATACCCACCATTAGTAACAATAACACCAGGGAATACTTTCCTTATATGCGGTGTGACACGTTCACCTTCAGATGCCATCATGTGCCCTGGTAATGGCTCCAAAGTATGTAGATAAGCGATTTTTTGTGCGCTTAACATTTCTGCCGCGCTACAAAAGGTTTTGATTGGATCACTGTCATGCATGTCATTATATGCCCCTCTTGGTGATAAACGTACACCAACTTTTTTTGCTCCCACCGCTGCAACTACTGCTTCAGTTACTTCCCATAAAAAGCGCAACCGGTTTTCAATACTTCCACCGTATTCATCAGTGCGTTTGTTAGAGCCATCGCGAATAAATTGATCAATTAAATAGCCGTTAGCACCATGAATTTCAACCCAATCAAATCCAGCTTGTATCGCATGCTTCGCACCTAAAGCATAGTCTTGTACAGTTGCTTTGATTTCCTGCACACTTAGTGCGCGTGGAGTAACATACTGCTTTTTACCAGCAGGAGTTGTGCTTTCACCATGTGCGGCGATCGCTGAAGGAGCAACAGGTAATTCTCCACCTAAAAAATCAGGATGAGAAACCCGGCCCATATGCCATAATTGTAAAAAAATGTGCCCGTTCCTAGCATGCACAGCGTCAGTTACTAACTTCCACCCTTGCACTTGTGCCTCATTCCAGATACCTGGAGCTCCGATCCAACCAACGCCTTGCGTAGAAATAGCAGTGGCCTCAGTAATAATAAGTCCAGCATCAGCACGCAGACTATAATACTGAGCCATGAGCGCATTAGGGACTCCCCCTGCATCAGCTCGTCCACGCGTCATTGGCGCCATGAAAATACGGTTGGGTAATTGCATATCACCTATGGATATCGGATCAAAAATTGTCTTCATTGCTAAACTCCCTCTTAACTATTCACGTAGATATAGTAAAATCACTGATTGGTAATTTCAAATGTTATCTTCTCACAATCTTTGCAATATTGTACAGTAAACTTGGTATGCTGTAGGATTTTTGTGAAGTATATGCTATGATAAAATCAAATTCTTAGAGTAAACATATCATGGAAGATACGGTTAGAAACAAGCATGCTGCACCATGTTTCCATGGCGGACGCGTTTTCGAAAGCATCGGTTTAGACTATAGTAATATGCGTCTTTTGGAGACAAGCTACGCTGCGGATGTTTTAGATGCTTGGTATCCACCCGCCCCTAGTGTGGTAGAGAAGTTATCTCAACATCTAGCTTGGGGTATACGTACATCACCACCTCCAACCAATTCGAATGTGATATTTGCAATAGCAGATGCCTATAAACTAGATCCACACACAATTGTAATAGGAGCAGGTTCCTCTGAACTTATATATCGCGTGCTACCCAATTTTATTGATCAACGTGGTGTGCTGATCCCTAAGCCAGCATATGGAGAATATGAGCATATTGTCAGGAACATCTACGGATTGCCTGTTTATGAAATGTTTACTGATCAGGTTGCTTTCAAAATTGACATATCAAGACTACTTGCGCAAACAAAAATTTATAAACCATCCGCTATAGTTCTTATCAACCCCAGCAATCCTAGCGGACAAAATATAACGCGTAGCGAACTTATAGAGCTTATCAACCAAGTAGATTCAAGCATTAATCTTATTGTTGATGAAACTTATAGCGAATATAATAGTAATATCGATTCTATAGCAGATTTATGCTCAACTTATAGAAACCTGATAATCTTCAAATCCTTATCAAAAACTTTTGCGCTCAGTGGCTTACGGGCTGGATTTTGTGTTGTGCATCGAACACATGCTGAAAGTTTATGCGGCTATACCCCACCATATATTATACCTACACTTACTCAAATGGCTCTTTATGAAAGTTTTAAAAATATACAATATTATCAGGAGCAAATTAAAAATACTCATGAAAGTAAACAGTACTTTGTAGGATTATTAGATAAACATGCGCCGATGATTAAGACTATTCCATCAATTATTAACTCAGTTTTACTAGATGTTAGCGCCACCAATATTAAAGCCTCTGAGTATGTTGAACGTTTAGCTAAAGCTAGAGTTTATGTGCGTAATATAGATAGTCAAGGCATTTTAGATGCGGGCAGATACATTCGTGTATCAATTTTAAGTAGAACAGATATGCAGATCATAGCACACAAAATTACTGAAATTTCCTGTGGTGTCAAAATCGCATCAAGTGGAATTGCACATAATGTTAAAGAATTGGCATAGCGTGTCTTACTCATAAGTACTCTAGTATTGTCTAATTTACGGGAATTTATTAGTAAAGCGCACAAGTTGCTCATTAATTTCTTCTAGAACTGCTTTAATGCGTGGCTCTTCAGGTAGTATAGTACTCGAAGGCTTAGTTCTAAAAAACATTGAACTATTTTGTATAGATGCATTCTCCGTTATTTGCACCATCACTTGCAAGTACTGTTGCACTTTGGTTGCTATCGATAGTATTTCATCGAGCTTTAATTGAAGCTGTTGTATTTTAGGATTCTGCACCAAATTGAATTGCTTACCAATCTCCAATAGCTGTGTAATCTCTGATTCAATTTTAACTTGCCATGCCCCGATCATTTTCAGCATTTCCTTCTGCTGCTTTTTTGTCATAACAGTATTAGTCAACTCCTGCAGATCAGAGATAGCCTTTACAATAGCCATAATCTCTATGAGTAGTTCATGTGTCTGCGCGGCTGCTTGCTTCTCAGTTTGACTTCCTGGAGCGAAAATATTTAAAGTGTTTAGAAAATATTTCTCACCAGATAGTTCTGAATTTGTACTGTTGAGCATTGAGAGTGGCAAATTATGTGGATCCTCGTCTGTAGTAATGTCTACTTCATACATTCCAGCATATTTGCTACGCATTTCTTCTGATAATCCAGCATATAGGCTCTGCGCAAATGGTACAATACGATCATTTTTAACAGCAATACAGCGCGCATCTCCAGGATGTATAGTATTAATGTCAGAAAAAGCACTTACAGGACTAAAGTTTATACCAAACATACGAACAAAACCATTCACAACGTAATATAGTGCATTGCCTATAGTTGCACGTAAGATAGTGGTAGGTATACTATTTTTAACAAACATTGCTGCTTCATCTGCCATGCTTGCAAAAGAACGATCACTAAATAGCTTAACACGGTGCTGCTGTTTATGGTAATCATTA
>DALYEH010000055.1:0-2052 GCA_031972715.1 Gammaproteobacteria bacterium | reverse complement strand
GATAATGTGATATTTTCATATGGAATTCCTCGTGCATGTAGATGTTCAATCATACATTTCAAAGAGGTAATATAGTCTTCCGGACCACGACAATATCCTGGACTAAATTTTACGCCAGGGGGGTTAAAAAGCACGATGTTTCTATTCGAATTACACCATCTTTCTAGTGTATTTAGCATCCCCTCATAGCAAGTAGCATTACCATCACAATGAATTACGTATTGTTTACTCGGATCATATGGTTGTGTTTGATATTTATAGATCATACAGCCATCTAGGTCCATTTTGAATTGGTTGCTCTTATCGTCTGCGAGTTCTTTACGCAGATTAAATTTCCATGTGTAATCCCCTAAAGGCTCATTAATGGGTTCTTTAGCCTTCTCTTCTATCTCCGCAGCAGTTGGAGCATAGATATACCAAGCAGGATATATTAAAGAAAATATGCCTCTACGTATTAGATTGTATGGTGCAGCAATCGGCGTCATAATTCTAGATATAGTTGACATTTTTCCTCTCAAACCAGATGAGTAATAATAAACCTATTTATGATTTATTGAGATCACCATCAAAGTCTAGAACAGAATATGTGAAGCATCCAGAATATAAGCATTGGTCAAAGCCAGCTGTAAATATACGCATATACTAGGATCAGGTATTAATAACACTGATATTTATATAAGCTCCATCTCCATTGTATGAAATATCTATAATTTATTGATATTTAGTATGATACTAGAGCATAGCTGTAAGTTAGGTACTTACAAAATAATAAACAAATAGTTGTTCTTGTCAGGTTTACTATACTAGAGTAAATTTGTCTGGATAGAAAATCATGCCAAAAACAATGCACGGTAAAGAAGAACATATCAAGACCTTTGCAGAATATGTAGCTACCCATTGCAAAAATATCTCTCTAGATACAGCTCTGAATTACGCTTCTAGAGGGGAAAGGTTTTTATTCTGCATCGCAGCTGGTATAGATCCAAAAGAAGACAACATGGTGGATATATCGACATGCATATTGTGGTGCTTACTCAAAAATTCGTATGATAATGGTCTACCGTTTGGTAAGGGCATGTTTAATATAGCGTTTACTGATGACAGTTCTGCCAACTCAAAAACATATAATCATACTAAAACACGCGAGCTATTCAAGAGATTGACAGATTCTAATTCTGCAGGCTACACGGCAGCATATACCAGAATCTCAACACACTACAAAAGGCGTTCTGGCCAACAGTACGGCATTGATAACTATAAAAGGTTTGGATCAAAAAATCACGTTGAAGTACCATGGAAATTCAAAACTATATGCTTTGGCATTTGTGAAGAACCAGATGGTAGTAAATCTCTGTGTGTAAAACCAGAAACTTCAGGTACTGACTACTATAGGGCCCCTCTTCAATTTATAGGGCATTTTTTCGATCTAATCGTACATTTAATCAAACCAGCCAAGGTTACTGGTACACTTAACTATCGTGAAAACGGCCCAAAGCGCACAGAGGTAGCACGCGATAGCATTCAACAAGGCAATGAAATAAGGTTCGAAGTGTATAATAATAAAGATCATATAATAAGATTAAGAAACCCAGACTTAAAAAATAAATTATCAGGGCCAGAAGATCCTCAACATCACTATACAAGTAAAATAATACCCTCTACTAAAGATAATCGCTATCAATTTCAAGTCCATCAACAAGAAGAGTATGCTGTCAAAGCCACACAAACAACACATCGAGACTATGATAAGAAACAAGCTAATAATGCAAAAGTACTTAAAACAGTGGATTTAAGAGATTATGCAGCAAAGTATTTTGAATCTCTAGATAACAATGCATTTTCGTGTGAGTATAACAAGAATAATGAAGAATTAGCTGTGCTTAAAAACGGCATAGATATCATGCATATCTCTCGAGAAAAAGATGATACTACCACAATTGAACACAATGGTGATCCTGATTGTTGGGCGCCTTTATTCTCCCATGCCAATATAACCGGAAATAATCACATTGCTTTTGGATTTTCCTCGAATAACACAAACAGGGAAGAACT
>DALYEH010000054.1:5424-8414 GCA_031972715.1 Gammaproteobacteria bacterium | reverse complement strand
ATAAATGTGGTGTATATACAACTAATATATATCAGCTGGCTCTGGTTATATAACACTCAATGCATTAATATGTTACAAAAATACAGAGAAAAATGTGTCAGAAACACCAACGATCTACAATAAAAAAATTGCACAACGCTTTAGAGGCTATCTGCCAGTAGTGGTAGACGTGGAGTCAGGAGGTTTAAACCCCCTTACTGATGCTTTATTAGAACTTGCAGCTGTAACTCTTAACTGCGATGATAACGGTATATTTTCACTTGCAGAAACTTGGCATAGTCATGTTAATCCCTTCCCCGGTGCAAATATCAACCCAGAAAGCTTGGCTATTAATAAGATCGACCCCGATCATCCATTTAGATTTGCTGTGTCTGAAGAAGATGCTTTGAGCTCATTATTTGCCAAGTTAGAGCCTATTGCCAAACAAGCTGGGTGTAATCGTTGTGTTTTAGTAGGGCATAATGCTTGGTTTGATTTAGCATACCTGAACGCTGCTATAGCGCGTTGTAAGCTAAAAAATAACCCCTTCCATGCTTTTACCTCTTTAGATACCGCTACACTAGGCGCCTTAGTGTATGGCCAGACAGTTTTGGCCGAGCTCTTAAAACGTGCTGGGCTGGCGTACGATACTTCATCACACCACTCCGCCATTTATGATGCTGAGCGCACTGCAGAATTATTCTGCAAGATCGTTAACCAAACAGCGTGGCCAGCATAACATTTGTTCTTTTTAATAACGGCGTGATACTACACCTTTCCGTCTTAGAATCTTGGGCGCAGCATCGGCACCGTTATGTTGGGCTTATTGTATTAACAGCACCAGTATGTTATTATGCTAACAACCAAATAAGCATTGAGCTACAGCGACTTTAAAATGGATACTAATAATGATTAGCCTTTACAATATGTTTAAAAAAGCAGGCCATGCCGCTCTAAAAGTGTGTAAATTTATAGCAAAACCGTTTTTAGCTATTAAAGATGCGTGTGCACGTGTATTTGTAATTATAAAAACCAAGTGGTATTCATGGATTTTACGTCGAGATGCGGCTGCAATCCCAGTAAATATTGAAAGTCTTGATTTAAGAGGCGCAAACTTTGACAACATACCATGCACCGCATTAGTAGAGGCTGCCGCTACAATCCCAGCCAATATTAAAACTCTTGATTTGACCAGCAGTCGCTTATTCTACAAGACAAGCGCTGAAATAGCACTGATTTTTGCAGCAATACCAACTAATGTCATAACACTTATTTTGTCTTTTTGCGGCTTAGAGACCAAAACAGGCGATGAATTAGCTGAAGCTTTTGCCGCAATACCAGCACATGTAACAACTCTTGAGTTGTCCGGCTTCGATTTAGCCTTCCTAAAAGAAGATGGATTAGCAAAGGCTCTAGCGGCATTACAAGGGAATGTTACAAATCTTAATTTGTCTTTCAATCAACTAGGCAGCAGAAAAGGCGCTACATTAGCACAAGCTTTTGCTGCAATCAGTGCCAATGTTACAACTCTTAATTTGTGTTACAACCAGCTAGGAAGGAGGACAGGCGCCGAATTAGCTCTAGCCTTTGCTGCAATCAAACCTCCTGTTACAACTCTTGATTTGTCAGGCAACGACTTAGGCTCCAAAACACCCGAGGAATTAGAGCAGATTTTTAATGCAATACCAGAAACAAGCATAAAGTTTGGTGCCAGTGAGCTTAAGGAGTCCGAGAACTTAAGAGACACACTCAAATCTCATCGATATTATAAGTTCGTTTCTAATAACAGATTTGCAAGATATCAGGGCAAGGCATATAAGGACAAACAAACCGAATACGCTAGCGGATTGGCACTAACTTTTAACGTAGAAGGATTAAATGAAAATGTATCTAGTAGAATTTTGTCATTCTTGACACCATCTGACTGGGCTAGATTACTGCAAACATCCAAGAAGATGTCGCCCTACAAACATCAAGCACAAAGCACTGAGAGGAGACTTATTGCGGCTTCAAACCTGGATTTATAAACGCCAGGGGCAAAAGAGGGATTTTTTAGCTAGTGCATAATGCGGTGTTGTGCAGACTACGAAAACTTTGAAGGTGAACAAATGTGAACGCGCAAAGCAATAAAAAACATGATTACGATACAAAACGAGAATATTACGGAGAACATTGATGGCAAAACCGTTTTTAGCTATTAAACATGCGTGTGCACGTGTATTTAATGTTATACATGCTTGGTGGTATTCTGGGGAGCCAAGCCAAGCTGTTACCGTAACGACAACTGATGTTACAACCGCCGGTTTGTCTAGCAACGACTTAAACACCAATACAGGCAGCGAATCAGCTCAGGCTTTTACTGCATCACCAGCCTATGATACAAAGCTTGATTTATCAAGAAAGAACTTAGGTTCCAAAACAGGCCAGGAATTAGCACATATTATTGATGCAATACCAAACCATGTTACAATTCTAAAGTTGACTAGCAACGAATTATACAAACTAGGAGGCGCTGCATTAGCCCAAGCCCTTGCTGCAATCAAACCTACTGTTACAACTCTTTATTTGAATCACAACGATTTATGCGAACTAAGAGGCGCTGAATTAGCCCAAGCCCTTTCTGCAATCAACCCTACTGTTACAACTCTTAGTTTGTCAGAAAACGAGCTAGGCAACAGAACAGTCGACGAATTAGCTCAAGCTGTTGCTGCAATACCAGCTACCGTTACAACTCTTTACTTCTCCTTTAATAATTTAGACAACATGAAGGGCGAAGCATTAGCTCAAGTGCTTGCTAATATAGGAGCTAGTGATACAACTTTTGATTTGTCAATAAACCAATTAGGATGCAAAGCCACAGGAAGCGATTTAAAGATGGCTTTTGCTGCCATACGAGACCATGTTACAACTCTCTATTTGCGTAGCAACTTTTTAGGCAACAGAACAGGCGCCGAACTAGCTGAAGCTTTTGCTGCAATACGAGGCCATGTTACAACTCTTGATTTGTCCTG
>DALYEH010000054.1:0-5324 GCA_031972715.1 Gammaproteobacteria bacterium | reverse complement strand
AGGACAGGCCCTGAATTAGCTGAAGCTTTTGCTGCAATACGAGGCCATGTTACAACTCTTGATTTGTCCTGCAACAAATTAGCCAAAAGGACAGGCCCTGAATTAGCTGAAGCTTTTGCTGCAATACGAGGCCATGTTACAAAGCTTAATTTGTCTAACAACAGCTTAGGGGAAAAAACAGGCGCCGAATTAGCTCTAGCCTTTGCTGCAATCAATCCTAATGTTACAACTCTTGATTTGTCAGACAACGACTTAGGCTCCAAAACAGGCGCTGAATTAGCTCAGGCTTTTGCAGCAATCAAACCTTCTGTTACAACTCTTGATTTGTCATTCAACCACTTAGGCTCCAAAACACCCGAGGAATTAGAGCAGATTTTTAATGCAATACCAGAAACAAGCATAATTTTTGACACTTATGATATTCAAAATGATAAATTTACAGACACACTCAAATCTCAACGATATTATCAGTTCGCTTCTAATAACAGATTTGCAAGATATCAGGGCAAGGCATATAAGGACAAGCAAACCGAATATGCTAGCGGATTGGCTCTAACTTTTAACGTGAAAGGATTAAATGAAGATTTATCTAGTAGAATTTTGTCATTCTTGACACCATCTGACTGGGCTAGATTACAACAAACATGCAAGAAGATGGCGCCCTACAAACATCAAGCACAAAGCACTGAGACCGTAGAGACTTATTATGGTTGTAAACCTGGATTTATAAACGCCAGGGGCAAAAGAGGGATTTTTAGCTAGTGCATAATGCGCTGTTGTGCGCACAATTAGTGCGCGTGTACTTGATTTAAATACATGGTGCAACGGCATGTAAGACTTAGTTTCTTAAGCCGGCAGCAACGGTTTAAGTTATGCTATTCACAACCAAATCTTGTAGCTCTTGCAGTAATGTCTTCGCAAAAGCTTCAAACGCACCGTTGCTCATCAATAACACTACATCACCGTCTTTAAACTGTTGTAGCATAGCAGTTTGCAAAGATGCATGATCACTATATACACCACCTGGTTTATTACTTTGCTGCCAAGTTTGCTGCACATCCCATGATAGTTCGGTGCCATGATAAAAATAAGCAATATCAGCAGCCACGACAGCTGGACCCAAGGTATCTTTGTGCACACCAGCACGCATAGTGTTAGAACAAATATCTACTACAGCAATTATGCGCCTCTCAGCACCTAATGCGCTGCGCATTGCAGCCAAGGTTGCTTGTATCGCTGTGGGATGATGTGCAAAATCACTATAAACGGTGACGTGTTTAGTTTGACCTTTACATTCTAAACGCCTCTTCACACCTGCAAATTCTTGTAAGGCTAATAACGCAAGTTCTTCTGGCACACCAACGTTTTTGGCTGCTTTGATTGCCGCCAAAGCATTTAAACGATTGTGTTCACCTAATAATGTTGCTGGTAAAGCGTTTAACGGATCCTGAGGGCTAAATGGCGCAAGTGCAGTCCAACAACCCATTTCTAAAACCTTTGCAATATTTGGATCATCTTGCCTATATACCACCAATCCATTACCAGGAATCGTACGCAGCAGGCGATTAAATTGCGTTAATATTGCGTCCAAATCTTTGAAAATATCAGCATGATCGAATTCAATATTATTTACAATTAAAGTTTGAGCTCTATAATGCAAAAACTTAGATCCCTTATCAAAAAAGGCACAGTCATACTCATCGCCTTCCACTACAAAATATTTACCTGCACCAAGATCAGCAGAAATGCCAAAATTATTTGGTACGCCACCAATTAAATAGCCAGGATTTAAACCTGCATAATGTAAGATCCAAGTTAAAATACTTGTAGTAGTGGTTTTGCCGTGTGTACCTGTCACCACTAACACGTGCTGATCACCTAAAATATATTGCGCTAAAAATTCTCGCCCAGACATGTAGGGTAAACGCTGGTTCAAGATATGTTCTATTACCGGCATCCCACGCTTCATAACATTGCCAATAACAAATAGATCTACGTTTACTGGAATATCTTCTACTGCATAGCCATCTGTTATGCTAATACCTTGCTCAATTAATTGCGTACTCATAGGAGGATAGACTTTACTATCTTGTCCAGATACTTGCATGCCAGATTTAGAAGCCAGTACTGCTAGACTGCCCATAAATGTGCCGCAAATTCCTAAAATATGGATTCTCATACAGGTAACTCCTAAATCGCGTTTAAAGTGCCAGCAACATTATTCACAAGGGCTGCATTGTGATCAACCATTACTACTGTAACTAATGCATTTAATAGCATTTCTGATAAATTATGCTGTAACAACAAATAAAACAAAGTAAACACACCTGCCTGTAAGATACTAATATTCATGCTATCGAGCAGAATGTTCATATAAATTCTAAATTGCCAATACATCATCGCTATGAAGCCTAAAATAATTGCAAGTGAAGTTAAAGATTTATCACCAACATCTGGCAAATTTGAAAAGCCAAGTACAGCTAACCATATTAAATATATAACATTCAATATACAATCCATGGCTAAAATGGAGGTAAACGTTTTCAGAAAGCGATCAACTAATTTATAATATGACAAAGTACTTCGTAAAGTAGCTGACAAAAGCAGCAGCCAAGTCATGGCAATCAATGCAGCGCCAAAGTAAGTTATATGAATTGTATCTTTTGGATCAAAGCGATCATAAATATGTATAAACCCTAAATATATAGCTACTTTGGAGAGAATAAAAAATGTACAAAGAGCAAAAACTAAGGCGTAAGAACTAGGCGCAGCGCTTGGCTTAGCCTTTAATAGAAACATATCTACAAATAATTTAGCTGTTTTTCTTACTTGCGACATTTTGCTACTTGATCCTTTTGTTGCTTTACCTTATTTTACCAGCTGCATTCTACAAAATTTTACGTATACATAAGTATAGGAGGCTGTTGTGATAAAAAATGCTATTTACGCCCAATCTGGAGGTGTGACTCCTGTGATTAATGCACAAGCAGCCGGAGTGATTGAAACAGCAAGGCAACACCCACAACAAATAGGTCAGATTTACGCCGGATTGAATGGTATTGTTGGCATTTTAAATGAAGATTTGATAGATATCAGCAAAGAATCCGAGGCTGATATCCATGGTTTGATTACTACTCCTTCTGGAGCCTTTGGCTCATGTCGATATAAACTTAAAGGCATAGCAGAAAATCAAGCAGAGTATCAAAGAATATTAGAAGTATTTCAAGCGCACAACATTGGCTATTTCTTCTACAACGGCGGTGGCGATTCGCAAGATACCACTAATAAAGTGGCACAATATTGCAAGCAAAATGGCTACCCTGTAACTTGTATAGGCATACCTAAAACCATAGACAATGATTTAGCTGTTACCGATAACTGCCCTGGTTTTGGATCTGTTGCCAAATATGTAGCTGTATCCATTTTAGAAGCGGGGCTGGATGTCGCTGCAATGTCGGCCAGCTCTACTAAAGTCTTTATAATGGAAGTTATGGGACGGCACACTGGTTGGATCGCTGCAGCAGGCGCACTAGCTGCACAAGATGCTTCCCAAGCACCACATATTATTCTGTTTCCCGAAGTAAAGTTCGATGCAGAAAAGTTCTGTCAAAAAGTTAAAAACTGCGTTGAGACCTATGGCTATTGCGCAATTGTTGCCGCCGAAGGTATTAAGACTGCTGATGGGAATTTTGTTAGCGCTGGTGCAGGTAAAGATATGTTCGGACATGCGCAATTGGGTGGGGTAGCGCCGCGTCTTGCTGCAATTGTACAGCAGCAATTAGGCTACAAATACCATTGGGCTGTATGCGACTACTTACAACGCGCTGCTAGACATATCGCGTCTCAAACTGATGTGGATCAAGCATATGCTACCGGTAAAGCAGCTGTTGAATTTGCTTTAGCAGGTAAAAACGCAATTATGCCTACCATTGTGCGCGCTAGTAATGCACCGTATACATGGCATATCGGTGAAACCGATCTACAATCTGTGGCTAATAGTGAAAAATATTTGCCTGCTGAATATATTAGCGCAGATGGTTTTGGCATAACCGCATCCTGCAGAGAATACTTATTACCTTTGATTGCAGGTGAGGCATATCCACCCTATGCTAATGGTATTCCTAAGTATGTACGCTTGAAAAAGCACATGCTAGCAAAAAAGCTAGCCACAGTGAGCGATAAAGCTTTTTAAGTACTCAGTCTCCGCTATCGCAGGATGTATTGGATGATCCGGAGACTGATGCCCCTGCTCTAAGATCTGCACAGATCTATTAGCTTTAATAGAGGCTTTATGGATCACATTACGCAGCTCTTGCGCAGGCAAATGCATTGAGCAGGATCCGCTTATTAAATAACCTTGCGGATTTAATAATTGCAGGGCTAAGGTGTTTGCTTTTAAATACGCCGCGGTTCCTTTTGGTGCATCTTTGCGTCTTGGAATAAATGCTGGCGGATCTAAAATTACTACATCAAATTTACTGCCTTGGGCGACTAAATCCTGCATAACAGTAAAGGCATCGCCCATGATAGTTGCAACATTATTTAATCCATTCAAGGCAGCATTCTCTTGCACACACGCCAGTGCTTTGGCAGAAATGTCTGTACACACAACGTTGCTTGCGCCCGCCGCCGCAGCCTGAATGCCCCACCCTCCTACATACGAAAACACATCTAAAACAGTTTTATTGCGTACATAAGATTGCATACGAGCACGCGCTAGGCGATGATCAAAAAACCAACCTGTTTTTTGCCCTTCCTGTATTGGCACTTTGAATTGCACACCATTTTCTTTTAAATAAATATGCTCGCATACCGATCCTTTCAAAAATTCAACGGTATTTTGCAATCCCTCTACTTCACGCATCTTACCATCGTTTTTTAAAATGATTGTTGCAGGACTAAGGACTGCATCTAGGGCAGCTATAATGCTCTGCAAAAAATTTTCCATGCCAGCAGTAGCAACCTGCACTACCAAGACATCACCAAAACGATCCACGACTAAACCAGGCAGATAATCACTTTCACCATAAATCAACCTGTAGAATGGCTCTGCAAATATTTGCTCTCTAAGCTGTAAAGCACTTTTAATTTTGTCAGTAAAAAATTTCTGATCTAACACTACATTTATATCTGTACTTAGCAATCTGCCGCAGATCAAAGTGTTAGGATTAATATATGCCAAACCTAATTTACGGCCATCGGCGTTTTCTATGATTGCCAAAGCACCTGGATCAATAGACTTCAGTGCATATAACTTATTATCAATCTCATTACTATATATCCAAACATGCCCATACTTCAGCCTATAGTCTGCTTTTGGGTTT
>DALYEH010000053.1:1778-8437 GCA_031972715.1 Gammaproteobacteria bacterium | reverse complement strand
TACTAGGATTTAAGCCTTTAGGACAAACATCGGCACAATCCATAATAGTTCGACAACGTAGAATACTATAGGCATCATCTAGTTCAGCTAAGCGTTGTTGTGTATCTGTGTCTCTACTGTCTTGAATAAAACGTGCAGCTTGTAGAGCAGCCGCTGGGCCTACAAATTTATCTGGGTTCCACCAGAATGAAGGACACGCACTAGAACAACAACCGCACAAGATGCACTCGTACAAGCCATCTAATTTTGCGCGTTGTTCTGGTGTTTGCAAACGTTCAGCAGCTGCAACTGGGCCATTATTTATTAAAAAAGGCCTGACTTTGGCATATTGCGCAAAAAAATTGGTTAAATCCACAATTAAATCGCGAATAATAGGCATGCCTGGAAATGGTCTGATCACTACAGTCTTATTTGGATCTAGCAAGGCTAACGGAGTAATACAAGCTAAACCGTTTCTACCATTAATATTCATACCATCCGAACCACAGACTCCTTCGCCACAGGAACGCCTAAAAGCTAAAGTTTCATCCATTGTGGCTTTGATTGCAATTAATGCATCCAACAGCATTACCCCGTTTAAAGACTTGGTATCAACTTCATACTCACGCATATAGGGTTTGCTATCAACTTCAGGATTAAATCTAAAAATTGAAAATTTCATTAATAGGTTCTCTCTATAGGCGGAAATGCAGGAACGGTGACTGGAGACATATTTACAGCTCTAAATTTTAGAACATCGCTTGCAAAAACTAGAGTATGTTTCAGCCATTCTTTATCGTTACGTTGCGGATAATCTTCGCGTGCATGTGCGCCACGACTCTCTTTACGTGCTTCAGCGCAAATCGCGGTAGCCATAGCCACAGCCAACAAATTGTCTAATTCAAAGGCTTCTATGCGCGCGGTATTAAAAATCTGACTTTTATCTGCTAAATACGTATCTGGTATCTTTGCTTGCAATTTCTTTAATTCCTGGATGCCTTGCAGCAGGACATCTTCTGTTCTAAAGACACCAAAATGTGTTTCCATTATATTTTGCAGTTCTTTGCGCAGTTGCGCGACTGTATATTTGCCACTACGATTATTCCACAAATCTACACGCGTACGTACTGCATCAATAGCATCTTGTTTCACCGGCTGTAGCTGTAACCCTGCATTTAGTTGATCTGCGATAGTATCGCCAGCAGCACGCCCAAAGACCACAAGATCTAACAGTGAATTGCCACCTAAACGATTTGCACCATGTACAGATACGCAAGCACATTCTCCAACTGCATATAGGCCTGTTACAATCTGATCTTTGCCGTGTGCGTCTACTGTTAGCACTTGGGAATGTCTGTTTGTAGGAATGCCACCCATAACATAGTGACAGGTCGGTAAAACAGGAATGGGCTCTTTGACTGGATCTACATTAGCAAAAGTCATAGCTAATTCACGGATCCCAGGTAAGCGTTGCTCAATTATATCAACACCTAAATGATCCAGTTTTAAATGTATAGCAGGATTGCGCTCTCCAATACCTCTGCCCTCTCGCACCTCTATTGCTATGGATCTAGCCACTACATCACGAGAGGCCAAATCCTTGGCATGTGGAGCGTAACGCTCCATAAAGCGCTCGCCTTTACTATTTACTAAATACCCGCCCTCACCTCTTGTGCCTTCGGAAATTAGCACACCAACGCCTGCAATACCTGTAGGATGGAATTGCCACATTTCCATATCCTGCAAAGGATAACCAGCGCGCAACACCATACCCATACCATCGCCAGTATTGATTAGAGCGTTGGTTGTAGTGTTGAATACTTGCCCAGCTCCACCGGTTGCTAGCACTACAGCTGGAGCACGCAGGTACAATATTTCCCCGGTTTCAATACGCATGGCCACTACACCAGCAATGCTATTATCTATAGCTTTAATTAAATCTAATGCATACCACTCATTAAAAAATTCTACACCGCTCTGTAGGTTTTGCTGATATAAAGTATGAATTAACGCATGCCCAGTTCTATCTGCTGCTGCTGAGGTGCGAATTGCTTGCCCACCTTTACCAAAATCTTTGGATTGTCCACCGAAAGCGCGTTGATAGATTTTACCATTCTCCAAGCGCGAAAAGGGCAATCCCATATGTTCCAATTCGTACACTACTTCCGGACCCATTTTACACATATATTCAATACTATCTTGATCACCAAGATAATCAGAGCCTTTTACTGAATCAAACATATGCCAATGCCAATTGTCTTCAGTAACATTACCAAGAGCTGCCGTAATACCGCCCTGTGCAGACACTGTATGTGAGCGAGTTGGATATACTTTAGAAACTAAGGCTACTTTTTTATCGCGTCTTGCTAACTGCAACGCAGCGCGCATGCCTGCGCCGCCAGCACCTATAATAATCACGTCAAACGCGGCGGTTGGCACATTCATGATTTAATAACCCCACAAGATCTGAATACACCAGATCAAATCGAAAAGTAAAATACTATAAATTATTATGAAAACGAACATGCGAATAGCAGCAGTTTTCATATAGTCAGTACAGATTATCCACAAACCAATCCAAGCATGTACTATCAATGCCAAACATACAGCAACAGTGGTATAGCACATAAATGTATAGCTAAATAATGTTTGCCAAGCAGCATATGAAGGACCATACAATAGCCAGAATATAAATAGAAATATGCTATATGAAGCGATTAATATCGCACTTATCCGCTGTAGCATCCAATCTTGCCAACCATTCCGCCCTAAGGCAGTTGTGAGATTTAACATAAACGTAAGCCTATTAATATGCTGAATAATATGGTCATAATAAACACTGCATAAGAGCTAATAGTTGCGGCACGTTTGCTTTCAGCATATCCAGCGTCCATGCATAAATGCCTAATCCCGGCAATCAAGTGATACATAAATACTGTCAAAACTAGCCACACTAATACTTTAGGAATAGAACTCGTAGTCCAGGGGTAGTACAGTCCATCTTGTAACATGCTCAGAAATAGTGGGATGCTTAAAAAGACTACTACACCAGAGATTCTGTGTAAGATAGAAACTATAGCCGTGATAGGAAAGGCAAAGGTAAATACGTTAATGTATACCGGGCGTTTGTCTACCATTTGCTTATCCTTACGCATGCTGATCACTTGAGTACAATAGAAATGTTTTAGGTACTATACTCGCCGCCATTTAAATTTAGCATGTGAGATCTAGCTACGCAATTAAGCTTTTTGCCTGAATAGTAGCGCGGGCATGGATACTGACTCGTTGCAAGTTAACTCAGAATGTATAGAACAGGCCACATTGTTTTGCTGCCAAGAGATAAATTGTTGTAGCTCAGTGTCTGTAACAGGGTGTAGAGCATGTTTGCAGGCTACTAACATGAGATAATTTCTACAATCAACGCCAAAATGCTGCCTTATTGCGTTGATTTGTTTGAATTGTGCACTAATTGGTTGCAAACTTGGAATCACATCAATCCAGCGCCCAAATTTGCTTCTTGGCATGGTTGCAGCCAATACTAGAACTATTAGTTTTGTATCTATAGAAATTCCTGACACACTAAACACCTGTTTGATGAGTTTTGTCAGTTGTTTTTGAAAGCGTATATATTGTGTCATAAATGTAATTTTTTTTTAAGTTATGCAGATATATCTGCATAGAGTCCTAAAATGTTTAGGTTGAGGAGCGGTTATGGCAGATGACAAAGCAATACTTAATATCCCTGGTCTAGAACCAATACCATTAGAAATTAAATTTGGTACTCTTGGTCAGCCGGTCATTGATGTGCAACATCTAGGTGATCACGATTATTTCACCTATGACCCAGGATTTATGTCTACCGCCGCGTGCGAATCTAAAATCACTTACATTGATGGTGACAAGGGGATCCTGTTACACCGAGGTTATGCTATAGCGGATCTAACACGTAACTGTGATTATTTAGAGGTATGCTATTTATTGTTATATGGCGAATTACCGAATATAGAGCAAAAGATTAATTTTGAGTCACAAATTAAACACCATACTTTGGTGCACGAACAGCTACGCGAGTTTTTTCTAGGGTTTCCTAGAACTTCGCATCCTATGGCCATACTATGTGGCGTGGTCGGTGCGCTTTCGGCCTTTTATCATGATGCTTTAAATATCACGAATCCTGAACATCGCAACATTGCTGCTTTACGCTTAATTGCGAAAATGCCAACTCTTGCTGCTATGGCATACAAATATTCCATAGGCCAAGCATTTGTTTATCCACTAAACAGTATGTCTTATGCAGAAAATTTTTTACACATGATGTTTGCTCTGCCTGCAGAACCTGATGTAAGACCAGATCCTGTATTAGTGCGGGCGATGGATAGAATTTTTATTCTGCATGCAGATCATGAGCAAAACGCATCTACTTCTACAGTGCGTACCGCAGGCTCTTCAGGAGCAAATCCGTTTGCATGTATTGCTGCTGGAATTGCAGCTTTATGGGGCCCAGCGCATGGTGGTGCGAATGAAGCAGTATTAAATATGTTAGAAGAAATAGGTACTGAGGATAATATTGCAAAATACATCGCACGTGCAAAAGATAAAAATGACTCATTTCGTCTAATGGGATTTGGGCATAGAATATATAAGAATTTCGATCCACGTGCCAAGATTATGCGTGAAACTTGCCATGAAGTACTAAACCATTTAAATTTGAAAGATGATCCAATTTTCAAACTAGCATTAAAACTAGAAGAAATAGCTTTACAGGATCCATACTTTATAGAAAAGAAACTTTATCCTAACGTAGATTTTTATTCTGGAATCGTGCTACGTGCTTTAAGAATACCTAAAAGCATGTACACAGTAATATTTGCCGTATCACGTACGGTTGGGTGGATAGCGAATTGGAAAGAAATGTTGCAGAATCCGCCGCTCAGAATCACTAGGCCACGCCAATTGTATATTGGTGTGGCGCAAAGAGACTTTGTACCTTTAGACAAACGTGAGTGAGGTTAACTGCTTAATAATTCTGGCGCAGTTTGCTTATGGGGCTCTTCAAATCCCAAAGCGCAAAGTTTCCACGATCTACAGTATCGCCTTCATTACCATTTTCTACCCGCTTGGTAAGCATATCACTCAGGGGCGTCATTGCTGTCAGTTGTGGTGCACCATTAGTAGCAGCAGTATTATTACCTACTGTTGGTGATGTTAAGGTGTAAGGTTGCTTAGCAGAAAAAGCTTCATCAAAAGCAGATGCTTCAGAATCGCTTCGTTCTTTGCTTTGTGCGTCTTCATTAAAACGATTCCTAATTGGCGTAGATAGGAAATTCAAAACGTTATTAGTGCCATAATATATTTTCCCTCCCGCTACAAACCCCGGAATAATAGAAAAATCGATCAAATATATAGCCCATCTTAGCGGATTACAAATCGCAAATACTACACGTTCTGCATAACTAAATGATTCTGCGGATCTGATTTGCTTAGTGTCTTTTGTGTCTTCAGAACTAAAAACTGCCGCTACTCTTTTTGGAAGATTCAACAAGACATTCGTGATTCCGGTGAAACCACACATAAGTGAAACTGAAGAAACACAGCATAGCAATGCTAATGGTACTGCAGTTATAAGCAATAGGCTGGCAGCTACAACAATGCCTAAACAAATGGCAACTATAAAAGAGATTATATTACGTGTATATTCTGCAAATTTAGTTATTCTACTTCTATTTTTATTATTCATTTCAATCCTCACAGGGTATAGTTCCCAACTAACTTACACTTTACAGATACAATCTTTAATAGTCAATTAGAAGCACCCTTATTAACAACAAATATTATATGTGCACCTACGCATAATGATCTAAAATCTGAATTTTTAAGCATAATTCATCTTACGCATAGACCCATGCTCTACAGTTCCAAGTAACTGAATTTTACCTGCTTGGTTCCTACCATAATAACTTCTGCGTAATAACCCCGCGGTTTGCTCTTGATGCGTGTATTGAACCTCAGCTTTTTTAAATGGTTGAAACGCACTAGATTTTGATTGAAATAATTGCGTAGGAGCAGATTCTTTTTGATGTATTACATCAGTACTTTCATGATCTGATTCATTATCCGATGCACTTTCTTGATTAAGCTCTTCTTCATCTGATAAGGTAAATTCAAGTCCCTCATCTTCAAGCGAAAGATCGCTATAATACTCTTCCTCGCTAGCAGCATCTTTAGCCACATTTTGAGCAACTTCATTAATCTCTGAATTAACCTTATAATAAACATAAGTGCCAAGCCCAGTAGATACATAATTAAAACATGCATTAGAGTATTCAAAGGTCTGTTTCCCTACTATCATCCCTGGAAAAATTGCAAACATAAATGAATAGGCTACTGATAATAACGGCATGAATAACGCTGTCAATATTTGTGCTCGCAATGCAGGTTTATGTAGAAAATTAGTATATTTAACTTTAGCTGTATTTGCTCTGAAATATTCACGTATATACTTTGGCAAATTTAGAAAAGTGTTTGCCACTTGGGTCATACCAAACAAAACTGTAACTGCAGACACAGCGCTAAGCAGTAAAAGCGGGATGGTTATCAAAAAAAAGATTGATACTGAGGCAATAGTACCGGTAACAACAGCTGCAGACAAAGCAATTAAATTACGGGTAAATATTGCTATG
>DALYEH010000053.1:0-1732 GCA_031972715.1 Gammaproteobacteria bacterium | reverse complement strand
TTGTTGTTTAGTATATTCATCTGTTTTTTACAATCTTTTATAAATTAGCACCAACATACAGCTGTTACATTCTATACCCGACACCTGGGAACCTGCCCTCAGTTAGTTTTATGATATTCTCATAAGCCTTTAGTGGCAAACGTGTTCCCACTGGGACAAAGCCACGACGACCGTCATACTCAGGCAATAAAGCCGGAGTATTTAGCAGCTCATCTGTCTGTCTTGGGATTGTCGAAGCAGATTCGCTTTGCCGTGGCTTAGAATCGACTTTTTTGATTTCTTCTTCGTACACAACTTCGCCTGTACTTAAGTTGTACCATTCCTTATGCGCAAAAAAGTAACTTATTGGCTTAGATATGAAATTTAAAAATTCTTTAAAGCCTTGCGATGCGATTACTGTAGCTTTATACGTTACAGAATATGCTTCATGAGATAATCTACGACATGCTCTGACAACTGCATCCTTTAAAGTTACAAGCTTCGTACCAAAGGGAACAGGATCTTGTCTGATCAAGCTATTTAGATCCAGGAAACAAGCTGCAAACACCCCTAGCATAAGTAAAGGTAAAAGCACTACGGCGCCAAGAACAAGTGTACAGAAACAAGCCACGGCAGCAATAGAACTCATCAAGATACCGGCAGCAAATGCCAATATATTGCGTGTAGCTACCGCAATGTTTTTTATTGTTCTTTTTGCCTTGTAATACATTCTCATTGCCTAGCCTTTTAGTTATTCTGATTACATATTGCCTGAAATGTGCATGCATGTCAAGAAGCAGACACACCTAAATTTTTGATGCCTGGAGTTTGCTCTGGATTGTCCGCTCTAATCTGATTAGAGTTGTGCTGTGGGTGTGCAACTATAGGCGACTGGCGCATGCTTTCTTGCCTGTACAAGTGCAAATCTGTTGCTTGTACACCTATCATTTGCTCTAGCTCTGCGCGAGTTTGTTGCATCTGCTCTAGGGTTTGTTTAGAGTTAGCTACTGCCGCATCGGCCTTTGCAAGCGCCTGCTCAGCGGTAGTATCCTGAAATTTGCCAAAAATGTTTTGCCACGGACTAGTAATTCTGCGAAAAAGCGCAAAATTTAAGACATCACTGGCAGTGCCAGAGGTCGTAGATATTGCTGAGAAAGCAGCCGAAAACGGTAAGAGTACAGTCTTCACACCTAGATATAATCCTTCTGCCGTAATTATAAGCAATGGTGACAATAGCAATTTTACTAAGCTACTAGTTCTATATAATGTTTTATTGAATAGATTTGTACTGTATGCAGATATCTTTATATTCTCTTGTATAAAGCTCTGCATTGTTTTATATAACTCAACTGCGATGTTTGAAAAAAATCTTAATACATTGCCCACTGCCTGAGTCATCAATTCCATCACAAAAGAGTATATAAACATTACAGCAGCAAGAGCAGCTGCTATCACGTAGGGTAAAATTGCGATCAGAAGTACTGTCTGAAATAATGTTGCAACTAGAGGATGCATTATTGCAGAAAGTGCAGCTACCAATCTATTCAAAATTGGTACGCGCGTGGCGAATGCTTTCAGCCAACCAAACACCAAGTTGTTAACTGTATCTAATTGTTTTGCTGTTTGTAGAAGTATAGGGTGATTTAAAATTTTTTGGCTTGTAGCAGATATGGCAGCTACTGCTTGCGAGAATTTGCTAGGTAGAGTTGCCACAGACTCTTTAATCCACTCAAAAGCTAAACTACCATGATCA
>DALYEH010000052.1:5505-8806 GCA_031972715.1 Gammaproteobacteria bacterium | reverse complement strand
TTTGGAACTAATCCGATATATTATACACCACCTACAACGTCTGCCAGCAACGCAGCACCAACTGCACCTGGTGCTACAACGCCTGCAGCGGGTAGCAATGTTCCTGGCGCGTTAGGCAATAATACCGCGCTTAGTGCTGATCAAAGACAAGCTTTATGGAATATTTTACAAAATCAACCAGTTACAACACAGACCGCTGGTAGTAGTGCTGTCACTACTACTTCGACCATGGGAGGAGCTCCGCCATGACAGATGATGACTTCGACAAAGTAGACGAAGATTTTGCTAGTGAATTCGACTTCGTTGATAATAAAGAAGCAGGCCCAAGCGCTTCATCTGGACAAACTAGCAGCCCACAACAACCGCAGCAACCTAAGGGCTCGCCTGCGATTGTAACGTTAATGGTGCTAATTAGCGTACTTGGCGCAGGTTATTATGCGTACAATAAATTTTTCGCTAAAAAATCCTCAGAAATACCAGCTGTAACACCACCACCTGCTGCACCAGCTGAACCAGGAGCTATGCCAGGCACCGAGGGTCTACCAACATTACCAGAACACTCTCCTGATACTATGCAACCAGCAACAAGCGATTCCTCTGTACCTGCTTCACCTAACGCTGTGGCAGAACAGTTAGGCAAGCCTACACCAGAAGATATGTCAGCTGCGCTCCCTCCGACAACCAGTGGGGAGAGAACTTTTGAACAGTTGCAAAAAGATCTGCAAAGCAAACAAGCAGCACCTGCGCAAACAGCACAGCCAGTTGTGCCGCAAGAAATTCGTAATGCTTTACAAACGATTTCTGAAGAGATGACAGAAAATGTCAACAACATACGCCAATTAGAGGGCACCATCGCTAACATAGATTCAACTCTAGATCAGCTAAATCGTACCATTAGCGCCATGGATAACCGTATCTTGGCCCTCACTGAAACTGTAAACGGTTTATCTGATGACTTGACTAACGTCAAGCGCGTGATGATAGAACAAGATTTAGATTTAACAATGCCAGGTAATGTCAAAATTTCTAGTAGCAGTAAAAAACAGGTAAAGAGCATCAATAGCACTGAGCCTAATTACACTGTGCATGCAATTATACCTGGCCGTGCTTGGTTAAAATCAGCTAATGGCCAAATTATCACTGTCACTGAAGGCGATAAAATTGGTGATTATGGTACTGTAGCAGTTATAGACGCGGCAAATGGTTTAATACGCACTAGTTCAGGGATCATTATCAGGTAAGATGAATGTATAAATTACTGCGCAAAGGCTCTACACTCGCAACATGGCTGCTTTTAGCAGCCCCTGCCAGTGCTTTTGCAGCTCTTAGCGAACTGGATGTACAAGAAATCTTGGTCAATGCATCCAGCATTCTAAATCCTACCTTGCGCTTGATGTTGGCTGTGTCTTTTGTGATTGGCATCTGGTTTATTGTAAAAGGACTAATGAAACTCAAATCTTTTGCACAACCTTTGACGCAAACTTCACAACCTGGCGATTTTTCCGGCCCTATCACTTATATCCTAGTTGGTGCGGTGTTAATATATATACCTTCCAGTACTAATGTATTAACCTCTACTTTTTTTGGTGATGGCACTTTATCCATGTTCAGCGCTGGTGGTGCACCGGATGTGAAGCGACTTGGTCAAGCGTCTGCCAAATTAATGGGATATGCTTCTGTAAGCTTGGAAAGCCAGTGGGCAACCTTGATTGACACTGTAGTGTATTATATGCAGTTTATAGGCTTTCTTGCATTTATTCGTGGCTGGATCTTAATTGCCCACACGCAGCATGGGCAGCACGACCAAATGAGTAAGGGAATTATTCATGTTATAGGTGGCATATTGGCAATCAATTTCCTACCATTAGTAGATGCAGTCATAAATACTATAAGTGGTTCATCGTAAGTTAATTTGAGGAGCAATCATGTCAAGGAACAAGTTAAGTGGTTTACTTAAGGCAAGCAAGGGACTAGGCGTTCTTTATAGTACCTTGTTGGCATTTTGGGTAGGCGATGTTATGGCGCAATCAGGACAAAGCTTGTCTGATGTTGTTGGTACATTGCAAGGCAACATTCAAACATTAGGCCCTTTGCTAACAATTATTTCTTATATCGCAGGGATAGCATTTGCTATTGCCGGGATAGTGAAATTTAAAGCCCACAAAGATAACCCTACGCAAGTAGCGTTAAGCCAACCTATTGTTTATATCTGTGTTGGTGCTGGCCTATTATTCCTACCTTCAATCATGGCTAGCGCAGGTAGCACTATATTTGGTAGTGGACAAGCAGTGAGCGCAGGTAAAGGCTCGACTGGTTTAGAATAATGAAGTTATTGCCCATCACTATAACTGCTAAGCGCGGCAATTGGTCGCGCTTTAATTCTAGAAGAAGTAATAATACTTTTATAAAATTAGAACAGCAGGTATTAAATAGAGATAAGCACACTTGCCGGTATTGTGGTTTTACTTCTGAACGTTACCAGCAAGTTGTGAATATTAACCAGGATTATAGCCCAGGGCAAAGCACCCCAAATAACATGGCAACCGCATGTATTTTTTGTGCACAATGCTTTTTTTTGGATGCAATAGGCCACGACAATAATTGGGGCGGTACGTTAATATACTTACCCGAAATCTCGCAAGCAGATTTAAATCATTTTTGTCGTGTTTTATTTGCCAGCATGTTGCGCGATGCACCGTATAAAGGCAAACTACAAACTGTGTATTTAAGTTTAAAAGATCGCGAACATGTAGTTAACGAGACTTTTGGCGCACAAAGTAGCGATCCTTATATATTTGGACAAACTTTAATTGATAGCAATTTAACGCCACAGCAGTTAGATAATCCTTTGCTACAACAATTACGTCTTTTACCTGAACGTAAATGTTTTAACGAGGAAATTGTGTATTGGAAAACAACGGTTTTTGATCAAATACCTTTATAGTTGGATATTTTATGGCTTCTTTCATGGACCCAATCTTAGACGTAATTTCAGGCTTAATTGCCTGGGTAGATGTCTCTAGCGGGCAATCTGCCGAAGCTTATTGCATGTTAGAAACTGCAAACGATAGACACACTTTGGTGGCGCGTGATGGTTCCTTAGTTTCGATCATACGTTGTGATGGTGCTACCTTTTTAGTAGGGCCAGATGAATTTACGCGCATCCATAATGGCGTTACCCATACGTTCCAAACCTCTTTATCAAGACCTGGCCATGCCTTACAAATGTATTTTTGCCACGATAAAGATCCAATTAAACTAGATCTGAGTAATATTCTAGAGCCAGCACGTGATACAGCTA
>DALYEH010000052.1:0-5495 GCA_031972715.1 Gammaproteobacteria bacterium | reverse complement strand
AATATTGTCCCCAGCTAAGCAAACAGCCCAACGCTTAGGGCTCAATCTAGATGATTTATTTTCTGAGCGCATTGATTTTCTATCAAATTATTGTGCTACAGAAGCCATGTATTTTGTTTTATGGACGCGCCCTGCTTGTTTAACACAAACTCTGTATGAACAGGCTTTAAAGCAAAAAGCTTCTGATGCCAAAAAAGCAAAAATTAAATCTACGCTGCCAAATGCACAAAATATTATTGCTGGCTTGCCAGAAATGCGCGATATACATCAAACATTTGTAAACACAACATTAGCTGATCTATCTGATGTTGGGTTACGTTGCGTATTATTAGATATACACGAGGCTTGTAAGGCGATACGTACCAGCGTAGATACAGAGTTCACAGATCCTCACTGGCGTGCCTCTCTACCTGGCGACAAACTCCCACTGAGAGAATCCAAAAATTTCAAAAACGACGTCTCTAACGTTATGTGGCCACCTTTAGCATCGCAGTTGATCCCACGTGATGGTGAAAATATTGATTTACGCACAGCGCGCATTGGCGATCGCATTTATGGATCTGTATTTATAGATTTGTTTCCACAAGAAGTACAACCCTTTACCCAATTGTTTAGGCGCATCCTGCCAACCAATGTGCCATGGCGGATCTCGTTTATTATAGAAAGCGGCGGCATGAACACTTTGGGATTAAAACCAGTACTTGCCTCTATATTAGGTTTTGCATCTAATAATAATAAGCTTTTGAGTAATTCTGCCGAGCTATTAAAATACCTGCAGAATAATACAGATGAAGCGATTGTAGCACTACGCGTTACTGCTACTACTTGGGCAAATTATACAGAGGATAGAGTGCTAAAAGGACGCGTGTCTGAACTAGCCAAAGCTATCCAAGGTTGGGGCTATTGCGACACCTCAGAAGTATGCGGCGATGCATATGAAGGTGTGATTTCTAGCGCCCTAGGTGTAACTTTGAAGAGTGTAGCACGTACCTCAGTCGCGCCATTCTCTGAAGTCACATACATGTTTCCGCTCACGCGCCCTGCTTCGCCTTGGTCAACAGGCGCTGTTTTGTTCCGCTCACCAGATGGTAAGCCATGGCCATACCAACCCGGCTCTACACTACAGACTACATGGATCGATTTGATCTATGCACGTCCAGGCTCTGGTAAATCGGTGTTATCTAATTCAATAAATTTAGCATTGTGTTTATCAACAGGGATAGAGCGTTTACCTAGAATTGCAATCATCGATATAGGCCCCTCTAGCAGTGGGTTGATTTCATTAATTAGGGAAGCCTTGCCTAAAGAAAAGCAACATCTTGCTACTTATCATCGCTTGCGTATGACTAAAGATATGTCGATCAATCCATTTGATACACAGCTGGGAAGTAGAACTCCTTCCCCGCAGGATAGAGCGTTTCTAGTAAACTTCTTAACGCTGCTTGCGACCCCTGTAGGAGAAACTACCACTTATGATGGTATCTCAGATATGGCGGGCCTAATCATTGACGAATTGTATAAAAACATGTCTGATGGCGCTCACCCTAACCCATATGCCTCTGGCTTAAACCCAGATGTTGATGCAAAACTTACTGAACACAACATTAAAGTTGACGCGCATACTTCATGGTGGGAAGTAACTGATGCATTATTTGCAGCTGGTGATGTGTATACTGCTAGTATCGCCCATCGCTATGCGATGCCACTACTCTCCGATGCAGCATCAATTGCCCGTACTAAACCTATTGAAGATCTGTATGGCGCAATCTTAGCACCAACAGGGGAAAATATTATCAGTGCCTTTGGGCGTATGATCTCTAATGCTGTACGCGAATATCCAATTTTGTCGCAAATTACCACTTTTGACTTAGGTAATGCGCGCATAGTTTCTTTAGATTTAGATGAAGTGGCAAAAACTGGCGGTGAAGCTGCTGATAGACAAACTGCAATTATGTATATGTTAGCGCGTTACATATTAGCCCGAAATTTCTATTTAGCTGAAGAAAGCATTTCGCACGTTCCAAAGTTATATCACGAATACCATGTAAAACGTATCAAAGAAATCAGCGAAGATCCAAAACGTATAGTATATGATGAATTCCATCGCACAGCGCGCGCAACTGCCGTACGAGATCAAGTCTTGGTAGATATGCGCGAAGGTCGTAAATGGAACGTACATGTGGCGTTACTATCACAATCCTTAGATGATTTTGATCCAACCATGATTGAATTCGCCACCTCTATTTTTATTATGGATGCCGGTCCCAAACAAGCTGTTGAAAAGTCTACCAAAGTATTCGGACTCTCAGACACTGCACGTTTAGCCCTAGAGACTAGAGTACATGGGCCGCGCTCCGGTGGTGCTACTATGCTCGCACAGTTTGCTACCAAAGAAGGCTCTAATACACAATTAATTACCAGCACTATTGGACCAATAGAATTATGGGCTTTTAATACGACTAGCGTCGACGCCAAAATTCGTAATCAAGTATATAAACGCATCGGCGCAAATAATGCCCGTAGGGTTTTGGCAAGCATGTTCCCGTCTGGCTCAGCGGCTAAAGTAGTAGAAGATCGCTTATCTCATGTTAAAGAAACAGACGGTTTGATCACCGAAGAGAAGAACAATAGTATTATTGATCAAATTGTAGAAGAAGTAGTAGAGTTCTTCCATAAAGATCCACGCTTCAATTCAACAGCTTAAGCTAGGCGAAATTTGGAACTAATTTCTGCCCCGCTGCCTGCTTGCTCTGTACTTCAGCTATGGCACGCTTCATACGTAGGTAGCGTTCTGGATTTGATGGATGTGAACTGAAAAAACCAGAGTTTGCACCACTACGTGTTTCTATAGTCATTTTACGCCATATTTCATGCACATTCGCAACATCATAACCAGCAAGCGCCATCACGTAAATTGCTACATAATCAGCTTCATTTTCAAAAGCTTGTGAATATGTCATGCCACCAATACTACCAAACAAGCCGCCTGTATTGATGCCTTTCATTGCCGCAGCTACATCAAAGAATGTACCTAGGATCATGTTTAATTGTTTTTTACCTATATGTCCCATCGCGTTATGGGCAAGCTCGTGCGCTACTACTACTGCTAATTCTTTATCGGTTTCTAAAAAGTCCATCATTTCTGGTGTGAGTACCACAGCTTTGCCATCAGTATAAGCAATTAAACCTTTTTGGTCCAAAATTTTGTATTGATAGGCACTTTTCTTGTTCTTGCCGATCTGTTGCGCTGCTTGTGCCAGAGGTGCAGCAATACGCTGTAAACGTTGTTCATACTCTGCTAATTCTTTATGTTTGCGCTCTTTTGTTTTTGCGGCGTGTTTGTTTGCAAGTTCTTGCTGAGCTTGACGCTCTTGTTTTAATTCATGCTTGCTGATTTTTTCTGCTTTAGTCACAGGTGTAGCACAGGCGCTTAACAAAGTCACTGCAGTGCACATAGCTAGAACTTGAAGCTGTCTTCTTATTTTTATATACATTTATTTACTCTTGCGTACCGCTTCATCAAATTCCGCTAAAACTGCTGCCGATGGCTTTGGAGAATGCTCGGCAACGAAATAAATAACCATAGCACTAATTATAAAACCTGGTACTAACGCAAAACCAGAGAGTAAATCTGGATGATTTATAATTGCAACTGTGGGGCTTGATAATACTTCCCATGCTATAACGGTCAAACCGCCAGCTGCTATACCCCAAATCGCTGCCTGACGTGTCATTCTACGCCAGTATAAACAACAGAGTAGCACCGGACCAAACGAGGCACCCAGACCTGCCCAAGCAAAACCAACCGCCTTGAATATAGATTGATTAGGGCTGGAAGCAATCAATACTGCAATCGCAGCAACTATCAATAATAATAATCGACTTGCAAGTAGGTTTTCCTTATCGCTAGCATTTTTTCTAAATATGCCATGATAAAAATCCTCTACTAAGATACTTGCTGACATTAAAATTTGCGCTGATACAGCGTTCATAATTGCGGCTGAAACCGCTGATAGCAATATACCTGCTACCCATGGATTAAATAATTGTCTACACAACACTATAAACACAGTATTTGGATCAGACAGTGGTGCATGCAAATAAAATACATAACCAAACAAGCCAGTCGCAAAAGCACCAAGCAAAGCACAGCTCATCCAAATCATACAAATGCGCCAAGCGGTAGGTAACTCTTTAACAGATCTGATCGCCATGAAACGTGTATTGATGTGCAACTGTCCAAAATAACCTAAACCCCACGCTAGCAGTGAAATTATTCCTAGAGCTCGAATATTAAAAAAAACATCTACGTGATCCATGCTGGTTTGCACCAAATCTGACCAGGCTTGTTCAAAGCCACCCATGTTCAGACAGGCAGTTACCGGTACTACAATTAACGCCAATAACATTAAGCCACCTTGGAAAAAATCTACCCAGCTCACCGCTAAGAAACCACCCAAGATTGTGTAAGAAACTATTACACCTGCAACCATCAATAATGCTGGCACAAAAGCTACATCATTGAATAGCGTTTGAATTAACAAAGCCCCTGATCGTAAATTTGCAGCAGCATAAAAACTAAAAAACACTACAATGGCCAAAGAAACTACAACGCGCAGCCCTATGCCTTTTTCTTTAAAACGATGCGCAAAAAATTCAGGAATAGTTAAGGCGTCATTAGCAATTTCAGTATAAATACGTAAGCGTTTTGCAGTAACACGCCAGTTTATGTATGCGCCAATGATTAACCCTAATGGCAGCCAAATTTGATTTAATCCAAATATATACACGCCGCCAGGCACAGCCAACAGTAGCCAGCTGCTCATATCTGAAGCTCCGGCGGCTAAAGCGGTAATTGGGCCGCTTAAACGCCTGCCAGCAAGCACATAATCAGAAAGATTTGATGTGAGCCTTGTAGAAATAAAGGCTATACCAATGATAATCGATACATAACCTGCAAAAGTAATGATCAGAGGCATGTCGATATTAGCCATGTAAGCAACCTACAATATTGTAAAATCCTAGCATTGTAGCATAATTAAAAACCTGGTTGGGAGCAATTTTGTAGGTCGGCAGCGATAGTTATAGATCAAAATCACTTTGTTCAGGGTATAAACATGCTATCATACGCCTTTAAATCCGGTATATGTTTGGAGTAACCATGCACAGCCTAGCCTCTATTATCAATGCAGCCTTTGCACAACGCGAGACCTTAACTGCACAGACAGCCCCTGCGGAATATTTAGATGCCTTGGAACAGACTATTGCCGGCCTAGAGGCTGGAACTATTAGGGTGGCAGAAAAAATCGCTAGTGCGTGGGTTATTCATGATTGGGTGAAAAAAGCTATTCTGTTGTATTTTAAATTACATGACAATCAGATTATAAATGCTGGCGACTATAACTATTTTGATAAAGTTGGCATCAGATTTGCTAAACACTCAGAAGCAGAGTTGCGTGCACTGCAGATCCGTATCGTACCGCCCGCAGTGGCTC
>DALYEH010000051.1:0-8842 GCA_031972715.1 Gammaproteobacteria bacterium | reverse complement strand
AGTTTGGATGAGTATTTGCGCCGCATTGAAGAAGCTGAAAAACGTGATCATCGTAAATTAGCCAAAAAGTTTGATTTATTTCATTTACAGGATGATGCGCCTGGGATGATCTTTTGGCATCCAAATGGTTGGACCATTTATAAAGTAATTGAACAATATATACGCGACAAAATCAGTCCTCGTGGTTATCAGGAAATACGTACGCCACAGATTGTTGCGCGCTCTTTATGGGAAAAATCTGGGCATTGGGATAAGTTTCGCGACAACATGTATACAATCACATCACATGAAGACGAGACTGTTTTTGCTCTAAAACCTATGAATTGTCCTTGTCATGTGCAGATTTTTAACCAGGGTTTAAAGAGCTATAGGGATTTACCTTTGCGTTTAGCTGAGTTTGGTTCTTGCCATCGTAATGAACCATCAGGCTCTTTGCATGGTATTATGCGTATCCGCGGTTTTACCCAGGATGATGCGCATATATTTTGTACTGAAGCACAGATTCAGGAAGAGGTAGCGACATTTATATCTTTACTGTACGAAGTATACGCAGATTTTGGCTACGATGAGGTGCTGATTAGGCTCTCGACCCGACCCGACCAAAGGGTGGGTAGTGATGAAATTTGGGATAAAGCTGAAAATGCTTTGCAGGTAGCGCTAGAGAACGCCAAGCTTGAATATCTGCTTTGCCCTAAAGAAGGTGCATTTTATGGGCCAAAAATCGAGTTTTCCTTACGAGATTGCTTGGGACGCGTCTGGCAATGTGGTACTATTCAAGTAGATTTTTCAATGCCAGAGCGTTTAGGGGCATACTATATAGCCGAGGACGGTTCTAAACAAATTCCTGTGATGTTACACAGAGCAATTTTAGGGTCATTGGAGCGTTTCATAGGCATTTTAATTGAAGAGACCGCGGGCTCAATGCCAGTGTGGTTGGCGCCTGTACAGGCCGTAGTTTTAAATATTACGGACCAACAAGCCGAAAAAGCCACTCAGGTTGCCAATATTTTGCGAGAAAAGGGTTTTAGGGTCACACAGGACTTGAGAAACGAGAAGATTGGGTTTAAAATCCGCGAACATACTATTCAAAGAGTGCCGTACCTCCTGGTTATTGGTGACCGAGAAGTTGAAAATCAGACTATCTCTGTGCGAACTCGTGAAGGGCTAGATCTAGGATCAATGGGTCTTGATCAGTTTGTTGAAGTACTAAATAGAGATGTTTTACAACGTGGGAGGAACAAACCATTAGTTCAGGAAAAGAAACACGTAACCGTGTAAATGGCCAAATAAGGTCACCAAGGTTACGGTTGATTGATGCGGCAGGAAATCAAGTTGGAATAGTAACTCTGCAGGAGGCCCTCATTGCTGCAGAGCAAGCGGGTTTAGATTTAGTGGAAATTCAACCTAATTCTGATCCGCCGGTCGCGAAAATTGAGGACTTTGGGAAGAGATTGTTTGAGCTGAAGAAGCAGCGCGCTTCAACTAAAAAGAAGCAAAAACAGATCAAACTCAAAGAGCAGAAGTTCCGTACTAGTACGGATACGAATGACTACGAGGTAAAGCTACGCAACCTCCGTGGTTTCTTAGAAAACGGTGACAGAGTAAAGATTACGGTATGGTTCCGTGGTCGTGAAATGGCGCATCAAGAGCTAGGTATGCAATTGCTAGAGCGCGTGAAGAATGACTTGGCTGAATTAAGCAAAGTTGATTTCTTCCCTAAACTCGAAGGTAAGCAGCTAGTTATGATCCTTGCACCAAAGCAACAAGGTAAATAGACTCAGGTAGATACTTGAGGAATGCGGAGTATAGAAAATGCCAAAAGCAGGAAATAAAAAGTTGAAATCGCACCGCGGAGCGGCAAAGCGTTTCAAAAAAACCGGAAAGGGCGGGTTTAAGTGCAAACAGGCTTACACACGTCATATATTAACCAAAAAGAGCACTAAGTCTAAAAGACAGCTACGTGGTTTAACACAAGTAGCCAAAGTTGACTTACCAGAAGTGCGTCAAATGTTGCCATTTGCTTAAGGGGATTAATATATGTCTAGAGTAAAACGCGGTGTTACCGCACGTGCACGTCACAAAAAGGTTTTAGAGTTAGCCAAAGGTTATTACGGACACAGAAGTCGTGTGTATCGTGTAGCTAAACAAGCAGTTATTAAAGCGTCACAATATGCATATCGTGATCGTAAGCAACGTAAGCGCGAATTCCGTGCTCTATGGGTTGCACGTATTAATGCTGCAGCGCGCATAAATGGCATTACATATAGCCGTTTAATCGCTGGCTTGAAAAAAGCTTGTATAGAAATTGATCGTAAAGTATTGTCTGATATAGCAGTACGCGATGCTTCTGCATTTACAAAGATTGCAGATCAAGCAAAGGCGGCTCTTTCGGTATAAGATTTACGAGAATAAAAAATTAATCCCGGAAGTCGCTATTGGGCTTTTCGGGATTATTTTTTTTAAGGACTACTGCATGAATAATGTAGATCAAAGTGTGCAAAAAGCTGAGCTTATTTTACAGCAAGCAAAAAATGATATCGCTCACGCTATAGATTTAGCCACGCTAGAAGCAGTGCGCTTACAATATTTGGGCAAGAAAGCAGAATTTATGGCTTTGTTTAATGGCCTGGGTTCCTTACCTGAAGATCAAAGAAAAATTTTGGGTTCTAATCTAAAGACTTGCAAAGATAGTATTGAAGCTATGCTTGCAGACAAGAAAATGCACCTAGAAGCTCAGGCTATGGATGCAAAGCTTGCTGCGCAGGCTATAGACGTGACCATGCCAGCACGTGGCATGACGTATGGATCTATGCATCCCGTTACAAAAACTAGACTCCGCATAGAAGAATGTTTTCGTGGCTTAGGCTTTACGATAGCAGAAGGCCCAGAGATAGAAGACGATTACCATAACTTTGTGGCTTTGAATATTCCTGAGCATCATCCGGCGCGGGCTATGCAAGATACTTTCTATTTCGGTGATGGCAGTCTATTACGCACGCATACTTCTCCAGTACAAATCCGCGAAATGAAAAAAGGTAAGCCGCCATTTAGATTGATTGCTACTGGTAGGGTTTATAGATGTGATTATGACATTACGCACACACCTATGTTCCATCAGGTAGAGGGTTTAATGGTTGATAAGAATATTACTTTAGCCAACCTTAAGTCCATATTAACAGAGTTTTTAGGTACTTTATTTGAGCAGCAAGTAAAGATTCGTTTACGTGGTTCGTTTTTCCCTTTCACAGAACCATCAGCTGAAGTTGATATGCAGTGTACTACATGTCAAGGTAAGGGTTGCAGGATTTGCAGTAATACGGGCTGGCTAGAGATTTTGGGCTGCGGCATGGTGCACCCTGTAGTGCTTGAGCATTGCGGTATTGATAGTGAAGTATATACTGGCTGGGCATTTGGTATGGGTATAGATCGAGTAGCTATGTTGCGTTATGGCATTACAGATCTACGTATGATGTTTGAAAATGACTTACGCTTCTTGGAACAATTTTAAGCTATAGTCACAGTATATCAGTTTTCGGCTAGGCGCAGCTTGAGTCGAGCAGCAGGAGTGTATACCTAATACATGACTGCTGCGAGCGAGAGCTGCAACAACGCCGAAAATTGATAGACGAAGACTATATAACATAGTAGAGTACAGGCTTTGAAATTTAATATAGATTGGTTAAAAAAATTTATCTCCATCAAGGACACTCCTAAGGAATTGTTGGCACAGATTACTTCTGCTGGCTTCGAGGTGGAAAGTGTTGTGGATCAGGTAGTTGTGATCAAAGTTCCGCCAAATCGTGCAGATTGCCTGGGTATGGTAGGTATGGCACGTGATGTTGCGGCGATTACTAAAGAGAGCTTTATAGAGCCGGCGGTAAAAGCTGTTCCTGCAGCGATTAAAGATATTAAAGCTGTTAAAGTCCTAGATAGCGTTGCCTGTCCAAGATATGTTGGCAGAATAATACGCGGTATTGATAATACGTGCCAAACACCGCAATGGATCAAAGATTGTTTGCTGACAGCGGATATTAATTTGATTTCCCCTGTTGTGGATATTACCAATTATGTGTTGCTAGAATGGGGGCAACCTTTGCATGCCTTTGATTTAAGCAAGCTTGAGGGTGATATTGTAGTGCGTAAAGCTAGCAACAATGAAGCGTTAGTCTTGCTTGATGATACTACCGTGCAATTATCGGCCGATACTGTGGTGATCGCAGATCAGAAGCAGGCTTTGGCTATAGCTGGGGTCAAAGGTGGTAAGTCTTCTGGTGTAGAATTAGACACCAAAGATATATTCTTGGAGTGTGCGTATTTTGATCCTATTGCAGTGCGTCTTGCATCTAGACATTATGGTGTTAAGACCGATGCAGCGTATAGATTTGAACGTTGTATTGATCCTACTATGCAAGTCAAGATTATGGAACATGTGACACAATTAATATTGGATGTGGTAGGGGGTGATGCAGGCCCTCTTGTGGAGTGCAGTGATAGCAAACACTTACCTAAAACTACAGTATTGAGTTTACGTATAACACGTATAAAACAGGTTATAGGCATAGATATAGATGCAAAAACTACTACGCAAATTTTAGAGCGCCTTGGCTTTCAGGTAGAAACGCATAATGGTGCCGAAGAATTAATGATCACGGTACCGCCATATAGGCCAGATGTTACACGTGAAGTTGATTTGGTCGAAGAAGTGGCACGTATTTATGGTTTAGATAATATTCCTGCATTACCTTCACATAGTACATTAAATTTTAAAGCTCTGCCGGAAGCTATAATCACGGAGCAGGCAGTGATTGGGTGTATGGTTAATAGGGGCTTCCACGAGGCTATTACATATAGCTTTATTGATTTTGATTATGCGTGTGCATTTGCAGATGATTTAAGCGCAGATTTAAAGTTAAGCAATCCAATTTCTACAGAAATGGGTTTTATGCGGCAGTCTTTAGTGCCAGGGTTGCTTAAGGCTTTGCAATATAATCAAAATAGGCAGCAAACTAGAGTACGCTTGTTTGAGATTGGCCTACGTTTTAATGCTGTAGGTAAGGATGTGCAGCAGACTAAGGCTATTGCTGGGGTATGCTATGGCAATTATCTGCCAGAAGCTTGGAGTAATCCAAAGCGCCTAGTAGATCTCTATGATGTAAAAGGCGATGTTTTAGCTTTATTGGCTCTTGCGCATAATTTGCATAAAATCAAGTTTGTGCCAGCTGTAGGCTTGTCATATCTGCATCCTGGCCAGTCCTTGCAGGTATATTTAGAAGACAAATTGCTTGGCAATATTGGAGCTCTACACCCTAAGTTGCAACAAAGCTTAGGTTTACCAGAACCCGTGATGCTGTTTGAATTAGACTACATGTTGTTAACGCGTGGTGCTATTCCTGCATTCAAAACATTTTCGAAATACCCAGCGATTAGACGCGATATTGCGATTGTAGTAGATAAAAAAGTAGCTGCTGCTAGTATTGAACACGCGATTCATAAAGTTGCCGGTAGCTTGTTGGTTGATTTAGTACTTTTTGACGTGTATCAAGGTAAAGGTATACCAGAAGATCAAAAGAGCATGGCACTAGGCCTGACCTTACAAGATCCATTGCGTACATTAACTGATCCAGAAGTAAATGAAATCTTTACAAACGTATTAACGATGTTGCAAAATGAATTTAAAGCTGTGTTGAGATAAAGTATGACTATTACCAAGTTAGAGTTAGTACAACGTGTGGTTGATAGCTCTAAGCTTAGCAAGCATGATGCTAAGTTATTAGTGGATAATTTTTTTGAAATCATGTGTGCAGCTCTAGAAAATGGCGAAGAAATCAAAATATCAGGCTTTGGTAGCTTTAATATGCGTGATAAAAAAGCGCGGCCAGGTCGTAATCTGCATACCGGTGAGGTCGTCACTATAGGCGAGCGTAGAGTAGTCACCTTTAAACCTGGTGAACACCTAAAAAAAGCAGAAGAACTTTGTACAACTGATTAGCTGTGATTGTTCAGTGCTAAGTGTTAGAATGTGTGATAATTTCGGGGCGTAGCGCAGCCTGGTAGGCGAGGCGGCAAAGAAATTGCGGAGCAATTTCCCGCTGAGCGCCTGCTGCAGGACAGCAGCAGGCAGATTTTTTTGTTTGCCAGGGATGGTGTAAACAAAAAAATTACATGCATGGGGACCCCATGCTGTGAAAAGTGCTAAGTGTTAGAATGTGTGATAATTTCGGGGCGTAGCGCAGCCTGGTAGCGTACATGCATGGGGTGCATGTGGTCGCAGGTTCAAATCCTGCCGTCCCGACCAGCTATAATCCATACTGGATGTGTAATATGGGGGAGTATGAAAGATATTATGCGTAAGGCTAGAGAGGAACTTCTAGCACTAATACCGTCTTCATTATTTTTCTTTATTGCATTGCATATTGTAGTTTTAGTTCGAAATTTGATGTTAGAAGGAACTGGGGTAGTTACCTCTACATCTGTATCCATAGCGTTAGCAGCGATTATTTTAGGTAAATCTGTTTTATTGGCTGACCTGTTGCCGTTTATTAATCGTTATCCTAATAAACCCTTAGTATATAATGTCCTTTGGAAAACAACTATATACTTTATTATTTCTATGCTTATACATTACATCGAGATAATTTTTGAACTTTGGCATAAAAGCTCGGACCCTTTAGTAAGCATAAATCAATTTTTTTCACAAATTGTATGGCCCCACTTTTTTGCTTTACAAATTTTGCTAGCTGTTCTGATATTCATGTTTTGTACTACTCGTGAGCTTGTGCGTGTTATTGGGGTAGTAAAAGTATGGCATATATTTTTTGGGCCAATACCCGACTTTCTTGTACGCAAAGATTCTAGATAATTAGAAGATTATTGACGGCATATATGAATGCCAATGTCATGCCTTATAAATACACGAACCTGTTCTCTGCGTTTGCAACATCTCTTAACTCAATAACAAGTGGTGTGACACTAAAACCCTTCATCTTTGCGATTTGCGATGCGGTTTTATTACGATACCAGAATGATCCCCTTGGATAAGGAATTGTTTGATCTGCGCCTGCTTGAGCTAGCGCTTGCGCTAAATGAACTTGACCCTCATATGCAGCGACAACTAAATGATAGCCAAGTTGTTTAGGATCTAGCGGTGTATCCTTTTCTATTGCGATCTGTAAACATGACTCTACAAGCGCATATTGTTTGTGAATCATGTAATAAGTGATAATGCTTGCGTTACAATCAGTAAAATATTTATATGGATTATCATGCAAGCAGTGCAACAGAGGATTATTGCAATGTTGTGCATCTGTGCTGGTAAAAAAACTCATTAAATTATCTGTGATCGCGCAAAGAGGATTAAATCCTGCTTGCAGTACTAATTCAACTTTTCTAGGCCTGTTTTCTTGCAAGTGCGACATAACAACTTTTTGAACATGCTGCAATATCCAGTGGCCATGTTTTAGATTTCTTTCGAGCAAGACTACAGCAATCTCTTCTTCAGACGGATCTAATGCAAGGCTAAGCTTCGATTCAGTAAAACACCAAAAGTTAAAGTGATCTTTTGTTTTAATCCTCTGCAATAGTGAGCGTATCATGGAAAGATTTTGCACAGATTGTTCACTTAGATATAATTCTTGGGCAACATGTACAGCTGAATGATCTATAGCATAAATATTTAATGGGTTTACATTTAATTTAAGCAATTTATCAATTTTATCTAAATCATGTTTTATTACTGCTTCACATAATTGTAGCTGTGGATTACTATAATTAAATAGATTTAACTGGTTAAATATCAGGTTGCTAGGAGCATCAATAACGACGCCTTTTGTGCTATCCTGCTCGAAAACATTTTCTACATGTCGAAGTATCTCTTTCAGCCCTTGCTTATTAAATTCATCATTACTGATCTGCGCAATAATCTGCACTTGCTCTTTAGTATATTGCAATATGTGCTGAATTGGCCTGTCTTCCAACTGCAGTGCTAGGACTTGCTTGTATAAAATTTGGCATCTGTCTCGTGCAAGCTGTGCCGAATTTGCAAGTGCTTTATCCGCATGCTTGAGTTTAATTATGCTTGGTAATCTCATCAAGTTGAAATCTAACTCTTGCAAAAATGCGTGATACTTGTCAATTAGGCGGCGCATCTTTTTATAAATCATGTAAAGATTGTCGATGGTTAATGCTCTGAGCATATGTAATTCATGCAGTGCCATACTACATTCTTCTTGCACAGATTGTGGAGGATTACATTTGTAACACCAATATGTATATAGGATGTGATGTATAGTCTGTGCATATAATAGATGATCTAATCGAACATGCAGGGGGAAGGTTGCATTTAAACTCTGTTTAAACTCATTTGATAGTATATGGTCTGATGGCAGAGAGTGTTTAATATAATTTGCAACTCTTGTGTCAGAATGCAAATGCTTCAGATTGTCTATTATATAAACAAAGCGCGCCTGCAACGCGGTTTGGTATTCGTGTGGATAATGTTTCTGCAGTAAATCTGCAACATCTACTAAGGATGTAGTGTGATCGTTAGGTAGTTCAGCAGCAGTATTCAACAAACCATTAATAGCGTCTGCAACGTGTGCATGACAAAATAACGGCAGCTGTATGCTATAGTGGTGCATCAGCGCTTCAAAATATTTGCTATCTGCAGATTTATTATATCTAGGTTCACCGTTACACATATAAGGCTTTTTAACAATAAGTTGGCGTAAAGTAAGGCCTGCTGCGTAATTATCCGTAATTCTGCTAAATTTCTTGTGAACATTTTTGGGTATATATGCAGCCGTATAATTTTTCGTTTCGGGTTTAACAATCTCTAGTGGTGCAC
>DALYEH010000050.1:0-9033 GCA_031972715.1 Gammaproteobacteria bacterium | reverse complement strand
CACCTATGATCAACACTTCTTGCTCAGCAATACTTCTGAAAATTCGCTCAGCTAAACGTACTGCTAAATACGCTACTGAAACTGGATTCACACCAATCTCAGTCTGCGTGCGCACTTTTTTAGCCACTGCAAAGGCGCTTTCAAACAGCCGTCCCAAAGTATTGGAAACTGTGCCCTGCTGCAAAGCAGTATTGTATGCTGCCTTCAGCTGCCCCAAAATCTCTACTTCACCCAGCACCATGGAATCTAAACCACAGGCTACACACATCAAATGCCGAATGGTGTCTAGGTCACGATGCACGTAAGTATATTTTTGTAATTGTTTAGTTTCTAGACCCAAGCTGGCCGCAAACCAATCAAGTACCGTATTAAAGGAAGCTGCCTCAAAATACAACTCAGTGCGATTACACGTGCTTACAGCCACCACCCCTGCAATGCGGGCAGTATGCATAATTTCGCGCCGTAATGCCAGCAAAATGCCGTTATCGCCGCTTATTTTCTCCCTTAAGTCTATGTTGGCCGTAGTATGGTTCATACCCAAGGCAATCATATGCATCGCACGATCCCTAAAACTTCAAATAAATAAGTAAAACAACTTAATGCAAACCCTTGCCCCTGCCGATAGCTTTAATAGGTTCAGGTGATCTGGGCCTCACGAAATCAATAGTTTGATAGTAGGGCACAGATGAAAAGTAAACTATATAACATCATCATAACCATTAGCGTGGCTTGCAGCTGCACTGCAGGCGCTGTGCCTAATACACAAGCTGCACCAGCACCACAACAAGCACTAAGCCATCAAGAAATTCTAACATATCTGTTGAAGGCTGATATGGCCGCACAACGCAATATGTATGATGAGGCTTTAACTAATTATCTAATCGTAGCTAAATATACTCAGGACCCCAAAGTTGCTCAACTGGCGACCGAAATGGCCGTGCAAACTCAATCTGCAACACAAGCCATGGATGCAGCAGAAATTTGGGCTAATTCTGAACCCAGCAATCTACAAGCTCAGCTAGTAGCAGCAACCCTTTTTATCAATAGCGATCCTGAAAAAGCTACTAAGTTTTTAAACAATGCTTTTGAAATCAATAATCCAGATATAGATCAGCATTTGTTAATGATTTTAAATCAGCTTTCTACGGAAGCAGGACAAAAGAATTTTACCAACGCTATCAAAAAACTAGCGCAAGAACGTAAAAAAGATCCCTATGCACAACTTGCTGCCGCACAAGTTTCCGCGGTACAAACTGATATTACTGCTGCTAGTAAGTTTGTCGCTGCGGCATTAAAATTGCAACCAAACTTTACTGGCGCTATAGAATTGAATGCCAAAATTATTCGCTACAATTCCAATAGCGATCAAAGTGCTCTGGCATATTTAGAGAAACAAGTGCAAGCATTTCCTAATAACTCAGAATTACGTTTATTTTACATCACAGCATTATTAGACAATCAACAGACAAGCAAAGCCATGCCGCATTTATTAGTCTTAACCAAAGACAAAACCCTTGGCGGCGAAGCTTATCTTACTATAGGCGAGATTTATGTCAGTGAAGACAAAATTAATCAAGCTGAAGAGGCGATCAAAAAAGCCTTGCATTTCCAAGACAGCGACGACAAGGCCAAGTTTTATTTAGGCCAAATAGCAGAATATAAAAAGGAAAATAGTACCGCTATTAAATACTATGAAGATATAAGCGATGAAAGTGAATATCATACCCAAGGCTTCTTACGCGCAGCGTACTTATATGCATTAGTTGGTAACTATGACGATGCGCTTAATATTTTACAAAGCTCTTCACCAAGCAATTTTGACGATCAAAAGCAAGTACTACTCACCGAAATCGATATTATGATAGATGCTAAGAGTTACGATAAAGCCCTAGATAATGCTAACAAAGTGCTAGCAGTCATACCTGAAGATGTAGATTTCATTTATGCGCGCAGCGTAATTTATGGCTTATTGAATAAACCTGATGCTGCGGAAAAAGATCTACGCGCTATCCTTGCTTTAGATCCCAATAACGGCAATGCTTTAAATGCTTTAGGCTTTACATTAGCTAATCAGCCCGGGCGCATGAACGAAGCGCTACCATTTTTACAAAAGGCGATTAGCATTAGCCCAGAAAACCCAGCATTTTTAGACAGCATGGGTTGGCTGATGTTTAAAATGGGTAAAAATCAAGAAGCTATTACTATGTTAGATAAAGCCTATAAAATTAGCGGCGATAACGAAATAGCTGCTCATTTAGGCGAAGTGTTGTGGAGCTCTGGCAAAAAAGATGCAGCTAAAGAAGTATGGCGCAAAGCCCTAGCATCGGCTCAAGATCCACAAGCCATTCATGCCACGCTTGCTAAGTTGAAAATTCCCTTGGGTGAGTTGCAGCCAAAAAAGATGCAGCAGCAACCAGCAAAAGTTAAAGCGCAATAAACGAACAGGCTCTTGGTTTCCTGCTGTTCTGGGTCTAAACGTTCTCGTGCTCAAAGATCTGCTCTAAACTCTCGCTCTGCAAAACCAATGCGCCCCAACGCAAAAGGCTATCAGGAGCGGCGTGTTCTATCTTTTGCTTATAACATTCAGGGATAGTTTTAAATTTGCTTTCAAGCAAATGCAGCAAAAATGTAATTTCGCCTTTCTGTATACCTTGCTGCATTCCTTGCCGCATTCCCTGCTGCATTCCTTGCTGCAACCAAGTATCTTTGTGTTGATTAGCTATATATTCAGCTAGGCTACCCATAATGCCTCCATCTTCATCTAATCCAGCTTTTAAAGCCGCTAACACCAGCTCAGGTTGCTCTGTCCTGGCTCTATCCAAAGAATATTTTAGCGCAGAAATTATATAATTGGTACCACCTTCAGCACGTAGCTGGCCAATAAACCATAACAAATCTTGCATACAAGGTGAAATCTCTGGATCATAGGCATGTTTCATAACATATGACATTAATCCAGACCAATAATGTTCACGCAACACCTCGTCTGCTATTTGGTGTAAATCTATCAGTTTAAAAGGTTTAAACAAGAATTCATCTATTAAAACATTTGGAGCCGCTATTAATGCTCTTAAATCTGTTGGTCCCGTATAATTATGAGGTCCATTGTAAAAAACTAATGGAATAACTAAAGGTAGTAAATCGCTTTTGCTATTTTTGTAATGATCACTCCAAATAGATACAATGTAGCGCAATATCCTAAATGGCATCTTTATATCTATAGAGGATTGATGTTCTACTAGTATGTATATATATGCTGGATTTGCTGCGTGTAGATAGTTAACTTTGTACAGTATATCAGAAGCTACATACTTTAATGACTGATCTACATAGTTCCCAGATTGCAATTGCAGTGTGTTAAAATCTATCAACTCTGCTACAACTGCAGGCAAATGTAATTTAAAAAAGTCTTTAGCTATTTGCACTTGCGATAGCGAATCTTTAAAAAATGTATCGTGAGGATTATGTACAAGCTGCATAACAGCCCTTAGCATATTTTGCAAAAAGCATACTAACCCTTACACTTAACAATGCTGTTACAAATATAGAGTGATAATTCATGCGCATACTATGTCTACCAACTGTAATTCTCTGCTTGTGCACTACCGTGCTTGTTGGCTGTTTGCAAACACCAAACGCACCAAGTTGTAAGCTGCCTAAATACAAACGCTTAGAATACTTACAACAATTAAGCTGTTGGGAAGTCACCGGGCGTATCGCGATTGATAATTCCCAAGAACACATCACTGCTAGTTTTAAATGGCAGCAAACACAAGACCAATTCAATGTGCATTTTTATAGCCCGTATAGCAGCGACACCATAACTATTGCTGGTAATCAACAACAATTTAAGGTAATTGCTAGTTCCAGCCCCGATGTACAGCTAGAGCAAAATTTACCTCTGCCACAATTAAGTTCTTGGCTCAAAGGCATGGCAACCAGTATTTCAACGCCTGCCAACATTTCCTATGACCGCTACAATCAGTTACAAACTTTACAACAGGATGGTTGGTTAATTGAATACCAAAATTATGCAGATCTAGCTCCAGTTTCGCTACCCGAAAAATTGACTATTACTGATGGGCAGATTAAGGCTAAAATCCTCATCAAGAACTGGCAAAAATGACATACCCACCTTAAACTGGGTATTAATAACTCAACACACATTTGTTATGCACAAGGATTAAATTATGCTGTCTCGTTTACCTTCAAGGACACAAATACTAACATTTATAGCAATCGCCTTTACTAGTGCCACGCTATTTGCGGCTAGCACTACAACTAAAAAGACAGTTTTGATTACTGGAGGACTATCCGGTACAGGGCGAGCTATAGCAACTGAATTCTCAAATGCTGGTTGGAATGTTTGGGTTACAAGCCGTGAACCACAAAAACACGAACAGTTGCAAGGTGTTACCGCACGCCAGGTAGATATTACTAATGAAAACGCTGTGCGTGGATTGATGCAGCAAATCAAAGCTAAAGATGGGCGTCTAGATGTATTAATCAATAACGCTGGTTACACGGTTTTGGGTCCTACAGAAACAGTAAGCGCACAACAGGCTCGCGATGTAATGGAAGCCAATGTGATAGGACCATTTTTGCTAATGCAAGAAGCATTACCATTAATGCGCGCCAACCAAGGCGGGCATATAATCAATATCAGCAGCACTGCTGGATTACGCGCCTTGCCCGGCTTAGGCATTTATGCCGCCTCTAAGATGGCCCTGGAGGGTTTATGTGAAGCTGTAGCGGCTGAGGTGGCGCAATGGAATATCCAAGTAGCTATCGTTGAACCAAGCGCGGTTAAAAACGATTGGGTCAAAAACGTGATTATGGCTGAAAATATCAACAAATTCCCTGGATATAAATCTTTCACTCATAATTTGCAAACCAAGCTGAACACTCAAGCATCTGAAACTGGACAAGAGGCTCAGGAAATTGCACAGTTAACTCTGCAAATTGCCAATACCCCTAAACCTAATTTGCGCTATCAAACCAATACTACTAGCTCAGCATTGGCACATGAAGTCTTAGTTGATCCTACAGGCAACAAGATGCGCGAGCAAACTATTAGTCTTAGCCGAGAATTGTATAATAGCCCATTCTAAGATTTGACAGCCGGCCTTACCGTTGGCATAATGGCCTCCAGTTTGGGGTGTCGCCAAGTGGTAAGGCACCGGGTTTTGATCCCGGCATTCCGAGGTTCGAATCCTTGCACCCCAGCCATCATTTATCCCCCATGCAAACACAAATTTTCAGCTCTACACCTACGCATGCCCTGGCTGCAAGAATTGCTGCGCTTTTGCGCGTACAGCTATCACCTGTAAGCCTTGCTAGTTTTCATGGCGGAGAGATACAAATACAGCTAAAAGCAGCAGTTAGCAGCGATAATGTATGCATCATGCAACCAATTGCTACGAACGTGCACGATCAGCTCATAGAATTGTGCTTAATGGCCAAGGCCATACGTAAAGCGGGCGCTAAAATCATAATCGCTCTGATGCCCTACTTTGCCTACTCCAGGCAGGAGCTGGGCACAACACTTATCGCAGATATTCTGCATGCTGCAGAGATAGATCACCTTATTACCCTAGATCTACACCAGCCCCGCTTACAAAAAGCATTTAAGTGCTCCGTACATAATCTAAGTCCACACGTTTTGTTTGGTGCACACATTCAGGCACAAGACATACACAAGCCATTAATCGTCGCACCAGATATAGGTGCGATACAAAGGGCCGAGCGGTTAGCAGCATATTTGAACACTAACTTAGCTTTTATTGTGAAACGCAGAAGACATTCGCACATTCAAACTCTAATGTTGTTTGCAGATCAAGAAATTAAGAATCACAACTGCATTTTGTTAGACGACATAATCGATAGCGCGCAAACTATTTGTGCTGCAATACAGCATTTACAACTTTATCAAGCAAAAAAAATATATGTTTATGCTACTCATGGACTCCTACAGGAGAGTGCTAGCAGTATGTTAGTGGCTGCACCATGTAAAAAAATCATGTTAACCAACACAATACACATCCAGACTAATACTGTGCTGCAAGATAAACTAGAGAGCATTTGTGCCGCTGGTTTATTTGCGGATTGCATACGTTTTATTTGCGCTTAACTACTATTGACATGCCACATAACATGTGCAATTGTGAGCATGCCTTTGTAGGAGGAATTCATGTCAAAAGTTCAACGCGTCAAATCAATTCTGGGTTCAATATTTTATTTGCCCGAACTGATAGTTGGATTACTTGCTGGAGCTTGGACTGCTTTAAGTCTCACTGCAAAAAACTTCGTCCCCATGCTCCCTGGATTATGCAGAGCGATTGGCCAATTTGCCTTAGCATCATTTAAAGCCTTAATTACTACCGCTGCAGTTTTTGCTGTTGTGAACTTCGTATTTGGCGGAGCACCGCTGTACCCTATAGTAGTGCTTAATACACTTGCTAATGGCACTTTCCATACTTTGCCTCTACTAGTACAACACGGTTTTGCTTTTATTTTCGCGGCTAGTATGGCCAATTTCAAATGGAACCTTACATACAATGACGCCAGAGAAGGGCATGTAAGTTTTGTTTCTGGTTTATTAAGGTTTTGGGCGCCAGCTGTAATTTTGGGTTTAGAGATTGTTAAGCATGTAGGATTTAGCCTAGGCATATTAACGAATAATCATGAACGCAACCCACAAGATGTATACAATGCTGCAAAAGAGCAAGCTGAGAGCGCGGCTAATTCTATATATGTAGGAGCAGTTCAAGGTGCTGCATACGTTACACAGTTTAAGAGCTATGTAAGCAGTAGTGTTGGCAACTCCTATATTGCGCAAAGATTGTATGGTAGAGATGCAGAATCAGTACCAACACATTCTGCACATGTTAGTTGCAACCCGACCTAAAAGCTTAATGACTAGATGCGCTTTTAGCGTGATCATCAGTATATTTTTTTAATAACAACCAGAGGAGTGAGATTTATGTCAGGCATGAGCCAACAAGGCCAAACAATGAACGAAGACACCACAGTTTCTAACCAAATTACAGCTTCGAATGCAGATGCAGCAGCACCTCATGAACAAAGTCCTGCAGCTAATGATGACAGTTCTAAAGCTGATGCTCCTATTCTAAACAATCTTGATGAAATACCTGCAGCTAATGATGCTGATGCAGCTCCAAAGGCAGATACAGAAAAACCCAAAAAAAGCTGGACTAGATTCTTTGGAGGTCTTGCGTATGATGAAGTTAAAAACGCTATAGGTTGGCTTGGTACTTATCAGCTGTTTCTGCAGCCTGGTATGTGTTTAGTAAAATTGCCATACCAGTCTCCATTACTGCTATACAAGCTTTCAATCCAGCCTTAATTATTCCTGGCGAATTAATTAAAATGTTCTTTACCGAAGAAACATTAATCGGCAGTATAGTGATATCTAAGGCTTTAGAGGGTACCAACAAAGCTATTCCAGACGCCGGTTTTAAAGCAGGTAAAGAATGGGCTAAGGATGCGCTACGTAAACGTTTCGGCATCGACAAAAATGGTATCGATAACAAAAACAGGCCTACTGGTTTTATAGCAAGACATATATCAGAAGCAGCCTACTTTCAAATCGCTGACAAAACATCTGATGTGCTTGCTTTAGGTGCAGGCTTTTTGAATACAATAAAGTCTGTAGGTACCATGTATATCCTAATGCAAGTGCTTTTACGCATAGTAACAGGTCGCCCACTTTTCGCTCTGCCATCTGCGGATGCTGTTGTGCAAACAGTGAAAGAAGTAGCTGTATTAAGCGCCGGTATTACTATAGGTAAACAAGCTGTACAGGCGATAAGCGGATATGGTTACAATTTTGCGACAGGGGCTACAGATGTAATGTATGATGCCGCTGCGTATGCATACGATTCCGCTGCAAACTCCAGACCGGTAGCTTTTGTCTACAATAACCTACCAAATAACCCCGTAACTTTTGTGCGCAAGCTCTATAATGGCCCTACAAATAACGGTGGTCCGGTTCTGAGCGCTGAACTACAGAAAGATACTCAAGCCGACAAAGCATCATTTGGCTCAAAAGTATATGCCGCTTTATGGCAGTAACCTTGAGGTCCTAGAATCGCGCTTTAAATAACGCGATTAGTCTCAAAAGCCGCTAGCTAATCCTAGCGGTTTTTTTAAGCTTACCAACTTAGTTTAAGATCTAACTCAGCACATTTATTGTAAATCTCTGCCTGATTACGGTATAATGTCGCCCTTAATGAGGGTTATCTGGTCGCGGAGGCCCTCTGCAATTAGTCATATTAACTGGAGTACTACAATGTCTGTAGCAAATTTTGAATTTGAAGCGCAAAAGCGCGATGACTTGGGGAAGAGTGCGAGCCGCCGCCTACGTCGTGCTGAAAAAGTTTTGGGTGTAGTGTATGGTGGTGGTGAAGCTGCTACTTCTATCCTACTGGAACAACGTTTAGTGTTCAAAGCCCTAGAAAATGAAGCGGTATATTCACATATACTTACGCTTAATGTCAGTGGCAAAAAGCAAAAAGTGGTATTGCGTGATGTACAGCGCCACCCTTACAAAGCGCAGATCCTACATTTAGATTTCTTACGTGTTAAAGAAACTGATGAAATCACTATGCGCGTACCATTACATTTCATAGGCGAAGATACCTGCCCAGGCGTGGAAAATGGCGGTATTTTAAATCACTTAATGGCTGATATAGAAATTCGTTGTCAAGCCAATAATTTGCCTGAATTTATTGCCGTATGTAAAAGTGCCTGCCGGCGTAGAAGTTGTGCAGTTGACCTTAGGACACGACTTACCTGTGGCTAGCGTACATTTACCACGTCAGAGCAAGCTGGATGAAGAAGAAGCAGCAGAAGAAGCAGCCGCCGCTGCCGCAGCAGCTGAAGCCGCCGCTGCCGAAGCAGCCGCAGCAGGTACACCTGCCGCCGCAGCACCAGGCGCAGCAGCAGCTGAGGGTAAAGACAAAGACGCGCACGGACATCATGAAGGCAAGGATAGTAAAAAATAATCCATGC
>DALYEH010000049.1:0-9191 GCA_031972715.1 Gammaproteobacteria bacterium | reverse complement strand
CGTTTTTGCAATCTAGCTTTGATTTTTTTATCTGCTGCTTTATGTTCCAAGGCAAGATCTAATTGTTTAAAAGCTGAATACAGATCGCCATGTAAAACGTACCATTCGGCGTTTGCTTCGTACACGCCTATCTGATTGCCAAGCATACCCTCTGTTTGACGCACGCATTCATAATATTGCGGTTCGGGTATATGTAAAGCTGCATAATTTTTGAGAACATCACGCGCTAACTTCGGCTGCTTAACCGATGTTAAAAGGGTAGCGTATTGTAATAATACAGCTTTACTATCTGGGTAGAGTGTTTGTAAATGTTGCATTCGTTGCAATGCTGCACTAGCTTTATGCTGTTGTGCTTCGATCTCAGCTGCAGTGATTTGAATAATTAAATTATCAGGATATGCCGCAATCAAAGGTGATAATTCCTTCCAAGCTTGCGCAGTTTTACCGTGCAATAATAATGCATATGCATATGTGTAATCAGCCGCTAATTTATTCTTATAGCGTTGTGTGTTTAAAACCTGTTCATGATCTTCAAGAAAATGTTGTAAGTTAGTGGCTGCTTGTACTGTGAGACGTGCCTTAATCAAATGATACATATTTGAGCTAGCTTTTTGCTTGAAAACAAAACTATTCGCTCTATTACGCAAATCAGAAAGTCTAGATTCAAATAAAGGGTGGGTCATTAAGTATTCAGGCGGCATATTGTGAAAACGTGTTTGTATACTCATGCGATCTAACATATTGGGTAAACCCTGGGGGTCAAAATGCGCATTATGTAAAATTTGTAAGCCTATACGGTCAGCTTCATGCTCAAAGCTACGCGAATAATTCAACATTTTCTGCGCATGGTTAGCCCAGGCAGGGAACACTAATTCCGGTACGCCTATAGCTATCGCCGCTATTGATTCAGCAATCGTGATTGGCATCAAACGCTTGCTATCAGCCATCATCCGAATTGAATGTTGTTGCGATATATGTGCTAACTCATGCGCCATGACGCCTGCTAATTCACTTTCTGTTTCACTGGCGAGGATTAAACCAGAATGTACTGCCACGTGTCCGCCAAAGAAGGCGAACGCATTGACGGTTTTATCGTTTATGGCTGAAAATTTAATTTGCATATCCCCATATGGCATAGACATATATGGAGTTAAGCGATTACCTATGTGTTGAATGTATTCTTGGATTAATGGATCTGGATGGGCGAGTCCAGCGGCTCGTATATCACACATCATCATTTCACCCATCAAGCGTTCTTTTTCTACAGGCAGTACGGAGCGAAATTCATTGCCCAAATCAGGCAGATGCGCAAAACAGAGATTTTGCTGCAGACCTAAGCTGCAAACTATACAAAATAAGTAAAATAGTTGCCTAAATTGTTTCATAGCAGTTGCATACCAACTCATAGTTTGAGAACATTCTATCATAAATATTAGCGGGATTTGACATGCATTACGACCTATTACTTGATGTAAGCAAAATGCGTTGCCCACAACCAATTATACGCACTAAATCATCAATAAGCAAGCTAACTAATGGAGAGAAGCTGTTAGTCATTGTGACTGATCCAAGCTATCATGTAGATTGTATGGTTTTCGTCAGACAGACGGGTCATCTCTTGCTACAATCATGGCAGGAAGGTGATAAATTTTACTACCTATTGCAGCATAGAAAGTAAGTCCTATAACACCTTATTAAGTTTGTTGCACTGGTGTTGAAACAACAAGACATTGTAGGTCACGGAGAGCACATGGTAAACGTTCTTAGATCCTGGGTGGATCGTTATCTTTCTGATCCAGAAGCAATTCTATTGATTGTACTCTTGGTGGCAGGATTTTTTACCATCAAAGTGTTTGGCGGGATCTTAACACCAGTGTTTGTAAGTATTGGTATAGCAATACTTTTGCAGGTGTGGGTAAGTCTACTGCAAAAATATGAAGTAGCGCCTACAGTAGCGTTTTGGTTAGTGTTCACAGCATTCATAATTTTGTTTATAGCGTCTCTATTGTATTTGTTGCCATTATTATGGCGTCAATGTATGAATTTAGTGTCAGAAACTCCAGCCATAATTCAAAATGGCAAAACCGCTATAGCAGATTTTATACTTGCAAAGCATGCCTATGTTAATGATGATTTGTTGGAAAATATGCTTGTCTCTATATCAGATGAGACACAAGATGTTGCGAAACGCGCGGTTAGTTTTTCATTAGCATCAATTCCGGGTCTTTTAACCTGGATCATATATATCATTTTAGTGCCATTGTTAGTATTTTTCTTTTTACGCGATCATAAGTTGATCTTAAATTGGTTTAAGCGCTTTTTGCCAGAAGAGCGAGGTTTGATGCGCAAGATCTGGTATGAAATGCATGATCAGGTTGGAAATTATATTCGTGGCAAGATTTTAGAAATTGTTATCGTAGCAATTTTCACTTATCTAGTATTTCTATTTTTTGATTTACGTTATCAGGTGTTGTTAGCTGTACTAGTTGGCTTGTCAGTTGTAATTCCATACGTGGGTATAGTGCTAGTCACAATACCAGTAGTCTTGGTTGGCTATTTTCAATATGGGTTTGTAGGTGGTTTGACTGGCGAATTTGCTTTAATGTTGTACTCCTATACATTCGTGCAATTAGTGGATGGTGGAATTTTAGTGCCGCTATTATTCTCAGAGGCAGTGAATTTACATCCTATTGCAATTATTATTGCAATCTTGGTTTTTGGATCTTTATGGGGCTTCTGGGGTGTATTTTTTGCTATACCACTTGCAACATTAGTGAAAGCAATTATTAATGCATGGCCTAAGCAGCACCATGTGAAACGCAAAAGCTAATCGCGCAAAGGTTCTAGCCCTGCATCTAAATTGATTGCATCGCAATAGAGCATAAACTTTTCGCGTAAGGTTGGCAGATGCGTGTTGACTGAAATATTTACATTTACAGTTAAGGCCGACATTCTTATGCCTGTATGTGCTAAATATGTTTGTGCGTGAATATCTTCAATTTTAATATTTAACCTAGCAAAGAATTGCGCTACATCGTTTAAGATCCCTTCGCGGTCATTAGTTACAGCGTGCATCACGTATGGTATGGTTTTTTTGTGTTTTTCTTTAGGAGTTGTGCGACGCACGGATGTGCTAATACCTAATTTTTGATCTATACCGGGCAGGCTGGCTTCAATCTTAGCTATAGCATTCCAGCTGCCTTCAATTAAAAGCATAACCGCAAACTCACTGCCAAGCGTGGTCATACGTGTATTTAAGATATTACCGCCGCAGTTAGTTATATGTTGAGTTAACTTTGTTACCAAATTGTCTTGATCCGGCCCTAAGGCAGTAAGTACTAGGTAACTATTTAAATCTGTAGGCATGGATTATTCTACTATTTATTTGTGCAACTAATTATTGTTCTTCTGTATACGTTTTTTCTGATTTTTACAGGGCAAAGCTATTCTAACAAATTTTCTGCAATTCGCCAGAGTTATTTTGTGCCTAGCCTGAGTATATGGAGCATGGGTAAAATTTAGATATCTTAGTTTAGTAACTAATATGTGAAGCTTAGAATTACTATCCGCGGTATTAAATATTGTGCTTGAAATTAATTCTGCGTATGATCAGCAAAATACTATATAAAAAGGGGCCAATATGTTTGCGGGTAGCATTGTTGCACTGGTCACGCCTATGGATTCTACAGGTGCAATACATTTAGATAGCTTTAGAAATTTAATTCTTTGGCACTTACAAGCAGGCACTAATGGCATAGTAGTGAGCGGCACTACTGGAGAAAGCGCTACCCTAACTACAGCTGAAAAAATAGATTTACTAAATGTTGCGGTAGAAACTGTAGAGGGGAAAATTCCTGTGTATGCAGGTACTGGCACTAGCTGCACTGCAAGTACTGTACAAGAAACAGCGTTGGCTGCCAGTTGTGGTGTTGATGCGTGTTTGGTAGTGACCCCGTACTACAATCGTCCTACACAGCATGGCTTGTATGAGCATTATAAAGCTGTGGCAGAAAGTACAGCATTACCTATTTTTGTATATAACGTACCTAAACGTACTGGTTGTGATCTACAGCCTGCCACTTTAGCAAGTTTGGCGCATATCAATAATATAGCGGGGATTAAAGAGGCAACTGGCGATATATTAAGGGTTGATGCAATAAAAGCGTTAACTGGAGATAGATTTGTTTTGCTTAGCGGTGATGACAGTAGTGCTGTAGAGTTTATGCGTAAAGGTGGACATGGTGTTATCTCCGTAACCGCCAATGTTGCGCCAGAATTAATGCAAAAAATGTGTGCAGCGGCATTAGATGGTGATTTTGAAACTGCAGACGCGGTTAATGAGCAATTAACTATATTGCATACAGCGTTAATGTGTGAAACAAACCCTATCCCAACAAAATGGGCCTTACATAATCTTGGTAAAATTCCTGGTGGTATTCGTTTGCCACTGACTACACTGTCGGCACCTTTGCATAGTATGGTATTAAACGCACTTGAAAAGGCCGGCATAAATATAAATGCGCATGAAACAATATTGAAGGCAACTACTGAAGATGAAACTTAACTACAAACAAACACTAAAGATTATCTGTGTTCTTAGCAGTTTATTATTGATAGGATGTCAATCTTTAAATTGTAGATTTGGATGCGATTCTACAGATTATACTGACGCAAGAGAATTAGCTCCATTAAAATTACCAGAAAATTCATTGATGCTTAGTAAGCGTTATGATATTCCTGCTATTCCAAATAATAATAATCCTTTAATAGATGATATTTCCCCTCCTGATTATCTGAAGGAGTAAACGTGAAACCACTCATCAAATGGGCGGGTGGCAAGCGCTGGCTTTTACCAGTACTCTCTGAAATCTGGCAACCATATAGTGCGCACAAATTAGTTGAGCCATTTACAGGGGGGATGGCTGTAGCTTTGGGCTTGGACCCAAAACAAGCTTTGTTGAATGATGCTAATCCACATTTAATTAATTTTTATAGGCACGTGCGTAAGGGATTGCATATTTCTTTGCCATTAAAAAATCAAGCAGATTTTTTTTATGCTATGCGCGAAAAATTTAATCAATTAATTACAGAAGAAAAGCATAATACCAAAGAATCTGCTGAATTGTTTTATTATTTAATTCGTACTGGCTTTAATGGTTTGTGCAGGTTTAATAGCAGCGGGTTGTTTAATGTCCCATTTGGGCAACACAGCAGTATTAAATACAAAGCTAATTTTTTAGAATATCAGAGCATATTACAAAAATGGCAATTCAAGCATGGTGATTTTAATAAGTTGAAATTAAAAGGAGACGAATTTATTTATGCTGATCCACCTTATGATGTAGAGTTCACGCGTTATAATGCCCAAGATTTTACATGGGCTGATCAGGTACGTTTAGCACATTGGCTATACAAACATCCTGGCCCGGTAGTGGCATCAAATCAAGCCACGCCGCGTATTAAGGAGTTATACATGGATCTTAAATTCAAAGTCTATATGTTACCCGCGCCGCGCATGATTTCCTGCAATGGCGACAGGACTCCGGCAATGGAAATCTTGGCTGTAAAAGGTATCAAGCACGCAATCAAATAGTAGATCAACTAACAAATGTGTGAGGTTTGTTTGAGTCTGAGCTTGTCTTGTGTTACCATGCTACTACAGTAGTACAAAGAGTCAGTAAACATGCCAGATACCAAGCCTAATCTAGATTTGTATGAAGCAATCTTGTTACTTGAATCAAAAGAAGAGGTCTTAAACTTTTTCAAAGATTTATGCACGCCACAAGAAATTGGAGCTTTGATGGAGCGTTGGCGCGTATGCCAGCTGCTAGATGCTGGAGATCTATCGTATCGGGATATTCATGCAGCGACTGGGGCGAGTATTACTACCGTTGGACGGGTCGCAAGATTTTTGAAAGACGAGCCTTATCATGGTTATAGATCTGTACTAAATAAAATTAAAACCAGGAAAACAGAATGAAGTTTCTAAATATTATAATAATGTGCATTGCTTTGTGTAGTTGTGGCTTGGTATCTGCACAGTCAGCTACAGCGAATATGCCAAAAATTTTAATACTACAAGTAGCCGATCATCCAGCCATACAACAGACTACGCAAGGTATAATAGATACACTAAAAGCTAAAGGTTATGTACCTGGTGAGAATTTGATTTTGCGGGTTGAATCGGCACAAGCAAATTCCGCGACTGCCATGCAAATCACAAATAAATTTATTGCACAAGAACCATCAGTGGTAGTGGGTGTTGGTACTATGGCTGCACAAGGGTTTGTGAAATATACACAGGCAAATCGTATTAAATTAATCTTTAGTTCCGTGACCGATCCAGTAAGCGCAAAACTAGCATCAGCAAATGATAATAATATGCGCAACATAAGCGGGATCTCAAATTTTGTGCCAATGCAGCCCCAGGTGGAATTAATGAAGGTCTTGCAACCAAACCTAAAAAGTATAGGGATCATTTACAATCCAGGCGAAATTAAATCAGTAAAGATTGTGCAACAATTAGAACATGTTTGTAATAGCATGCACATAAAATTACAAAAGCAAGCTATTACTAAAACAACTGATGCAGTACAAGCAACAAAAAAATTGGCGGCTAGTACCGATGCAGTTTTTATTTGTAACGATAATACAGCATTAAGTAGTTTACAAAGCATAGTACTTGCTGCGATGCAAGGAAAGGTCCCTGTATACGTTAGCGATACTGATGCCGTTGCTCTAGGAGCATTAGCTGCTTTGGGTCCAAATCAATATGCTTTAGGACAACAAACTGGCGCTATGATAGTGAAGGTATTAGAAGGTGCTGATATAAATGCTTTGCCTATAGAATTGCCAGCGCAGACGGAACTAGTTATAAATGCGGCAGTGGCTAAGAAATTAGGTATAGATATTCCCTCCAGCATTGCAGCCAAAGCAAAAATCATAGGTAAGCCGGCATGAGCATGTTTGAATTAATCAGTTGTGTAGAATTGGGAATTATATTTGGCCTTGTAGCTATAGGGATCTATTTAACTTTTAGAATTATAGACTTTCCTGATTTAACTTGTGATGGCAGTTTTGTGCTAGGTGCAGCAGTTGTTGCTATGTGCATCAAAGCAGGTTGCAATCCTGTGCTTGCTTTGTTGAGTGCAGGTGCAGCAGGCGCAGCAGCTGGCTTAGGGACCTGGGCCTTGCATCACTATTTTAAAATGACCAATCTGCTCGCTGGGATCCTCATGGCATTTATGTTGTATTCAATTAATTTGAAAGTTATGCAGGGTATGCCAAATATAGCTTTAATCGACACATTTACAATATTTGATTACGCAAATAATTTACTAGTACTGTGTATGCTTGGTGTGTTTATCTGGGCAATAGTGAGTTTTATCTTAAACACTGATTTTGGTTTGGCCCTACGAAGCGTTGGACAAAATCCACGCTTAGCGCAAAATTGTGGCATAGGCATTTCTAGTATGACACTTGTAGCCTTGATGCTTAGTAATGGTTTAATAGCCTTTAGCGGTGCTTTGTTTAGTCAACAACAAGGATTTGCTGACGTTTCACAAGGTACAGGCACTATCATAATAGGGCTGGCAGGCGTGATGATTGGTGAGAAATTATTTGCTACGCGCAATATCTGGCTTAGCATCTTAGCCTGTATTCTAGGCTCTATAGTGTATAGATTACTTGTTGCTGCGGCATTACATAGCGAATGGCTAGGCTTGCAAACGCAAGATTTAAATTTGATAACTGGTGTGTTGGTAGTTGCAGTAATGGCTGTGCCAACTATAAAAAGACGGCAGGTGCAGAATGTTACAGCTTAACAATATAGAAGTTACTTTAAGTAAAGACACTCCTTTAGCGTGCAAAGTATTGCAGAAAGTAAATTTGTCTGTTAGTGCAGGGGAATTTGTCATGATTGTTGGCAGCAATGGTTGTGGCAAGTCGACTTTATTTAATACAATCGCTGGCAATATACAACCTGATGCTGGAAAAATATATATAGATACGCAAGATGTGACAGCACAAAACAGCACACAACGTGTTGCTTTAGTATCTTTAGTAATGCAGGATCCGCGTATTGGCACAATAGCTAACATGACTGTAGAAGAGAATTTAAATGTAGCTTACATGCGAGGTAAAGTCAGAGGCTTAGGCTTATCTAGTTCCAAGACGCGGCGTGCTTTTTTTCAAGACAAATTATCCCAGCTAGATATGCAAATGGAAAAGCGTTTAGATCATATCGTAGGAAATTTGTCTGGTGGGCAAAGACAGGCCCTTAGTCTAATTATGGCTATAATCGCTGACTACAAGATTTTACTCCTAGACGAAATAACAGCAGCGCTTGATCCAAAGAGTGCTGATCAGGTTATGGCCATTGCAGCACGTTTAGTACGCGAGGAACAGCGTACAGCCTTAATGATCACGCATAATATGGAATACGCTTTGAATTATGGTTCTAGAACGTTGCTAATGCAGCATGGTAAAATAGCGCGCGCCTTCGATATAGTAGCTAGAAGCAATATTGATGCATCTTCTCTAGCCCTGGCTATTGCTGCAGCTTAGTTTAGATCTTTATCTAAGACAGGGATATGTAGTTTAGGCCCGATTTTACAAGTTTTTACCATATTGTCCTGCACTGCAAGTATCTCAATAGGATAATTATTAATCAACACGCATGTATTGCTAGTAGGTATTAGTTCTAAATATTCTATGATCATGCCGCTAACAGTTTTAGAATTGGTTAGAGGCAAATCCCAGTCCATGGTTTGGTTTAAATAGCGTACGTTTAAGCTGCCATCAAGTAAGTAAGTGTTATCAGCTTGCGGCACTATGCGCGAGTTAAATGCTAAATCTGGGGAAAACTCACCGACTATCTCTTCTAAGATATCTGCTAAAGTGACCAAACCTAGAATGTCACCATATTCATCGACCACTAACCCAAAGCGATTTTTATTGCGTTGAAAGTTGTACAATTGCGTATGCAGATATGTTCCTTCTGGAATGAAGTATGGTTTTTCAAGTAATTCTAAAAGCATGGGCTTGGTAAACTGATTTTCAGCCAGAATGTTGGTGATGGCTTTACGCATATGTAGCACACCATATATCTCGTCTATATCATCTCTGTATACAGGGATGATAGAGTGTTGACTATTGCGCAATTGCGATAAGATATTGCTGTCATCTTCTCC
>DALYEH010000048.1:1241-9267 GCA_031972715.1 Gammaproteobacteria bacterium | reverse complement strand
GTGTAGGGTTGGAAAGTCTTTGCGAATGTGAGACACGTCAGCTGCCATTAGCGTTCCTTGATATGTTTGCGTACAAAATCTGCGATTGCAGGAATAGTGCAACTTTCAATAACTGGCTGAATAAAACCATCTATAATCATGGCAGTAGCCTGTTCTTCATCTAAACCACGCGAACGCATGTAGAACAAAGCTTCTTCATTGATCTGACCAGTGCTTGAACCGTGGCTACAATGCACATCATCATTATAAATTTCTAATTCAGGGCGATTGTTGGCCTGTGCTTTAGGTGAGCATAAAATATTTTTAATCTGTAAATCAGCAAAGCTTTTACGTGCATCAGGATGTACTTCTATGCGCCCTACAAAGTCAGTACTGGATTGATCTTTTAGTACAGCTCGAGCAAGGCTCGCGCTATTACAATGTGGTACACAATGATCAATCTTTAAAACTACATTGTGTGCTTCTGTGCCGTGCGTATAGGCTAAATATCCTGCATTGCATGTAGCATTTGTGCCCTCTAAAGAAATTGCTAATTCAACACGACTTGTTTTGCCTCCAAAAGCGAAAACATTGGAAAAAACATTGCTGTATGCTTGTTGCTTAATATGAGTTGTTGACTGCTGAGTTATATTTGCGGACTCGGCAGCATGATGCAATATGCAATGCTTAAGCTGTGATCTGTCGGCACAATTAATGACCGTGGCGATATTGTTGCTAGCATTATTATCATCGCTCATTAAATATTCTACGATCTGCACTTTAGCGCCTGCACCAATGTTAATAGTATTGCGAGCAGAGCTTTGGCTGCCTGTACTATTAAAAATAATAATGGTCTCAGGAATATCAGCCTCGGCAGATATATTAATCGTGAAGCCTGAGGTGTCGACCTTAGCTTGTAAATTGTCACTCATGCTAGGCAATGCTTGACCAGCATTATCATGCCATACAAAAACTAGACTAGAATCAGTTGAAAGTACTGCTTGCATTAAGTGGCCGCCTGTTCTTTAATCCAACCATACCCTTTAGCTTCAATTTCATGTGGTAAAGTTTTATCACCAGAATAGATTAACTTTCCATCTACCATCACGTGTACAAAATCAGGTTCAACATAGTCTAGTAATCTTTGATAATGCGTAATCAAAAGGATTGATTTGTTCACATTACGATATGTATTGACGCCACTAGCAACATCACGTAAGGCGTCTACATCTAAACCAGAGTCAGTCTCGTCCAAAATTGCTAATTTCGGTTCTAAGAGCAACATTTGTAATATCTCGTTACGCTTCTTTTCGCCACCAGAGAACCCCTCGTTGATAGGGCGATATAAGAAGTCAGGGTCCATATGCAACAAAGCCATTTTCTCTTTGGCTAATTGCAAAAATTCAACAGCATCATAGGTTGGCTTATTTTGATGTTTAAAAACAGCATTCACTGATGCTTTTAAGAATTGCACATTTGTCACCCCAGGGATCGCGACAGGATATTGAAAACTTAAAAACATACCTTCACGTGCGCACTCTTCAGGGGTAGAATCTAAAATACTTTTTCCATTATATGCAATATCACCTTGCACAACTTTATAATTCTCGTTGCGTGCTAGAGTATTTGCTAAAGTACTTTTTCCAGAACCGTTTGGCCCCATGATTGCATGTACTTCACCAGGGTTGATGGTTAAATTTAAGCCTTTTAATATTTCTTTATCTTCTACGGAGATAACCAAGTTATTTATTTTTAGAATAGGGGTCATCCAACGGCTCCTTCTAAGTTTACAGCCAGTAATTTTTGTGCTTCTACAGCGAATTCCATGGGCAATTCCTGAAAAACTTGTTTGCAGAAACCATTTACTATTAACGCAATGGCATCTTCCTCAGCTATACCGCGTTGGCGACAATAAAACAATTGATCATCGCGGATTTTGGTAGTAGTGGCTTCGTGCGCAATATTTGCCTGCGGATGTTTCACTTTTACAGTTGGGAAAGTATGCGCGCCGCACTTGTCTCCGAGCAATAACGAATCACACTGCGTGTAATTTTTTGCTTTAGCTGCGCGGGGGCTAACATCAATCAACCCTCTAAAAGTATTGCTACTGTTGCCAGCAGCAATACCCTTGGCAATTACTATGCTAGAAGTATTAGCACCAATGTGTATCATTTTAGTGCCTGTGTCTGCTTGCTGAAAATTGTTTGTTAAAGCTACAGAATAAAATTCACCACGACTATGATCGCCTTGTAAAATTACACTTGGATATTTCCAGGTAATCGCAGATCCGGTTTCAATTTGGGTCCAAGAAATTTTAGAATTACTACCTCTACAATGGCCGCGTTTGGTAACAAAATTGTAAATGCCACCTTTACCATCTTTGTCGCCAGGATACCAGTTTTGTACAGTTGAGTATTTTATTTGCGCATTGTCTAAAGCAATTAATTCTACCACTGCAGCATGCAATTGATTCTCATCTCGCATTGGTGCTGAGCATCCTTCTAAATAGCTAACGTAACTATTGTCTTCCGCAATTATTAAGGTGCGCTCAAACTGGCCTGTAGCTACTGCATTTATTCTAAAGTATGTTGACAATTCCATAGGGCAACGTACGCCTTTAGGTATATAGCAGAAAGATCCATCAGTAAATACAGCGGAATTTAGACAAGCAAAAAAATTGTCGCTATAAGGGACAACACTGCCTATGTACTGTTTCACTAAATCAGGATACTTTTGAATAGCTTCAGAGATTGAACAAAATATTACACCTGCTTCCGCTAGTTTTTCTTTGAAGGTGGTTGCAACTGAAACGCTATCAAATACAGCATCTACAGCTACCCCGGCTAACCATTCTTGCTCTCGTAAAGGGATCCCCAATTTTGCATAGGTTTCCAGCAGCGCAGGGTCTACTTCATCCAAACTATTCACTTTTGGCTTTTGTTTGGGTGCGGAATAATAGACTATGTCTTGATAATTAATCTTAGGATACGAGACCTTAGCCCAAGTAGGTTCTTTTAATGTCAGCCAATGCTTATATGCCTTAAGCCTAAATTCCAGCATAAAGGCTGGCTCATTTTTTTTGCTAGAGATCAAGCGAATTATGTCTTCGTTTAGACCAGGAGGAGCAGCTTCAGATTCTATATCAGTACTAAAGCCAGCAGTGTATTGCTGTGAGATTACTCTGCGCAAATCAGAATTTGAGGTCATATTCACTCTCCAATTTGCTTATTGCTATATATAAATCGCTCAATTTTATTGTATCTGTTGCTGTTTACTTTGTTAATCTTTGCCACCAGAATGCCCTGAGGACTATGGCGGCCTATTTGAGTATGGTAATTTATGCAGCCTACAATTATATGTCATCTAGTGCCAAAAATGTACCTTTTTGTACAAAACTTTTGCCTGCGCAAGCCGATAAACTAGTTAGATAACAAGAGTCGGCGTACTATGGCTATTCATAGATATATTATGTTCCTGGTCAGCAGCTTATGCTGCATGGGGTTGGCTTTTGCCTCGAATACCGTAGATAGTGGCTATAGTTTTGTAGCCGCGGGCTACGAATTGCCACGCACGGCTCAGTTTAATAGTGCGACCAAGGGCATCTATATATCACAGCCTACTCTAGAGGATCGCGAGTATCTACAATATTTGATCAAACGTTCTATTCAAGCCGGGATCAATACCTTCATAGTGGATTTAAATGTTGTCTCCGCCAAATATGAACGGAATTTAATTCTAATCAAAAACGCCGGCATCAAATATGTAGCTAGAATAGTAGTATTTCCTTTTGGGTCTGAGCCAGAAAATATGCGTTCTGAGGCATATTGGGTTTCGAGGTATAGATTAGTTAAGGCAGCTATTGATTTGGGCGCAGCGGAAATACAATTGGATTATATACGTTATGCATATAGCAGCACACCAGCAGATCACAATTCAGAAGATGTACATAGAGTTATAAATTGGTTTAAATCTAAAATCGGTGATCGAGCAAAGCTGCATATTGATGTCTTTGGAGGATCATATTTTAATGAGTCTATAAGCACAGGTCAAAACATAGTAAGGTTCGAACCATCTGCTGATTCGGTTGTGCATGCTTCTGAAGAACAATTACATGGGCATGTGCACAGCCAAGTTAAAGCCTTAGAGGATGCGAGTACGGCTGGGTGGTATGCATGGAATACAGATAATCAATATGATCGCTTATTTAATGTATTGAGTAAGCAGCACTAGTTTTACGTAATACAAATAAATGTCCAGATATAGGTTGCCCTTCTTGCCTGCGTGGTATGATACTTTCACTAATTTCTATTTGTAGATTGTACATAGCCGCTAAATTTCTAATATAATTGAGTGCATGTGCGAAGCGTCCAGAGGGTTGCAATATAAAACTTGTGTTTTGATCTTGTACCTCAATGGTAAACGCAAACAAAGCGGATGGTTTTAATGCGGAAACAACTATTTCAAACATGCGCTCTAATTCACCTATATACACTAGTACATCTGCAGCCAGTATTATGTCAAAGTATTCTTGCTGCATACCAGGTATAGTTTCTAGTATGTTGCAACAGCATAAGGCATCATAGGCGCCTAGGTTTTTAGCTTCTACAAGCATAGCAGGGGAGATATCTACACCAACTGCAAAGCGTGCTAAATCGCGGAAATAAATCCCGCATAATCCAGTACCGCAGCCTAGATCAAGTATATATTGTTGGGTTGTGTGCTCTGTGACAAATTTATTAATTGCCTGGCGCATAAATTGAGGCACATTATATTGCAATTCTTTTTGCATATGTTGGTTATAATATCCAGCATACTGATCAAACAATAATTTCACATATTCCGCTGGAGCATTTTTAATATCTTGCTTTGATTCAAGAGCGGCAAGCATATGCTGCGCAGTACTATTGTCTGGCTGCAACTGCACCGCAATTTGTAAATGTTGCTTTGCTAAATCTGTTTGTTTGGCACGCAAATATAATACACCGAGATTATGTTGCCAGGCTGGACGATCAGGATCCAATGCGATTGCACGTTTATATTGCTCTAAAGCTGCCTCAGTATTACCAAGATTTAAAAATGCTTCAGCTAAATGGCCCTGTAACTCTGCGTTTTGTGGGTCGTTTTGTACGGCTTCCTCCAGCAAGGGTAGGGCCTGTGTATAGTCATGTACCAGCACATAGGACATAGCTAAATTTAAGCGAGCGTGACTATGTGTAGCATTTAACCTTAACACTGCTTGATAATGAGTAATTGCTTGTAAGACCATATCTTGCTTTATGTAGCAATTTGCCAAATTATAATGTGCTTCATAGCTGGCTGGATTCAAACGTATTGCTTTTTCAAAGTAAAGTTGAGCATCCTTAATTGCGCCTTTGGTATAATAAAGGCTGCCAAGGTTATTAAATGATTCGGCGTGATTGGGATCAAGTTGTAATGAAGTATGCAAATGTCTCATTGCTAGATCTGCATCACCAATAATTTTATAAGCATTACTGATATTATTATGATAAGTGGCTTGGCGTGGATCTAAATTAATAGCTTTCTTAAAATGATCGATCGCTTTATAAATTTCACCTGTTTTTGCATATAACAAACCCAGTAAATGCTGCGCATCAGCATCCTCTGGGTTTTGTTGGATTAAAACTAGGCATTGATCTAGAGCAGGCTTTAGTGCGCCTTGCTCTAGTAATTGTAATACTGCAGAGATGTGCACCATTAGGCATTAGGCTTCACTTCAATTAATTCTATTTCAAAAATTAAAGCAGAGTTTGGCTCAATTACTTGACCAGCGCCTTTAGTACCATAACCTAATTGTGGAGGCACAAAAATTTTCCATTTTGAGCCGGGCTTCATTAGTTGCAGTGCTTCTTGCCAGCCAGGTATCAAATTTTCAACTTGAAAAGTATTCGCTTCCTTACGCCCATAAGAGCTATCAAATTCAGTGCCGTCTAACAGTGTGCCACGATAATTAACTTTTACATAATCAGTTGGTTTTGGAGAATTGCCTTTGCCAGAGGTGATCTCAATATACTGTAGGCCAGTGTCGGTAGTATGCACACCGGGTTTGCTTTTATTTTCGTCAAAAAATTTTTTGCTTTTTGCTAAATTGTCGCTAGCCATAATTTTTTCTCGCTTGGAAAGTAAAGCTATTTGTTCTTCCTGGAATTTAGTCAGTACTTTTTGTATTTCGCTTTCGGACATTAAAACTTTTTTCTTGTTTAGGACATCATTAATGCCGTTATTAAATTGTTGTGGGTTAATTTTGATTTGTTGGGCATTAAAATTTTCCGCTGTTTTTACACCTAAGCTGTAGCTAACCTTGTCTAGATCAGTTTTAGGCGCAGTATCTGCATATACACTGCCGCATGCAAGCATGGCAGGTAGACAGAGGGATAAAATTAAAGTCTTGTTATGCTTCATATAAGTTCCTTACTTTGTTAAAACTAATCGCCTTTACCAGTCAGGCGTTGTGGATCTAGCAAACGGGTTAGTTCTTCATCAGAAATTTGCGTAAACTCTTTTGCAACGTCTTTAATTGAACGTTTTTCATCATAAGCCTTTTTAGCAATTTTCGCACCTAATTCATAGCCTAGAAGCTTATTTAAGGCGGTTATTAGGATAGGATTTTTGACTAATTGTAGATTAATTGTATCTAAGTTAACTTTAAAACCAGCAATAGCCTCTTTAGATAAAATTGTACAGCCGCTGGCTAAAATATGTATGCTTTGTAACACATTATAGGCAATGATGGGTAGCATGGTGTTAAGTTGGAAACTTCCAGATTGCCCGCCAATAGCAATGGTCAAATCATTACCCATAATTTGTGCACAAATCATCATTACGGCTTCAGGTATTACTGGATTTACTTTACCAGGCATAATGCTGCTGCCGGGCTGCAGAGCTGGTAACACAATCTCATTTAGTCCTGACAATGGTCCGCTGTTCATTAAACGTAAATCATTGCAGATTTTATTTAAAATAATCGCAGTGTTGCGCATTTGTGCCGAGAATTCTACAACCGTATCTTGTGAGCTGATACCAGCAAATAAGTTATCCATTGGGGTAAAATCTATATGTGTGGCATTGCTCAGACGTTGACAGATTTTCTTAGAAAACTTCTTGTGGGTATTAACCCCAGTGCCTATCGCCGTACCGCCTAATGGTAACTTACGTAGATTTTCAAAGCTACGTTTCTATATTTTGTTGCAACTGTGCAGCCCAACCACCGATTTCTTGTCCGAAGGTTATAGGCAACGCATCCATAAGATGTGTGCGGCCGGTTTTGATAACATCAGTTAACTCAACTGCTTTCTTGTTTAAAGTTTCTAACAGTAATTTTAAGGCTGGTTGTAATTCTTCGCGTATAAGCAAACAACAGCTAATATGAATTGCTGCGGGGATTACGTCATTGCTACTTTGCCCCATATTCACATGGTCATTAGCATGTATCTGTCCCTTGAAATTAAATGCAGCAACATGTGCAATTACTTCATTCGCATTCATATTGCTACTAGTGCCTGAACCTGATTGAAAAATATCTACGGGAAACTGTGCGTCATATGTGCCTTGCGCTACTTCATTTGCTGCATTCTCAATGGCTTTTGCCATTTCATTCGGCAACAAATCTAGATCAGCATTTACATGGGCGGCTGCTGCTTTAATTAACCCTAAAGCCCTAATAAAAGTGCGTGGCATAGGTATGCCACTTATAGGAAAATTGTTTACCGCGCGCTGTGTTTGTGCTCCATACAGCGCATCCCCAGGAATGTTAACTTCACCCATGCTGTCAGATTCTTTTCTAGACTGTGTGGTAATGATATGCATTATTTTTATCCTCAGAGTAAATGTCTTAAAACATATTGTAATATTCCGCCATGCACAAAATATTCAAGCTCTTTAGGCGTATAGATACAGCAGATGGCAGTAAAATTCTTTGTGATTTTGTCACTGCTTGTGGCAGCAACGTTAATTTCTTTTAAAGGCGCAAGATTGCTTAGATCTATACTATAACTTTCAGTTCCATTAAGACCTAATTTCGCAATATTTT
>DALYEH010000048.1:0-1231 GCA_031972715.1 Gammaproteobacteria bacterium | reverse complement strand
AAACGCAACGGCAAAATCCCCATGCCAATTAAATTTGATCTGTGGATCCGTTCATAGCTTTCTGCGATAACGGCATCTATGCCAAGCAGTTTTGGTCCTTTAGCAGCCCAATCGCGTGAAGAGCCAGATCCGTATTCTTTGCCAGCTAAAATGATAAGTTGTGTTGCATCTTGCTTATATTGCATCGCAGCATCAAAAATAGTCATTTGCGTATTAGTAGGAAAATAAATCGTAAAAGCGCCTATAGTACTTGGAAGTAGTAAATTTTTTAAACGCATATTAGCAAACGTTGCACGCATCATCACTTCATGATTGCCACGCCTTGATCCATAGGAATTGAAATCTTTAGGTTCAACACCATGTTCTATTAAATAGCGTGCGGCTGTGGAATTAGCATTAATCGCACCGGCCGGCGAGATATGATCAGTTGTGACTGAATCTCCAAGCATAGCTAACACTTTCGCATTGGCAATATTTTTAATTGGTGCAGGCGTTCTGCTCATATTTGTAAAGTAGGGAGGATTACGCACATAAGTGGAACTCGGATCCCATGCGAATAGATCGCTTTTAGATGTGCTTAATGCATTCCACTCCGCATTACCTGTAAAGACAGAATTATATTTGTCTGTAAACATCTTGGCCTGTAAATGTTTATGTACAATCTCTGCTATTTCTTCTTTGCTAGGCCATAGATCGCGCAGGTATACTGGTTGGCCGTTTTTGTCAGTACCTAAAGGTTCTGTACTAAAATCAATATCCATGGTACCAGCTAAGGCATAGGCTACAACCAAAGGTGGCGATCCTAAGTACGAACTTTGTACGTCGGGATGAATGCGCCCTTCAAAATTTCTATTTCCAGATAGTACTGCAGCCACAACTAACGAATTCTCATTGATAGTTTTGCTGATTTCCGGTAAGAGTGGCCCAGAGTTACCTATACAAGTAGTGCAACCATAACCAACTAAGTAAAAGCCTAATTTATCTAATTCTGTTAAGAGCCCAGCGCTATCTAAATATTCAGTCACAACTTTAGATCCTGGTGCTAAACTTGTTTTTACCCAAGGTTTAGTGTGCAAGCCTAAGTGATTAGCTTTTCTTGCAATTAAAGCTGCTGCAACCATAACATCCGGATTGGAAGTATTGGTACAGCTAGTGATAGCAGCAATTACCACGGAGCCATTCTTTATTGCAAATTTCTGCTTATCGACAGTTACAGCATACTCTTTACTTA
>DALYEH010000047.1:8098-9578 GCA_031972715.1 Gammaproteobacteria bacterium | reverse complement strand
TACCATCTATGCGCGGCGGTGTACCTGTTTTTAAACGCCCAACCCTAAAAGGTAGAGCGCGCATTCTTTTAGCTAAAGGAATCGCTGGTGGATCACCTGCGCGCCCCCCACTCATGTTTTTATCCCCAACATGAATCTTGCCATCTAAAAAAGTACCGGTTGTTAACACCACACATGGCGCAAAAAATTTAATACCGTGTTGTGTTAACACACCAGACACTTGATCATTTTCCAGCAGCAAATCATCCACAGCCTGTTGAAACACACTCAAGTTCTTTTGGTTTTCTACAGCATTACGAATAAATTTCTTGTATAAGGCACGATCAGCTTGTGCGCGAGTTGCTCGCACAGCGGGTCCTTTACTACTATTGAGAATGCGAAAATGAATCCCAGCATGATCTGCTGCCTGCGCCATAATACCGCCCATGGCGTCAATTTCTTTTACTAAATGCCCTTTACCTATGCCACCTATAGCTGGGTTACAAGACATTTGTCCAATGGTTTCAATGTTGTGTGTAAGTAGTAATGTTTTGGCACCCATTCTGCTTGCAGCTAAGGCTGCTTCGGTCCCAGCATGTCCACCACCAACAACTATTACATCAAATATATCTTTATAATTCATTTATTTACCAATACAAAATTCGGCAAAAATGCGTCCTAGCAAATCATCGGAGGTGAATTTTCCAGTAATTTCACCCAATGCAAATTGCGCTTGCTTCAATTCTTCAGCCATCAACTCGCCAGCCCTATTCTGCACTAATTGCTGTAAAGCAACGTGAATGTTTTGTTGTGCCATATCTAATGCTTGCAAATGCCTACGCCGCGCTAAAAACAAACCGGCTTCAGGATCTTGCTTGACACCAGCCACATCTTTTATTAGCTCACGCAGCAAATCTAAACCTTGGTTTTTATGCGCACTAATTGCAACCAGTGCATAATCTGTAAACTTCTGCACAAACGGTGCAGCAGCTTGCTGATCTATTTTATTAGCCACAACAATTATTGCCGCGGTAGGCTTTTTAAGCTGTGAAAGCTCTGGGTGTAAAACAAAAGGATCATGCTGTATTTTGTCAGCACATTCCACTACCAACAGCACTAAATCCGCAAGGCCTATAGCTTTGCGTGTGCGCTCTATGCCCTGCTGCTCCACATAATCATCTGTTTCGCGCATGCCCGCTGTATCAACGATATTTAAACGCACACCATCAAGGTTAATTTGTGCCTTAATTGTATCTCGCGTAGTGCCTGCAATAGGCGTAACAATTGCCGTATCTTCACCTGTTAACGTATTCAAGAGTGTAGATTTACCAACATTTGGCTGCCCTACAATTACCGCATTTATACCATCACACAATAGAGCACCTTGCTTAGCTTGTGCATAAATTGTTTGCAAACGTTGCAAGAGAGACTGCAAATCAGCAACAACATTTGACTCGGTTAAAAAATCTATTTCCTCATCAGGAAAATCAATTGCTGCCTC
>DALYEH010000047.1:6909-8088 GCA_031972715.1 Gammaproteobacteria bacterium | reverse complement strand
AACCAATGTATTAATTTTTACAGAAAACCCGCCCTGTAAAGATCTAGACGCAGCTAACGCCGCTTGTTCGCTACTAGCATTAATTAGCTCAGCTACTGCTTCGACCTGCACCAGATCCATTTTGTTATTTAAAAATGCGCGCTCGCTAAATTCACCAGCCCTCGCTATGCGTGCACCTAGCTCTGTGACTCTACGCATTAGAAGATCCAACACCACAGGCCCACCGTGCGCGTGCAGCTCTAAAACATCCTCGCCAGTAAATGAATGCGGCGCCAAAAATAATAAGCTTAAACCAGTATCGATCTGACTGCCATCAGCCATAAAAAAAGGGGAATATTTAGCTACGCGAGCCGGAGGCAGCGCATTAGTAAGTGCCATACAAATGTTTTGTACGCGTGGTCCCGATACACGCACAATACCTACCCCACCACGCCCGGGCGGAGTAGCTATTGCAGCAATTGTATCGTTCATTTGTGATCGGGCAGATTGCGCATGATCCACCACTGTTGCAATATTGAAAGGATGTTGTTAACAACCCAATACAATACTAAACCAGCTGGGAATTGCAGGAACAAGAAAGTAAAGAATACTGGCATAAACATCAATACTTTTGCTTGCATTGGATCTGGCGGTGCAGGATTTAAACGCTGTTGCAAGAACATGCTTATACCCATAATCACCGGCAACACATAAAACGGATCTTTGGCAGATAGATCATGGATCCAGAACATAAACGGTGCTTGGCGTAACTCTACACTTTCAAGCAAAACATAATACAAAGAAATGAAGACTGGGATTTGGATCAACACAGGCAAACAACCGCCTAATGGATTAACTTTTTCTTTTCTATAAAGCTCTAACATAGCTTGACTGAATTGCTGCTTGTCATCAGGATAGCGTTTCTTTAAAGCTTCAATCTTTGGCTGTAACTTACGCATGTTACCCATAGATTTATAACTTGAAGCAGAAAGCTTATAGAACAAGCCCTTGATAATTATAGTGGTAACAATAATTGCCACCCCCCAATTACCGAGCAACTCATGCACAGTTTTCAACAGCCAAAATATTGGTTTGCACAAGAACCATAAGAAACCATAATCGATGGTTAACTCTAAACCTGGAGCAACTTTCTGTAGTTGCTGAGCAATTTCAGGCCCTGCATAAATTTTAGTTTCAAGA
>DALYEH010000047.1:0-6899 GCA_031972715.1 Gammaproteobacteria bacterium | reverse complement strand
CGAGCAGGCCGTCGCTTTTGAGCGAGGGGGCTTTTTCAAGAATTTCCTGGGTACCTGGAGCAACATTTTGTGCTGCAGAAACATAAGTGATACCGAACGTATCACCGCCAAAATCCTCAGAACGATAATAGTTCTTTTGGTCTGGTGCCGGCACTATTGCAGTTGCGAAATAATGCTCAACCATCGCAGCCCAACCACCCTGTACATCAGATGTATAAGCCTGTTTTTGCATATCAGAAAAAGATAGCTTTTGATATTTTTTATCTGGTGTATTTACCGCAGCGCCAGTATAGGTACGCATCGCACCAAACATACTAGACTCTTGTACTGGAGCCGTGCGTTTAATACGTGCAAATTGGCTCACAGAATATGCGCTGGAGCTATTGTTATTAACTATGTATTGCACACGTATCTCGTAGCTACCGCGCGTAAATATATAGCGCTTAATAACACTCACACCATCAGTGGTACGAAAATGCAGATCCACATTTAAAATGCTTTCGTCTGCGTTCATAACCTTCTGGTTGCTGTCTACATAATATAATTGTCTGCCGTGTGTGTTGGAATCAGGACCATTTTCACCCAGCAAGCCCGACTGAATTACATAATAGCGGATTTTTGCTTCGTTCAACAAAACGAAACCTTGATTTTTATCTTCTAAGGTTTGCGGATAATTTGGCAAATCCATGTATACCAAATCACCGCCCAAACGATCAATTTTAATGTTATACACATCTGTTGCGACAGTAACAATGCGTTCAGGGTTAATTTCTTCAAGTGTTGGCATGCCATGCGGCTGCACTGCAGTGTGTGATGTTTCTGCTATTGCAGCAGGTATATCACCACTCTTTTGCGTGCTGGCTGTTGCACTGGCATGTTCTATGCGCTTTGCATGTTGTTCACTTTGCCATGAATTGAATAACAAAATACCAACTACAAAAATTGCAAATATAAATACGTATCTAATATTTTGTTTATTCATGATTCTTCAACTTATCACTTTAATTAAGAGTTTGATTTTCTTCTGGCACTGGGTCATACCCTCCTTTACAAAAAGGATGACAACGACCAAGTCTTTTTATACACAGGTATCCGCCCTTCCATACCCCAAATTGCTCTATTGCCGTTAAGGCATACTTTGAACATGTGGGATAAAATCTACAGCTATCCCAACATAAGTTACTCAGGGTATAGCGATAAATGTGAATTGCCCCAAGGGCTAGCTTTTGCAACATTTATTACCCACCTTCAGCAACAAATCGGGTAAAACATTCGTAGCATCCGGCCTGGACGCGAAGTCTTTTTTAATAATCACTACGACATCTAAACCTTGCAGGCTGTCTTGTTGTTGTCGGAAGGACTCCCGCACTATTCGCTTTAAGCGATTTCTCGCCACAGCCAATCTCACATTCTTTTTGGCAACCACTATCCCCAACCGAGCCCATGGCTTGCCGCCTGATCCAGCAAGCACGGAAACATATGGGGTCTTGGTGGTATATACAGGTTTATCAAAAACCTTACTAAAACACTCCCGCTCTGTTAGTCGATTCGCGATCGGGAAAGCTTGGTTTTTTATGCTGATAACCTCTTTCTGCCTTTACGTCTTCTGGCATTTAGCACTTTTCTGCCACCAACAGTGCTCATTCTGGCTCTAAAGCCATGTTTTTTAGCGCGTTGTAGCTTGCCTGGTTGGTATGTTCTTTTCACGGCATCCTCACTTAGTTCTCAAACACACAAATGTGTACCTATAGGGTTGCACTGTACCTTAGTGCATAGTTATCTGTCAAGATTTAAGCTAAATATCTCATTATCTAAATATATATATATGTTTTTTTCTTAGATCTGATGATTATTATAACGAGGCTTAGTGCCTGTGGATAACTGGCAAACCAGCTTATTAATCAGAAGGATAGGGCTCATTGGAGTCTGTGGCTAAACACCTATAAGCCCAGGGTAAAAAATGTGGATAAGTCTGAAAAGGTGTTTTTTGTGGATAAGTACCCTAGTTATACACTGGTTTCTGAACAGTTATTGCACTTTTGTGCACAAAGATATCTGTAATAGGGGAGGCAACAGACCTGCCAGCCACGGTTAGATAGAAATTATGTCTCGGGGTACGTTTACTTGTGGATTGTTAGCCAAGAGTCAAAAATATTTCAAAGCTGCTGTGTAATAATAATTAAAGATTTGTTTATATCTTCTCTGATTGTTATTATTAGCACAGCCAAGATCTGTGTGTAACTCAAAAAGATCTTTAATTATCAACGGGTTGGTTTGGCGCAAACCATGGTTATAGAGTTGCTTTAGGGCTGTGTATAAATTGTGAGTAAAAACATATTGCTTTTTACCTGTGAATAACAGTAGACTTTTTGCACAGGCAAACAAACGTATAATCAACATCAAATTAACAGAAAGCTGTGCATAACTTTCAGCTTTTTAGATGACTATGAGCAAAATAAAATTCACAGAATAATTTAGGGGAGAACAGTCATTTCTAGCGTGATAACCAGAGAGGCGCTGGAGCTATCTCTGTGGCAGAAATGCCTACAACAATTACGGGATAGGATCCCACAGCAGCTATTTAGCCAATGGATAAGCCCACTACAGGCCGAACAGACGCAGGAAGGGCTAGTGATATACGCTCCCAACCAATACGTGCTAGACGGCATTAAACAGCAATTTTGGGCAGCGATAGAAGAAACGGTTGCGGAGCTTACGGAGAATAGCAATTACAAGACTTCAATAATTGTTGGTACCCTTGGTGCTGTGACGCACAAAGGTAATGCCTCAACTAAGATCAAAGCCGAAATTGATTCAGATGTACATATCGTAGAACATTTAAGTAATTTAAATGTCAATTTTACTTTTGATAATTTTGTAGAAGGTAAATCTAATCAGTTAGCTAAAGCTGCCGCAATGCAAGTCGCGGAGAATCCGGGCGCTGCATATAACCCTTTGTTCTTATACGGAGGAGTAGGGTTAGGTAAGACACACTTAATGCATGCGATTGGAAATTTAATTTGTAAAAATAATAAAAATGCCAAGGTAGTGTATTTGCATTCAGAACGCTTTGTTGCGGATATGGTGCGTGCGCTACAAAGTAATGCTATTAATGAGTTCAAACGGTTTTATCGTTCTGTGGATGCGTTATTAATTGACGACATTCAATTTTTTGCTGGCAAAGAAAGGTCGCAAGAAGAGTTTTTCCATACGTTTAATGCTTTATTAGAAGGGCAGCAACAAATCATTTTAACTTCAGATCGTTATCCCAAAGAAATTAACGGTATTGAGGAGCGTTTAAAATCAAGATTCGGATCAGGCTTAACTGTTGCAGTGCAGCCACCAGAACTAGAGACACGCGTAGCTATTTTAATTAACAAAGCAGAACAAAGTAAGGTACAACTTCCACATGAAGTAGCCTTCTTCATTGCTAAGCGTATTCGCTCTAACGTGCGTGAATTAGAGGGCGCATTAAAACGAGTGATCGCGAATGCACACTTTACTGGTAGTGAGATTACTTTAGAGTTTGTACAAGAGGCGTTAAAAGATTTATTAGCGGTTCAAGAAAAATTAGTGTCCATTGATAACATCATGCGCACGGTAGCTGAATACTACAAAGTAAAAGTTGCTGATTTACTGTCTAAACGTAGAAATAGATCGGTTGCGCGACCACGACAGGTGGCAATGGCTTTATGTAAGGAACTTACCAATCACAGTTTACCGGAGATTGGAGATGCTTTTGGGGGTAGAGATCACACCACTGTCTTACACGCCTGTAAACAAATCAAGCAATTAAGAGCTTCTACTGCAGACATAGCAGAAGATTTTTCTAATTTGTTACGGATATTATCAACTTAGGTGGTTTGAATATGCAGCTTACAATTGTGCGCGAAACATTATTGAAGCTGTTGCGCTTGGTCTCTGGCGCAGTAGAAAGAAGACAACATCAAAATCCAATTTTGGCAAACGTGTTATTGCGCGCCACTGAGGGCAAGTTGTGCGTCACCGCAACAGATCAGGAAGTTGAACTTGTTGCGGCCGAGGTATTGTCGGACATAGCTAGCAGTGGTGAAATCACGGTGCCGTTTCGTAAGCTGTATGATATTTGTAAAGCATTGCCAGATAATTCTGAGTTAACGTTAGATGTACAAGAAGATCGAATGGTGATTAAAGCGGGGCGTAGTCGCTTTGTATTAGCCACGTTGAGTGCAGAGAATTTTCCAGATGTGCAACGTATTAGCAATGATAAAGCACTGTGTAATTTTACACTGCAAAAACAGCAGTTTGCTTGGTTGGTGTCACGCACAGCATTTGCAATGGCCGAACAAGATGTGCGTTATTTTTTAAACGGTATGTTATTAGAAGTGAAACATAATAAACTTTATGCGGTAGCTGCGGATGGCCATCGTCTAGCCATGAATTATCTAGATCTCAACGAGCAAGATGTGCCGCCCATGCGTGTCATTGTGCCTAGAAAAGGCGTTTTAGAAATAATGCGCATTATTGACGAAGCAACAGCAGAATTACAAATAAATATTAGTACAAGCCATATTCAAGTAAGTGCAGGGGGGGTGACAGTAACGTCAAAATTGTTAGATGGTAAGTTTCCAGATTATGAACGCGTGATCCCGCGCGATGGTAATAAAGTTATAATTGGTAATCGTGAGCGTTTGCGAGAAGCGTTTAATCGTGCTTCAGCGTTGTTTAGTGAGCGTTTTCGTGGCGTGCGTTTAAAGATGTCTCCAGAAAGACTAATGATATTAGCGAGCAATCCAGAGCAAGATGAAGTAGAAGAGGATTTAGAAGTTGATTATCAAGGTCAAGAGCTGGAGGTGGGATTTAATGTACGTTATTTGTTAGATTTTTTAGCAGTAGTACAATCTGATTTAGTGCGGTTTACATTTAGTGATGCAAACAAAAGCACATTGATTGAAGAAGTAGGAGAGGGAGCAAAAGGCGCATATGTGCTAATGCCGATACGTACTTAATCTTTGAATTTAGGGAAACAACATGCAAGCACTTCTTTATTCACAACCATCCTCAGAATCAACTCCGCAAGAATTAGTGGAAAAAAACTTTAAATTATTAAAAGATTTTTTTACAGACAAACCGGTGGATGCATTAAACATAACGCATGACATATTAGAAATTTTATATAAAAAATTTGGTGGGGCAATTCCAGCTACATATGATGAATTAAACGCTCAGCAAACAAAAAATTTTATTTGGAGTACAGTGTGGGATAGTACCCATGTAAAAGTACTAGAGACTGCCAAAAAAGCACTAGAGAGAATAATACAAGAGCAAAAAAATCCTCTGCAGTTCACACACGCAGATGTAGCCGCAGGCAAACTTACACAGTTCAAGCAAGAAAAGGCACGCGAGGGTTTACAGGTGATATTTGATTTGCTGCACGAAAGTCGTAGTAAAAATTGGTCAAAAGAAGGCATTATTGCAGACGCATCATTAAACAATCAGTTAATGACCCGACTCCTCATAAGGGCGGGTTGTAACGAAGCAAATATTTCTAGTTGGTTAGAGCAATATGGGACTGCTTTGCTTGATCAAATGGGCGGGTTATTCATTAGCATGAGTGCACCGGTTGGGAACGTGCTAACAGCCGTGTACGATCCAAGGATAGACGATGATGATGCCACAATATCAAACACTACTACACCAGAGCCAGAAGCAAAAGATAAACATAATTTTGGGATCATAGTGCCTTTGTATCAGTACAATTTTGGCTAAATTGCCCTAATTAGCGCGCGCTACTTTGTGTGGCTCGCGCTTGTACAGACTAAACGCTTCAGCAAAATCAATACAAAGCGACTCTAGTATGCTTGTATACAAGCATAGAGGGGGTTGTCTATTAACTACACAGACTATTGAATGCAAGAGAGTTGGTGCTTGCGTGTATATTCGGATAAATATACCGTCATCAAAGGCTTTGTTTCCAGGGCTTGCACCACATTATTTTAATAATTTAGCTAATGTATACACACTCTTTTAGTTATGTACAACACTATATGAAATATGTATAATGTCAACTAACAAAAACAATAATAAACGAGTGCAGCATCATGGCTATATTTAACATTGCTGGTGACAGATTTGTCGCTTTGTATAAAGAGTGTATATCCTTCGCCGCACTAAAAAATCTGTTTTTAATCCCAAGGGAGAAAGAAACAGAGGTACTTTTTTCTTAAGACATTGGCGTGGAGAATATAACTTAGCAAGATCCTGGTTTGTGCATGGGGCGCTCGTACGGCTAATACTGTTGGTTAGCAAGCGCTATTTACCTACGATGCTACCTAGGGGAGCATTAAGTTCTGCTTGCATATCATCGATAGTAACAGTAGCTATGCTGGCCATGTTCATCTGGCTCGTGGTTGGTTGTTGGAGATCAGCACAAAACCACAAGAAATTAACTAATCGTAAATTTTGGGCAACAGTTGCTCAGATCGTGATAATTCTTGCAATGTTTGGATTCATAGTTGTTGCATATGATGGTTTTAAAGACGGGTATAACCTCACTCACACAGGGGCAAAAAATGATCAAAGATTTAAGCATTCAATACACGTTCTGGATCGCGGTGAGGTAGTGCTTACGGGTGATATAGTTGATGGTGTTGATGAAGAGCTCAGAGACGTTCTGGCAAAAAATAAAAATATCTGGTTAATACAGTTAGAAAGAGGTGGCGGGCTATTAAGGCCAGCATATAACATAGCTTTGCTTATTAAGGAGCACAAGCTTACCACTTTTACTGCTGAAGAATGCGATAGCGCTTGCACTATAGCATTTATGGCTGGTACGCATCGTATAATAAATAATGATGCAAAGATTGGTTTTCATAAATATACCTATCCTGGTTATAATAAGCAGCAATATATGGTGGCGG
>DALYEH010000046.1:3934-9632 GCA_031972715.1 Gammaproteobacteria bacterium | reverse complement strand
AATGCTAAACCGCTTTTAGCTAAGGCACTGCCACATGCATAGGCAACTTGCTTATACTCATCTGAAACTTTATCGTCCGCACCGCAAAAAACGCATACTATCCTTAGTTTTTGCATAGTCTACAGCACCATGTTAATTTTAGAATTAGAAGATAATTCGCTATAAATTGCATCTAGTTGCTTCTGACTATCAGCGGTAAAAGTGATGCTCAAGGCAACATAATTGCCAGCCTTACTTTGTTTGCTAATTACCTTGATACGTTCAATATCTACATCATTCTTTTGTAAAACCGGCACGGCAATCTCTTCAATATTGGACTCCGATCCGCCAAAAACCTTGATAGTAAATTCACATGGAAAATTAATTAAATTCGTCATAGTAGGTAAAGTATAACCTGAATTTGAAAACTAGTTGCATTAAAAGTAACTAGTTGGTGCCGATACCCGGACTCGAACCGGGACGACTTGCGCCACTACCACCTCAAGATAGCGTGTCTACCAATTCCACCATATCGGCTTTGATCCCTGCTTGTTAATCAAGCATACATTATTATTGCGGCACCTCTGGAGCAGCTGCAGGCTCAGTAGGCGGAACTTCGGAAGCAGGAATTTCTTTAAGGGCCGGTGCAGTTGTTTCCTGCATTAGCTTATCAGATAAAGTCACAGGCCCAGCACCACGATTCGCTAATAATGTTAAACTAATACTAGTGACAGCAAAAATTGCTGCAATCGCTGTGGTTAATTTAGTTAAAAAAGTCGCGCTACCAGAGCTACCAAACACTGTACCTGATGCGCCGCTACCAAATGCTGCACCAGCATCAGCACCTTTACCGTGCTGTAATAACACTAAACCAATCAGCACGAAAGCCAAAATTAAATGAATAAATAAAACGATCTGTTGCAACATTTACTTTGATATACCCATCGCTATGTGACAAATATCACTAAAATCCTGTGCCTTCAATGAAGCACCCCCAACTAAACAACCATCTATATCCGGCTGTAATAACAACTGCGACGCGTTGGCGCCGTTTACACTACCACCATAAATTATACGCATATCAGCAGCAATGTTTGCGTCATATTCAGAAAGTATATTACGAATATGGGCATGCATGCTCTGTGCTTGTTCGGGTGTGGCGCTTAAACCAGTACCTATGGCCCAAACTGGCTCATAAGCGATAGCCGCACCCTTTAATTCGCTCACACAAATATCATCCAAACCTGCCCGCAATTGAGCAGCCACCACGTCTGGACCTATACCTTCCGCCTGCTCCACTTGCGTTTCCCCTACACATAAAATCGGCCTGATCTTAGCGTCTAGGGCTACTGCAAGTTTTTGGGCTATAAGCATATCACTTTCTTGTAATAGCTTACGGCGTTCTGAATGGCCGATTATAACATAATTACATAGAAATTCATGCAACATCAAAGGCGAGATCTCGCCAGTAAAAGCACTAATGTTCTGTGGCGCTATATTCTGGGCGCCAAGCTGAATTTCTGTGTTTGATGACTTTATAATATCATGCGCAATACTTAGGTATGGGCTCGCAGGACAAACCACACACTCAATTTGTTTACCCAAAGAATTGGTCTTTTGCAGCAATGCGTTTAATAATTCGGCAGTTTGGGTTTTACTGCCATTCATTTTCCAATTACCTACAATTAATAATTTACGCATGTGCTGCTACCGAAGACACTGTGGCAGCTAAATCTTGGGCTAGATTACGTACCAACTCAGGATCAATACCCTCTACCATGACACGTACTAAAGGCTCAGTGCCAGACGCTCGCAAGAGTACTCTACCTTGTTTTTGTAATTTTCCTTCCGCAGCATTTACCGCCTCAGTAATCTTTGCATTTTGTAAATTTATAGCACGCTGTACTGGTACATTAATTAACAATTGCGGATGCTTTTGCATAAAATTTTTCAAGTCATACAGGGTTTGCCCATAAGCAACCATAAACGCCAGGACTCTTAAAGCCGCTATAATCCCATCGCCTGTTGAATGCGCATCTAGACAAATGATATGCCCGGAAGATTCCCCGCCTAGCAACCAGGAACGCTGCTTTAGCGCTTCTAATACGTAGCGATCTCCAACATTAGTTCTGCAGAATGGTACGCCTAGCTTTTCAAATGCTAACTCTAAACCAAAGTTGCTCATCAAAGTGCCAGCAACACCGCCTATGTGCTTATTATTGTGCAAGTACCAACGAGCAATGATACATAATATTTCATCACCATCCACAACAGCGCCAGTATGATCAATTAATATTACGCGATCTCCATCGCCATCTAGTGCTATACCTATATCAGCTTTTAATTCTTTTACTTTCGCACTAAGCAGTTGTGTATTTGTAGCGCCACAACCGAGATTTATATTTAAACCATCTGGATCATCTCCAATAGCATGTACTTCTGCGCCTAATTCTTCGAATACATTTGGGGCTATGTTGTATGCTGCACCATTTGCGCAATCAACGACAATCTTTAAACCCTTCAAATTGTAATCATGTGGAAAAGTACTTTTACAAAACTCTATATATCGTCCCTGCGCATCATTAATACGTACAGCACGCCCTAAAAATTTTGATTCCACAGTAGAAATAGAGCTTTCATCTACATATTGCTCTATCCTCTGTTCCATGCTATCCGGTAATTTCATACCATCAGGTGAAAAAAACTTAATGCCATTGTCAGCATGTTGATTGTGCGAAGCGCTAATTACAATCCCTGCACCAGCCTGTAAGGTTCTGGTTAAATATGCAATACCAGGGGTAGGCATAGGGCCTAATAAATGTACATCTGTGCCAGCAGCAACTAAACCTGCTTCCAATGCTGACTCAAACATATACCCTGAAATGCGCGTATCTTTACCTATCAAAACTTTTGTTCTGGTACCTGGATGCACAGATTCAGACAGTACTTTACCTACTGCCCAACCTAATTTTAAAAACCAATCTGGAGAGATAGGCATCTCGCCTACTCTACCGCGAATGCCATCGGTACCAAAATATTTTTTCTTCATCACACTTCCTATTCACTAGCTACGGCTTTAATTACCTTAATTGCATCAACCGTTGCTCGCACATCATGCGAGCGAATTATATCTGCACCTTTACTAATTGCTATTACTTCTGCAGCAATACTGCCATACACACGTTGATCTTGATCTACATTTAAGATCTGCCCCAGCATGCTTTTATGTGCAATATCTACCAAGATAGGACATTGCAAATTTTTAAATACATGCAATGAACGTAATATAGATAAATTTTGGGCTAAATTTTTACCAAAGCCAAAACCTGGATCAATTAGCAATTTGCTTTTGTCTATGCCAGCAGCAACACATGCCTCTATTCTGCTTTGCAAATATTTATACACAACAGATACTATATCTTTGTCAACACTAGATAATTGTTGATTTACCGGATCGCTATGCATGTGCATTAAACAAACAGGTTGTTGTAATTTGACAGCAGTATGCAAGGCATTGATTTTACTTAAAGCATGCACGTCATTAATCATTCTGGCACCAGCATTCACCGCTGCGCTCATCACTTCAGGTGTAGAACTGCATATTGAAATTGGAATGCTGATACGCTTAGAAATTAGCTCTATAACCGGCACTACGCTATCTAATTCCTGCTGTACCGAAATAGTGCTAGCGCCTTCGGAGGCCACTTCACAGTACACATCAATCAGGGCAGCACCAGCAGCCAACATCTGTTCAGCTTTGTGTAAAGCTTGATCAATTGTTAAAACTGGCTGTTCACTTTGGTGCGCTGCACCTAACTTCAGCACCCCCATCACTAGAGGAGGAGCTGATAATACCAAATTGCCTGCTGTCATTATTATTCTACAGCATTACCAACCGGACGATCATCTTCTAAACCACGCGCGTTTTTGCTAGCTACATCCGGATTGGCCTCTGAAGTTTTTGAACCAGATTTATCCCCGCCCTTGGTGTTATCTTTATCTGAACTAACCCAGTCTTTAGGTTCACGCGGTTCACGTCCTTCCATAATATCTAATATTTGCTCTGAATCTAGAGTTTCATATTTAATTAAAGCTGTTGCCATCGCGTGCAAAGTATCGATCTTTTGCTCAAGTATGTCTTTAGCTTGTTTATATGTTTTATCCACAATACGACGCACTTCCTCGTCTATTGCTTCCGCTGTTTGATCGGAGATCTCTTTAGTCTTAGTCACGCTATGCCCTAAAAATACCTCTCCATCCTCATCGCCATAAACCAACGGTCCTAAGCGCTCAGAAAGTCCCCATTTAGTAACCATATCTCTACATAACTTGGTGGCCTTTTTAATATCATCACCAGCACCTGTAGTAACTTTGTCCTTACCAAAAATTATCTCTTCGGCAATTCGTCCACCAAATAATTGTGATAAACGGCTTTCTATTTGTTCCAAGTTTAAACTTAGGCGATCAGTCTCTGGTAAAGACATAGTTACACCCAAAGCTCTGCCACGAGGAATAATAGAAACTTTATATACAGGATCAGTTGCAGGCATACTTAGACCAACAATTGTATGTCCTGATTCGTGATAAGCGGTATTCTTTCTTTCCTCTTCAGACATAACCATAGAACGGCGCTCAGCACCCATTAAGATCTTGTCTTTAGCTTTTTCAAATTGTTCCATGTTCACTACACGACGATTTTCACGTGCTGCAAATAAGGCCGCCTCGTTTACTAAATTGCTTAAATCGGCACCTGAGAAGCCTGGCGTACCACGTGCAATAATCCTTGGGTTAACATCATCGCCAATAGGCACTTTACGCATGTGGACTTTAAGTATTTGTTCACGACCTAAAATATCTGGCAATGGCACTACCACTTGTCGGTCGAAACGACCCGGGCGCAATAAAGCTGGATCTAGTACGTCTGGACGGTTGGTAGCAGCAATAACAATAATACCTTCGTTGCCTTCAAAACCATCCATCTCAACTAATAGCTGATTTAAGGTTTGTTCACGTTCATCGTGCCCACCGCCTAAACCTGCTCCGCGGTGCCTACCCACAGCGTCTATCTCATCTATAAAAATGATACATGGCGCATGCTTCTTAGCTTGTTCAAACATATCTCGAACGCGTGAAGCACCAACACCCACAAACATTTCCACAAAATCTGAGCCAGAGATGCTAAAGAAAGGTACTTTAGCTTCACCTGCTATAGCTTTTGCTAAAAGCGTTTTACCAGTACCTGGCTGACCAACCATTAAGACGCCACTTGGCATACGCCCGCCAAGGTTATGATATTTGCTAGGATCACGTAAAAAGTCTACTAGTTCTTTTACTTCTTCCTTTGCTTCATCTACACCAGCAACGTCAGTAAATGTAATTTTGACTTTATCTTCTTCCATTAGGCGCGCACGGCTACGACCAAAGGACATTGCGCCACCACGGCCACCGCCACCCTGCATTTGGCGCATAAAGAAGATCCAGACACCAATAAATAGTATTATTGGGAACCAGCTGATAAATATACTCATTAATAAGCTTTGTTGCTCTGGCGGTTTAGCATCAACTACCACACCATATTCATCTACCCAGCGGTCTACAGACGATAAATCAAACTCAGTCGGAGCATAGGTAGCATAGGAATCTCCACCATTCGTCTCCCAACTGATGTTTCTATCATCAATGGTGATTTTTTTGACATCACGACTGTGCAACTTTTCTA
>DALYEH010000046.1:2631-3924 GCA_031972715.1 Gammaproteobacteria bacterium | reverse complement strand
TTTTCTAAAAATTGCGAATATTGCATTTTCTTCGTTTGTTGCGTGGATGGGCCGAAGTTACTGAATACTGACATCAGTACTAGCGCAATAACTAGCCATAAAATTAAATTTTTTATCATGTCGTTCAAAAGACACCTCTTTATTTTTCCTACTTACGCATCATTTCAAAGATTTTGCATAAATATACACTTCTCTTGATTCAGCTCGCGAAGCCTTGGGCTTGCGTACAACTACTGAGACAAAAGATTGCTTAAGCATATGCACGTATTCTGTAAACCCTTCACCCTGAAAAAGTTTGACCAAGAAACAACCCCCTGGTTTTAAAACTTCTTTCGCAAATTCTAAAGCTATCTCTGCTAAGTATACTGCACGTGGCAAATCTATGTCTCGTATACCACTAAAATTGGGGGCCATATCTGAAATTACAAGGTCTATTTTTGTGGATCCCAATTTATTTCTTAATTCTGCGTATACCGCTTCCTCGGTAAAGTCTCCAATTATAATATCGACACCTTCGATTGGATCTAAAGGGAGTATATCTAAAGCATAGACGTTACCAGCACCAACGTGTTCTACAACTACCTGCGACCAGCCACCTGGTGCTGCACCTAAATCAACCACTGTCATGCCTGGACGTAAAATTTTATCGCGTGCATGCAATTCTTGTAATTTATATGCCGCCCGTGAACGGTAGCCTTCTGCAACAGCGCGTTTTACGTAATCGTCATTATGTTGACGGTGCAACCACTCACGACTGCTTTTAGATCTTTTTGTCATAATGTGCTTAGAAAGCAGATCAAACGTATTCTACCGTGGCTATTTCATATGAAATTAGGCCACCAGGGGCCTGCACTTCTACCGCATCACCTTCGAATTTGCCGATTAAAGCTCGTGCTATAGGTGAATTGACAGAAATTTTGCCAATTTTGATATCTGCCTCTTCATCTCCCACAATTTGATAGGTCACTTCGGTATTATTGTCAACATTTAGCAACTTGACTGTTGAGGCAAAAATCACTTTGCCGTCATTTTCAAATTTTGTAATATCTATTATATGCGCATGTGCTAGATTGCTTTCCAAGTGGCGTATTTTGCTCTCTACAAAACCTTGCTCTTCACGTGCGGCATGGTATTCGGCATTTTCTTTTAGGTCCCCGTGCGCTCTAGCTGTCGCTATATCATGGATAATCTTTGGACGCACAACAGTCTTTAGATGGTGCAACTCCTGACGTAATTTCTCTGCTCCATGGGCTGTCATTGGGATTTTTTTAAGACTCATATTCTAATACCTTT
>DALYEH010000046.1:620-2614 GCA_031972715.1 Gammaproteobacteria bacterium | reverse complement strand
AGTTATATCTACCTCTGCTAACATAACAGCCAGTTCCAGCAGGCCTGCGGTATTCTGCGCATCTACATTCAAATACACTCCGCGCCATGCCATGCTCTGTACTCCGTGTATAGCATGCAGGGACTTTAAGTAAGCTTCAGCAAAGTTCTTTCCAAAACACATCACCTCACCAGTGGATCGCATTTCTGGGCCTAATAATGGATCTGCGCCAGGAAATTTTAGGAATGGAAACACTGATTGTTTGATAGCATAGTACGACTGTGCAAACGTAGGCATACTGTATTTTTCTATGGATTTTCCTAACATACACCCTACAGCAATTTTTATAATAGGCAAACCACAACTCTTAGCTACAAAAGGTACAGTGCGAGAGGCTCGTGGATTAGCCTCTAAAATGTAAAGCGTTTGACCCTGCACTGCAAACTGAATATTCATTAAACCAACGACACGTAACTCCTTTGCGAGCGCTCTAGCCTGCTGCTTTATAATATTTTGTAAAGCCTGCGGTAGAGTATGTGGCGGCAAGCATGAGGCTGAATCACCAGAATGGATCCCTGCAGGTTCAACATGTTCCATGACACCAGCAATCAATACATTATTAAAGCTGTCTACAATCAAATCTACATCGACCTCAATTGCATCTTGTAAGAAGCAATCCAACAATATTGGCGCTCCATTGGTCATCAATAATGTTTGTTGCAAATAATTTTCTAGATCTACACTATTATTGATTATCTCCATAGCGCGACCACCTAAAACATACGATGGACGTACCATTACCGGAAAGCCCAAAGCGTTAGCAGCAGCCAAGCCGGATTCCACGTCATGTACCATGGCATTTTCTGGTTGTTTGAGATTTAATTTATTAACAATACGACTAAATTTACCACGATCTTCTGCTAAATCTATTGTACTTGGTGATGTGCCTAAAATTTTTACACCATGTGCATGCAACTGCGCAGATAATTTAAGAGGAGTTTGCCCGCCTAACTGCACTATTACGCCAAGCGGCTTTTCTACAGAGATAATTTCTAAGACAGTTTCAATAGTTAAGGGCTCAAAATATAAGCGATCTGCGATATCATAGTCTGTAGAAACAGTTTCAGGATTGCAGTTGATCATAATTGCTTCTATGCCTTCAGCTTGTAGTGCTAACACTGCCTGTACACAACAATAATCAAATTCTATACCTTGCCCTATACGATTAGGGCCACTACCAAGCACAATTACTTTATTCTTCTTACTAGGCAATGCTTCACATTGCCCACTATAATCTGCATACATATAGGCTGTGGATGCAGGAAACTCCGCAGCACAGCTATCTATGCGTTTGAACTTAGGCTTTATATCAAGTTCCCAGCGCATCGCACGTAGTAAATCTTCGCTAATTTTCAACAAAGCTGCTATACGCGCATCAGAAAAGCCTAACTGCTTCCAATGCAACAATATATCAGCAGTGATCTTTTCTTTTGGCGTATTTTTTATATCTTGTTCTACGTGAATCAGTTGTTCTATTTGATATAAAAACCAAGGATCAATACCAGTATACGCTTGGATCTGTTCTAAACTCATACCGAATCTAAAAGCATCGGCCACATATAAAATACGCAAAGATCCTGCAAATTTTAGCTCATGAATTAAACTTTGCTCCGCAATGGCGCTGGGCGATAAACGTGGCATGAAGCCAGCTAAATCTACTTCTAAACTGCACAAAGCCTTTTGCATAGCCATTTGGAAAGAACTACCTATGGCCATTACCTCACCTATAGAATGCATCTGCGTAGTCAAGCGCACATCAACCGCACTAAATTTCTCAAAATTAAAACGAGGAATTTTTACTACTACATAATCAATAGTTGGCTCAAATGCGGCTGGGATCACTCCATTCGTAATATCATTTTGCAATTCATCCAAAGTGTAACCAACAGCAAGTAAAGCCGCTATTTTGGCAATCGGGAAACCAGTCGCTTTAGAGGCTAACGCAGATGAACGCG
>DALYEH010000046.1:0-589 GCA_031972715.1 Gammaproteobacteria bacterium | reverse complement strand
ATCACAATCATGCGCCCAGTCTGCGGATGTACAGCAAATTGTACATTCGCACCTCCTGTTTGCACTCCAATTTCACGCAAAACAGCAATTGCCGCATCACGCATTACTTGATACTCAACATCCGTAAGGGTCTGAGCAGGTGCAACTGTTATGGAATCGCCAGTGTGTACACCCATGGGATCTAAGTTTTCGATTGTACACACTATTATACAACTATCATTCTGATCTCGAATTACTTCTAATTCATACTCCTTCCAGCCTAAAAGTGACTCTTCTATTAATAACTGATGATTCATTGATAAAGCAAAACCACGAGTACATATGTCTATAAATTGCTGCTCGTCGTAAGCGATACCACCACCACTACCACCTAATGTAAATGAAGGCCTAATAATGCATGGAAAACCAATGTTTTTTTGCACTGCCCAAGCTTCGTCAATATTGAACGCCACTGCAGAAGTAGGAATATCTAAACCAATATTTTGCATAGCTTGTCTAAATAGTTCTCTATCTTCAGCTTTATGTATCGCATCCTTATTGGCACCTATTAATTCCACCTTGAATTTACTTAAAATACCGTGCGCATCTA
>DALYEH010000045.1:6400-9815 GCA_031972715.1 Gammaproteobacteria bacterium | reverse complement strand
ACTGGCTCGCTTGTCAAAATAAGTGGCTCTTTGGGTACACCAACAGAGCCACATTATATCAGCTAACCAGCAAAATACAAAGAGTTTGGAGCTTTTGCTATTGAATTTGTAGGGTGTGCAGCAACATATCACGCCAAGAGCCAGATAATGTGCTCGTTAACTGGCTAAAGAATGATTGTTTAACATCATATTCTTGTAGTTCTGGTGCGCCAATAATGTCTCTAGCCACGGTATATGGACTACCAAAGCCATCGATTAAACCCAGTTTTTTGGCTTCCATGCCTATCCAGATCCTGCCGCTAAACATATCATCGGTTATGACTAGGCGATTTTGCCGTGTTTGCTTGACCAGATTAATGAACATGTCATGCAGTAAATCTAGCTCGTGCTGTAGCATTTTTACTTGATCTGGTTTCATAGGCGAAAACGGATCTAACATACCTTTATTGGACCCTGAAACATATAGTCTACGTTCAATGCCCAATTTTTTTATAGCTTCTACTAAACCAAAGGATTCTGCAATTACACCAATAGATCCAACAATACTGGCTTCATCTGCATAGATTTCATCTGCTACACAAGCCAACATATATGCAGCCGAAGCGCCCACATCCTCTATCACCGCATATAGCTTTTTGTCTGGATTTTTATTACGCAAATGCTTAATTTCACTAATAATTTCATTAGTTTGTGCTGGTGCACCCCCTGGACTATTAATACGCAAGAGCACTGCTTTGGCATGTGTGTTTGAGAACGCTTTATTCAGCAGCGGGATAAGATTAGCAGCACTGGCGTTGCTATCAGCTGAAATTTCGCCATCAATCCCAACAACTGCAGTAACTGCTTTGCTAGTTACGCTAGTGGTCATTGTGCTTTGTTGCATGTAGCCCAGAATCATAAAGAAAATTAAAGACAAAAAAGCTAATTTAAAGAATATCCCCCAACGGCGTCTGGCGCGTTGTTCTTTGATAGTCAGCTCCAGCATATCCTTAATAGTTTTTTGTTCCCAAGTATTTTTGTCTTCCATAACAAATCATCCTTATTCTAATGCATGTAGTGCGTCTATCCATTCTTGATCGTAGGGGGCCTTAATATTAAGCTCTATGCCTTGCACAGGACAAATAAATTCTAACTCATACGCATGCAAAAAAAGCCTATGCAGACCAAGTTTAGCCATATGCTTATTATAGGCTTTATCTCCATATTTTTGATCACCAATAATCGGTAGACCACGTATAGCCGCATGCACACGTATTTGGTGTGTGCGGCCTGTAACCGGTTCTGCCTGTAATAAGGTTAGGCCTTCAAAACGTTTTAGGGTCGTAAAGTGGGTTTCTGCTGGCGAACCATCCGGGTGTGCATTTACCAGACGCTCTCCAGAGGCCAATACATATCTTTGTAGAGGTTCTTGTACAGTAAATTGATCGTTAGCAAAACCTTTCACGAGTGTGTGGTAGATCTTATTTATTTGACGGTTTCTAAATAGAGCATGCATACCTCGTAAGATCATTTGATTTTTAGCGATTATCACGCAACCGGAAGTATCTCGATCCAGTCTATGCACTAATTCCAACAGCTCCGCCTCAGGACGCTGCGCACGTAACATCTCTATTAACCCAAAACTCAGACCACTGCCACCATGCACAGCCAGGCCAGCAGGTTTGTTGATTATTATTAAATTTTGGTCTTCGTACAGTACTGCTTGTTCCAGATTAATGCGCTCTATGGCTGATTGCGGAATAATTGGTGCTGGAGTTTCATCCCGGTGCAAGGGCGGTATGCGCACAACGTCGTTCAGCTGGAGTTTATAACTTGGTTTGATCCGGCCTTTATTTACTCGCACCTCGCCTTTGCGCAGTATGCTATAAACTTTGGACTTTGGGATATTGCTTAGTTTCTTAACTAGATAATTATCTATGCGCTGCCCTGCTCCTGCGGTAGCAGTTATGGTCACGTATGAGACTTGGCTGGAGTTGAGCGACATTTAATACATCCGTTTTAATATTTTGAACTATTATACCATTTAGGCCATAAGCAGCATATGGGTCTGACGCTGCAATTACAAGTTCAAACACAGCGTAGTCCTCTCATAAGTACGCTCATCGTACACACAAGTTACTAATTTGAGTTTTAGACTCAATATTCCACGACCAAATAGGAAAGGGGCTACATGATTCTGTATAACATCCATTGGTAGAGTTATTTTTTGGCTAATATCTTGACTCCCATCATTCCTATGTGTAGTTATACCTCTAGAAAGCTGCGATAGTATCAGCATTAGATCTTTTCTGCGCTTCAGGCTACTCATACAGGCATTTTGAATACGTTCAGCTCCATCAGTTACGCTTTCTGAGCGAACAACTTTGGACTTAAGAAATTGAAGAGTATCATTTTCTTGTATGGCATCAATCAATATATCCAAATATCGATTACTTTCTATCAAACTGGATGAAATATCTAGCCACAATATATGATTGTTTTTAATTAAATTAGCTACGGCTTCTATTTGCTTGTTACCAGTATCGTTGTTTTTGATTCTGTCGGAGAGCTTCATGGCCATAGCTTTACTCTTTGATAGTAACGGGTATGTTTCAGATTGTATTCGGCACCCGTACGTGCTAGATGAGTCTCCCCAAACATCGTCTGTGTCTTTTGCTGTTAAATACAATACGCCATTAAAACTATTGTGTTGCATGAATTCCAAATATTTACTCCTGCCATCAGAAGTCATATTTCTATTAAATTGTAAATCTAACGAAACTTTTTGTAGCGCACATGAATCCATAATATGCTTAGCGCCTTCATCGCCTATAAGATTATAAGACAAACATAATGACTTAAGCGCCCTAAAATCTCTCAATTCAGCAGCAAGAGCTTTTACTCCAACATCACCTATACGGTTAGCTTCTAAATTTAATGACGCTAGTTTAGGAAGTGTTTTTAAAGCGCCTACAAGTATACCTACATCAGCATCATTAATGTTGGTGCCTCTCAAATTTAGAGTCGTTATATTCATGAGTGGTGCGGCTTTATTATTTAAAAGTTTTTGTAGTGAGTTCGCTCCTATCTCAGAATAACTAAGATCTAATACTCTTAGATTAGGATTGCGTTGCAACAAATTTGCTAATTTCGAAACAACTTCCTCATCTATTACAACAGCAGGCTGTGCGGCTCTCGCCCTCATCTCACGTGAATAAGCACGTAAACTTGTTGATTTAGAAAGTATTAAATTCTGAAGAGTAGTAACAGGTTCTAATGCCTGAAATAATCGCAGATAATCTTCCTTAGCAAGCTTATGCATAATATCCAAGAATTTGACCTCAGACTGATTCTCTAAAGCCTTTACTAGCAAATCTACGTCTTCCTGATTTTTTAATATGTCTATATCAGATGCTCTATCTATTGTATTAAGCTG
>DALYEH010000045.1:1663-6390 GCA_031972715.1 Gammaproteobacteria bacterium | reverse complement strand
ATCATGTCGTGCGGATGCATCTTCTATAGTACAATGCTGAAGAATTTCTTGAGTGCGCTGAAGAATTTCTTGGGTGCGCTTTTGTTTACGGATTCTTTCAGAGAAAAGTGTTTCATAGGCTTTATTGACAAGCCACGTAGCAGCATACGGCATCCAAATTGGAGCTGTGATTACGAATAATAAACCGATAATTGGACTTGCGATGTTAAGACAGAGGTAATATGCAACTATTGCGATTATTTGCAAGAAGGCGTTCAAATGAGAGATCCTTGATAATGGTCGAAAAATGAAAACATCATCCATGAAGTTAGAAAATCTTTTCAGCTGGCTATAAGCAGCTCTATGCTTTGCTGCCATTATTGCATATGCACTCTTTATGTATGACCACATGTATATTACCTTAATTATAATAGTCTTTTAACGATAGATGCAGAGATAGTATCAGACAGCGGCCATCGTTACAAGCTTGGTAAATAACATTAGATACTGTCACAGAAGAGTTTAATGAGTGTAGCATCACGTGAGTTTGCTTTATAGTAAATAGTTTGGTACCATACTAGCACAAAAATATTACTAACCAAACAATAAAAGTGAAAAAATGAATCCTATATCTATACCATTAGATCCAGAGTTTGAAGCAGAAAAATTAGACTTCTACCACCGTACGCAAAAAGTGTCGCAAGCTTTATACGCTCAATTCCAAGAATTGCAGCAAGCTGGTGCAGCGCAAGATTTGACATTTACTAATTGGACACAGACAAAGACTGGCAGACCTAATGCAACAGAGCGTGTAGAGTACCTTGATCCTGCAGACTTAGAAACATACAGGTTACATAATCAAGATGGCTTGGCTACACTTTTTGCGAAAGATTATAAAGGTGAAGATACATATAATCCATTAAACTGCGAAAAGACAGTCAACGGCCAGGAAAGATATGCTTTAGTTATACCAGCAGTTGAACCAGTTAACATATACGTCAAAACTATGAACGACCATAATGTAACTTCATACTATACCCATCATACAAGTTTATCTTTGGGTGAAGATGTGTACTTCGCTGGTGAAGCAACTATCAAACATGGTAAATTTAAATCAATTTCTAATCAAAGCGGACATTATAAACCGAATTTACGTAGTTTTATCTATGGATTAAGCGTTATACAAAATCAGGGATTCAATTTAGCAAATTGCCAAGCGCAGGTAATTACTTCGCAGCATGCATTTGATCAATCAGAGACACTGTATCAAAATGCGCTTGAATTTATAACCATGTACAAAGACGAAGGATTTGCATCGCAGACCTATCAAGAACAAGCAACTTCAATAGATGAAGCAAAAGATCAATTTTTTAAATCAGGATTAGCAAGAGCAGTATATTACGTGCTTGATGCTGTGAATGAAGTGAATGACCTTTATGAATTCACAATAGATGATCATGATGATACTCAAATAGTTGCATTCAAAGCCAAATATGATGCAAAGCTAAAGCAAAATGCTCCTGCTCCTAGCGCTGCACGTACACTTTTCATTGAAGAAGAAGATCCTCAAGTGCAAACTACAGATCCTTTAGCAGGCATATCTAGATTACTCTTCAGGAGCTATAACAGTCCGGAAGCTGCGACAACTAACAATTTTAGTTATGAGAGTCCACCAGCTACGCCAACTAACGCGTATGACAGCCCAACGAATAATAAAAAGCCGCGCTGGGATTAAACCCCGAGACTACTGGCACTAGCCTATCAACATAGATCTAGACTTAATGCAGCTAACCGCTTGCAAATAAGTCTAGATCTGGCTCATATAATGCTGTCTGCACATTAAACAAACCTAGCAAAGAATGAAATAAGTTGTCATGCGAGCGCTCAATATGTTGAGTTGCTAGTAAATGCTCTCGATTTATCGCAAAGTCCTTGCTAGCCCAAAATATAAAGGGTACATGCGTTTGCTCTTTTGGTGCCAGCCAATATGGCATAGCGTGTAAATATATACCCTTTTCCCCCAAAGACTCGCCGTGATCGGAAACGTAAATAAGAGCCACTTGATATTTATCGTTACTCCGCTCTAATTGCTTAATTAAAGTATCTAAAAAATAATCTGTGTACAGAATTATGTTATCGTAAGTATTGATCAGCTGCTCATTTGTACATTTATGTAATTCATTGGTATTACAGGTTGGTGTAAATTGTGCAAACTTTTGCGGATAACGTTTGTAATATGCAGGACCATGATTACCTTTTTTATGTAAAATGATTAATTTGTCCTGAATATTCTCATTAATATATGCCTGCAGATTGTGTAACAAAACTTCATCTTGGCACTCTGAACCGTTGCAGTAAGGCTTGATTTGTGCCTCATTCAGATCATGGGTTTCTATCCTATTACATACGTTCTTGCAACCACCATCATTATCCCGCCACAAGACCTGCACCTGGCTCTTTTTTAAAATATCTAACACATTTTCTGTATATTTGCCTTTATGATCGTTGTATTCTTCACGCTTGTATACTGAAAACATACAGGGCACTGATACAGTCGTTTCTGTACCACAAGAATGAAAATTCTTAAAGCTATATACATCATCTCTAGCAGCTAAATAAGGATTAGTATTCTTATGATAGCCATTTAGCTGATGGTTTACAGCTCTATCAGACTCCCCTACTACTAAGACCACTAGTTTGGGTTTTCCATCCGTAACCACGCGGGTAGGATTTGCATCAAGCTCTGTAAATTTTTTATCCACGGTGGGTGATAATTTCAGCATGGAGTATTTCACCATAGAATAGATTGGGCGTATAGGATTTACATAATATCGCAACTGTTTATTATTACGCAGTATTGCCGCATAGTGCTTACCAAATAGACCAACGTTTATCAGACATAATACTAGACTGAGAAATACATGCAGCAGCCGTATTCTAAGCTTAGGATATTCAACGCGCACATATAATATGCAAATGCTTGGCACAACAAAAAACAGTAGTAAATCACGCAACAGCAGCCAATTTAGCAAATCCCATGCCTCGTTGGCGTCGGTTTCAATCACATTTCTAAAAGCTTCAGTTGAGACTACATAACCAAAATTGTCCATGGCATAAGCACTTATCGCCGCCAAGAAAAAGGCAAAAATCAAAAAAGTCTTATAGCAAGTTTTAAAACTTACCACAGACAGCACAGCAAAAATTAACGCACTTAAGAGTATGCCCACGGCAAGCAAAAATGGCCAAGCAGCGACGTAGTTTGCTTGCTTCCAAAAGCTTAAGTTGTAAATGGATAGAAAAGTTACACAGATTAAACAAGACAGTACTGGCGCACTAATACTTATGCGTCTTTCGATCACAATCCTTCCTTAGTTATTTAAATGAATGCATTTCATTGTAACTAATCTATATTATCACCTTAAATATAACTAGCCTAATCTAATTTTTTTTGCTAGTATTTTTGCATAGGTTTAGAACAACAAAGTAATTTAGATTTGTAAATCAATTGATTGCTATAGACCGAGGCAGATAAGTGCCGAAGGGGTATTCCCCAAGTAAACTCACAGGTTTTTTAGATCTTCCCCTCCAAGCAAAATATAAGAGTAGAGGGTGGGTTAATGATGAACGATTTATGTATGGTAGGTTATGACAAACAGAATGTTAATAAACGCGACCCAAGCAGAAGAGGTACGCGTTGCAATAGTGAATGGATCTGTATTAGACAATTTAGATACGGAAATACTAGGTAAAGAACAACAAAAGGCTAACATCTATAAAGGTAAGATTACCAGGATAGAACCTAGCCTTGAAGCAGTATTTGTGGATTATGGTGGCGAGCGCCATGGTTTCTTGCCATTTAGAGAAATCTCTAAAATTTATCATAAATCTGGCGCAGAACCTGATTATGAAGAAGCCACAGAAGAGACCACACCTCCTTCAGAAAGCTCAGAAGCTACTAGCCAAGAAAAAGCTCCACGCGCTAGGCGTACCTCATTACGTGACAGGTTCGTTGAGGGTCAAGAATTAATCATTCAGGTGGAAAAAGAAGCCCGCGGTAATAAAGGCGCGGCCTTGACTTCCTTTATCAGCCTAGCGGGTTGTTATTTAGTATTGATGCCTCTCAACCCTTCCGCTGGAGGGATCTCACGCCGCATCGAGAATGAAGAACGCGCGGAATTGCGTGAGATTTTACAACAACTCACTATACCTGAAGGTATGGGTGTGATTGTGCGCACGGCTGGTGTTGGACGCGACATCAAAGATCTACAATGGGATTTAGACTTTTTGGTACAACAATGGCATGCAATTGAAAGTGCTGCCACTGAAAGCCCTGCGCCATTTTTGATTTACCAAGAAAGCAATGTTGTGGTACGAGCAATACGCGATCACCTACGCCCTGAAATTAATGAAATATTGGTAGATTCTCCAAAAGTTTTCGATGATGTTAGTACTTATGTACGCATGATGCGCCCGGATTATATTACGCGCGTCAAACTTTACAATGACAGCATTCCCCTATTTAGCCGCTTTCAAATTGAAAGCCAAATTGAAAACGCAATGCAACGCGAAGTGCGCCTGCCTTCAGGTGGTTCGGTTGTCATAGATCATACAGAAGCATTGATCTCTATAGATATCAACTCAGCTAAAGCTACTAAAGGTGGCGATATAGAAGAAACCGCGTTCCAAACTAATTTAGAAGCAGCTGAGGCAATAGCACGACAATTACGCTTGCGTGATATTGGCGGTTT
>DALYEH010000045.1:0-1653 GCA_031972715.1 Gammaproteobacteria bacterium | reverse complement strand
AATCGATTTTATTGATATGACTATCATTCGCAATCAACGTGCTGTAGAGCAAAAGTTAAAAGAGGCTCTAGCCGTAGATAGAGCACGTGTGCAAATCGGTAAGATTTCACGCTTCGGCTTATTAGAAATGTCTAGACAACGCCTACGCCCTTCACTAGCCTCAGCACGGGATATTGTTTGTCCACGTTGCCTAGGCCAAGGTACCATTCGTGGTGTAGATGTTTTAGCAATTAACATGATCCGTTTAATCGAAGAAGAAGCTATCAAAGAAGGTACAGCCCAAGTGATTGTTGAGGTACCGAATGAAGTTGCATCCTATTTGATTAATGAAAAACGTCAAGCAATATTGGATATTGAGCGTAAACATCATATTCGCGTAATTCTATTACCTAGCCAACATTTGGAAACACCAAATTTTTCAATCACTAGGAATAAAAAAGAAGAAAGTACATCGGTAGAAACTCCTGCTAGCTATACTTTAGCTTCTAAGCCAGAGTTACCAAAAAATGTGTATAACAATCCAAGTAATGCACCACGCCCGCCTGCTGCAGTAGTATCGAATATCAACACAAGCATGGCGCCGCAAAGACAAGGCATATTTAAGCGCCTTATCAGCACTATTTTAGGTGCCAATGATGCACAACCTGCAGAGCCACAAAAAGCTGCGACACATACTCAACCTAATCGCTATAAAGGGCACAATACTAATAACGGTGCGCCAAGAAATCGCAACCGTTCACAAAATAGAAATAGACCACCACGCAATACTCAGCAAAGACAACATGGTGGTCAACAACTAGCCCATACGAACACGCACACGCATACTCATAGTGAACATGCTAGACATGAACAGCAGCCTCATAAACATGTAGCTCATGCAGTGCCAGTCTTGGATCAGCAGCCAAAAATTGACACTCAGCAGCATCAACAAGAGGCACATACACCTAATACAGCATTTGCCCCTATCGTAGTGCCTAGTATCGATGTTGGGACTAATGAAGCACAAGTTACACCAATCACGTCTCCGACTCCTGAGCAGCGTCAGCAGCGCCGACGCAAACAAAACCGCCGCAGGAATCACTATCGCAAAGGGCAAGGCAGCTCTGCTAACCGGGTTAGTACTGAACAACCTGCCCCTACAGAAACAAAGGTAGATGAATAGAACATATCCCTGGCGTTGCCAGGGATCCCTCTTTATCTTGACTCTTGAAATCCCACATGTTATAAAGTCAGAAATCTTAACAACAGACTAATCTTACGACATGAAAGATTTCATAAAACTTGTAATACCTTACTTTTATGGCAGCGAAAAACGCTATGCTCGTTGGGCTGGTCTTTGGCTACTGGTTTTATCACAAGCCTCTACTGCGTATGCATATCTGTTTATACAATGGAACCGACGTTTTTATCATGCTATAGAGATAAAAAGCGCTAGCGACTTCTACCATGAATGTGCTGTTTTTATTAGTATAGTTATGTTTTATGTGCTCACTTATAGTTTTACTAAATACTGTGGACAAAAATATGCCTTACGCTGGCGCATGTGGATGACAAACTCAGCCCTTGCTGCCTGGTTAGTGAACTCTAAGCGCAGCGAATTAGAAGGTTCTGATCAGCGCATCCAAGAAGATCTGATGCGTTTTACCACTATCT
>DALYEH010000044.1:9378-9906 GCA_031972715.1 Gammaproteobacteria bacterium | reverse complement strand
ACAGGCGGGGTACTCTCTGGGGGCGTGGTCAATTCCGGGGGAGATCATAGAATTGCTATGACCTTCGCATTGGCGGGTCTGGTTGCGGAACAAGAAATAATAGTCCAAGATACAGCCAATATTGCAACATCGTTCCCAGACTTTTTGGAAGTAGCAAAGCAGGCTGGTTTAAAACTTGGAGAGAGTGTATGTCGGATTTAAGCCCGGTAATAACAATTGATGGGCCAAGTGGTTCAGGCAAGGGTACTATAAGCCGGCTATTGGCCAAAGATTTAGGTTGGCACATGCTGGATAGTGGTGCCTTGTATAGAGTTCTAGCACTATATGTACTGCAAGATAATTGTGCTCCGGATGCAATTCATAGGATTACTCATCTAGCAACCATTTTACCTGCGCAATTTGTCGATAGTAGGGTTTTATTGGCCGGGCAAGATGTGACTAAAGAAATTCGTAGTGAGGCTTGTAGCGATGTAGCGTCGCGAATAGCGGCGATCCCTCAGGTAAGAACAGCGTTATTCGCTAGGCAAA
>DALYEH010000044.1:2878-9368 GCA_031972715.1 Gammaproteobacteria bacterium | reverse complement strand
GCGCTTTTTACAGTTGAAGGAAGGCGGGTATAATGTTACCCTACAGGACCTCGTGACTGATATAATTCAGCGCGATGTAAGGGATAAGACGCGTGCGGTTGCACCGCTTGAGCCTGCGGATGATGCGATTATTATTGATTCCTCCCAGATGAGTATTGCGGAGGTGTTGATAGAAATTAAGTCTTTGCTAGGCAAGTGCTTATCAAACTAAGGTTGTCTGGTTGAAATAATTAGACGTTTGGCCTGCCGCTAGCATACTAACGCAGCTCAGTAGCGTAGGCAGAGAAAAGTGAGAAATGATATGGTAGAAACTTTTGCAGACCTCTTTGAGAGTAGTTTATCCAAAGCAAAAATGTATCCTGGTGCGATAGTAACTGGGAAAGTCATCGGAATAGGCAATGATTTTGTAACTATTAACGTTGGCTTAAAATCTGAAGGCCAAGTGCCAATTCAACAATTTCAAGATTTAAATGGTAGTTTAGAAGTACAAGTCGGTGATGACATCGAAGTTGCTCTAGACGCCGTTGAGAATGGCTGGGGCGAAACACGCTTATCGCGTGAAAAAGCTAAACGTGCCAAAGCTTGGATCAGCTTGAGCCGTGCCTTTGAAAATAATCAGCCTGTAATGGGGATTATTAGCGGCAAAGTTAAAGGCGGCTTTACAGTAGAGCTAGATTCTATTCGTGCGTTCTTACCAGGTTCCTTGGTAGATGTGCGTCCGGTACGTGATCCATCCGGTTTAGAAGGCAGAGAGCTAGAATTCAAAGTTATTAAATTAGATCAAAAACGTAACAACGTGGTTGTATCACGTCGTTCAGTTGTTGAGTCTGAAAATAGCGCAGAGCGCGAAGCATTATTGGGCAACCTACAAGAAGGCCAAGAAGTGAAAGGTATAGTGAAGAACTTAACCGATTACGGTGCTTTCGTAGATTTAGGTGGTATCGATGGCTTGTTACATATAACCGATATGGCATGGCGTCGTGTTAAGCACCCAAGCGAAATAGTATCTGTTGGACAAGAGTTAACAGTGAAGGTGTTGAAGTTTGATCGTGATAAATCACGTGTATCTTTAGGTCTGAAGCAGTTAGGATCAGATCCATGGGTAGATATTACTCAGCGTTATGCCGAAGGTACTAGATTAAGCGGTAAAGTAACCAATATCACTGATTATGGTTGTTTCGTTGAAATAGAAGAAGGTGTAGAGGGCTTAGTCCACGTTTCTGAAATGGATTGGACCAACAAAAACATTCACCCAAGCAAGGTTGTGCAGCTTGGTATGGAAGTAGATGTGATGGTTCTAGATATCGATGAAGAGCGTCGTCGTATTTCTCTAGGCTTGAAGCAGTGTCAGGATAATCCATGGGATGCTTTTGCTACCACATGTAAGAAAGGCGATAAAGTTTCTGGTAAAATCAAGTCAATCACCGATTTCGGTATATTCATTGGATTACCAGGCGGCATAGATGGGTTGATTCACTTATCTGATTTATCTTGGAATGACACCGGCGAAGTAGTTGTGCGTCAGTACAAGAAAGGCCAAGAAATTGAAGCTGTGGTGCTAGCAATTGATGCTGAACGTGAACGTATTTCTCTAGGCATTAAGCAACTAGAACAAGATCCATTTTCAATGTATGTAGCTGAACATGGTAAAGGTGTAATAGTAAACGGTACTGTTTCTGCAGTAGATGCTAAAGGTGCGATAATTACCTTAGCTGAAGGTGTGGAAGGTGTGTTGAAAGCATCTGAACTTGGTAAAGATCGTGTTGATGATGCAACTACAGTGTTAAAATTGAACGAACAAGTTGAATCAAAGATTATCAACGTAGATCGTAAAAATCGCGTAATTACCCTATCGATCCGTGCTAAAGATATTGAAGACGAACAAGAATCTTTACGCGAATTTAATCGTAATGGCGAAGAAATTAGCGGCGCTACATTAGGTGATCTGTTGAAAGAGAAAATGGAACACCGTGACCAGTAATGTCAGTTGTGCTAAATAGACCGTATAGTCGCCGCAATCTTTGCGGCGATTTTTTTTGTATTTGCAGTAAATACTGTTTATAATTACTGCAAACTGGACCCCGCAGGTAGCATCATGGATGTATTGTTATTTCTACTGCTCCCAGTAGCTGCCTTTTCAGGCTGGCTAAGCGGACGCAAGAGCTCTAAAAAATTAAGATCGCCAAAATATTATGCTGGCTTTGATTATTCTTTGAGGGCACAGAGTGATAAGACTGTTGATGCCTTAGTGCAGATGCCAGCTGTAGATGATGATACAATAGAGACGCACCTCACATTAGGCTGTATTTTTCGTAGGCGTGGAGAATTAGAGCGAGCTATACGTTTGCATCAAGGTCTATTACAAAGACCAGCATTGACAGAACCCCATAAATCATTAGCTTATTTAGAACTGGCACGTGATTACTTAGCAGCCGGTGTATTAGATCGTGCTGAAGTAATTTTGAAAGAATTAAGCGAACACACAGAGCAACAAGCAGCAAGTTTACAGCATTTATTAGAACTCTATCAGCAAGAAAAGGAATGGGTAGAAGCAATTAAGATTGCCAAGCGTTTACAAAAGATACAAGCCTCTTCATTAAGTTCAATGATTGCTCATTTTTACTGTGAATTAGCAGATCTGTCTTTCAAGCAACTAGATTATGCCCAAGCAAAACAACATTTAAAAAATGCATTACGTACCTCTCATACCTGTCCCAGAGCATTAATATTGCGAGCCAAAATCGAACAAGTATTAGGTAATTGCGAGAGAGCGGTAAAAATATACAAATTAGTAGTAACGCAAAATATAGAGTTATTACATTTAGTTTTGCCAGATATTGTGAGTTGCTATCAAAAATCCCGGGATAATACACCATTTTTTGAGCCAATTAAAACTAACACTAAATTTCGCTGTAGCAATTGTGGTTTTATGGCTAGTAAATTACAATGGTATTGTCCCAGCTGTAAACAATGGGATACTAGCAAACCCTTAGAACAAGGCACCATTTAATGCACATGATTTTTAGATTTTTAGGTTTATGTATGGCAAGTGTAGCAGTGTATGCACAACAAGATATATTAGTATATGTAGGGCCTGGTGCTGGGCCTGCATCTATTCGTAACACTCTGGCCACATTAGAAGCCTTAGTACCAGCAGACAAATACACAATTAAAACAGTGCAACCAGAAGATATAATTGATCCTGCTTGGATGCAAAACACAGCCTTATTAGTTATCCCTGGTGGGGCAGATAGGCCGTATTTAGAAAAATTGGCAGGTAAAGGTAATGCAAATATACGTGCATATGTTAAGAATGGTGGTAAATTCTTAGGTATTTGTGCGGGGGCTTATTATTCTGCAGATCGTATAGAGTTTGCCAAGGGCGATACTGTACTGGAAGTAACAGGTGAGCGAGAGTTAAAGTTTTTTCCAGGCTTAGTAGAAGGGCCTACATATGCCGGCTTTGATTATCGTGCTGTCAAGAATGTCTCTGGTATGCGCGCTGCGACTATATATTGGAATGTAGAAAAACCTAGGTATGCACGCCAGGATGTGACGCTGTTCTATAATGGTGGTGGTCATTTTGTAAATGCGGATCAATATCCTAACGTTGTTGTGTTGGCGCGGTATGGTGAAGAGTTGCCTACTCGTCCGGATGCACCTGCTGCTATAGTGGAATGCAAAGTTGGCAAAGGCACAGCGATATTAAGTGGGCCGCATTTTGAATGGTACCCTGAAACTTTGGATGGTCCAGAGTATGCGGCATTGCGTAATAAGCTTACTCAGCGTGCGGAAGATAGGTTGATTGTAGCGCATAATTTATTGGGTCGTTTGGATATAGAGACGGTAGAGGTTACCGAAACTGTAGGCTAGAACGAATACTCGTCGCTATCTTTGACTTGCTCATCAGGCAAAATTACTGGTTCTTGTTTCTTCGGACGTAGAATTATAGGTCTGGTGAGGCGATCTGCAATCACTTGTACAAAAAACTCTCTGGTGCGTTTGAAGCGTATTTTAGGCCTTGGCACTGGATCAGTGATCATTTCTGTATGTGCAGTAAGAGGCGCGTATTGCGTGCTTTCTGCGGCCTCTACGCCACGTATTGATAGATCTTCTTTAAGTTGTTCATTGACTACGCGGATACGTTCGTGCGCTAAATTGATCAATTGATCTTCTTTTTGTAAAGTTTTGCTTAAAATGCTTAGCTCATTGCGAGCAGTTTCTAAGGAATCTTTAGTCAGTTTATACTCGATGCTCATAGTTTTGTAACTGCTTTCTAATACGTCAATCTGTTTTTTTAGATCGGCAATCAATGCTTGTTGCTCAGCTACTTGTGTGGCAAATTCTTGTTTTTCTTGTTTATAGCATGCAAGAATATCTTCTACATCTTTTTGATAATCAATATGTAAGGCTGCCACACGACGATCATAATTGCGAGATAGTTCATCCACAAAGTCCATAATACCTTTGATGGAATCAGTGACTTCCAGTTGATCTAACCAATTCTTTGAGCTTGAGTCTTGCATAGTTCTTGCCAAGTTAAGTTGCTTACATAAATATTAGAACCTGAATTGCTAGAAGTCCAGTTTTGATATGTGCTTTTTGGGATTAAAAATTTTGACGAATGTGATAGGTCTATTTAGTAGTAAATGATTCACGTAAGAGTATGCTAAGTATCGCTGCTAGTAACAGGCTAACTGGCAGAATTAACAAAGCAACCTGATAGTGTTTGAGAGTATCTTGATGCAATAAGTCTAAGGCTTGTCCTATCACTGGTTGCATGACTATGCCACCAAGCATCACCAGCATATTGATAATCCCAGTGGTGGTAGCGCTGCTATCGCGGATGGTAATATCGTTACCGACAGCAAAGACTAGTACTTCTACGCTAGATAACAGGCCCAAACAGAACAAGCATGCGTACATGTACATATGCGGCATTGTGGGCAAAAAAATGATTAGGAATGCAATACCAGCGCTAGATGCGGCTCCTAATATTAGGGGTATACGTCTAGATTTGAACCAGTTGGATGCAGAACCCCACAACGGACTACCTACACCAAACCCTAAAAAGACCATGGCAGAGGCTGTTGCAGCATGCGACTTGTCATATCCTGCTTTTAATAAATATGGGACTGCCCACAATTCTGCAAAACTGGACAGAGGTAAAAAAGTTAAACAACCTATAATCCCCACAAGCCATATTTGTCTATTTTTCAGATCCACGAGTAAGCCATGCATTAACTTTAGATCCGACACTGTATGCTTCTGTTTTTTATGCTTACCGCGTGTAGTAGGGTGATCACGTATTAGTAACCACATCAAAATGGCCAAAATAGTTCCGCAGGCGCCTGATAATTCCAATGCACATTGCCACGTCATGTGTTCATTGAGCCAAGCTAACAGCACTTCACCGCCCATAGCACCGAACATACCCAATAAAGTACATAGCCCAACCATTAGAGCATAATATTTATGTGGTAACCAATTAGTAGCCAATTTCAAAAAGCCAACAAAAGCAAACGCTGAGCCGCAACCTAGTAAAAACCGTCCTATTTGTGCTACCCATACAAAGTTAGTGGCAGCAAAAATATAGGTGCCAATCACACAGATCGCACACGCACAAGATAAAACAATTCTGGGACCATACTTATCTAATAATAATCCCACAGGGATTTGAGCAGGCATATAAGCGTAATAAAAAAAGGCTGAGAGTAAACCTAAACGTGCGTTAGAGATAGAGAAGGTGTGCATCAATTCTACACTTAATACACTAGGGGTAACGCGCAAATAATATTCGTAACAATAAAACAGCGCTGCCATGCTGCAAACAATTATTGCCTTAGTTGTATTTGATAAACGGTCAATCATATCTTTCATATGCGCTGTTGATACTTTTGAAGTATATATTGGTACTCTACTAAAGCAAGCTACTAAGTTAATTCTATTGTTTAAGGCAGCTCTTTTAGCTTGTTTTCAGCCATGAGTGAATAGACTTTGTATTTGGCGTTGTTGACATTACCATTCGTGTCCCAAGATTTTTTACCTAAGACCGTATCTACTTCATTTTGATGCAGCCAATTTGCTAAGGTGAGGCCGTCGGTAGTATTGGTGGCATCGATGGCCTGTGCCAGGACTTGTACGGCAGCATATGCGTATAGGGCATAACCGGAAGTTTCCATATGGTTGGCTTGCATGCGATTGATGATGGTTTGACTGGAGAGCATATTGCCAGGATTGTCAGCAAAAGTCATAAGCACAGAACTTGCAATCTGGGCGCTCCCTATTTGTGAGATAAACTTATTCAGAGCGATCCCATCTGCAGTGATCACAGGTATTTGTAACTGTAAGACGTTTAATGTTTTGGTTAAGGCTGCGACTTCTGGATATAAACCTGCAAAGTACACTGCATCAGCTTGCAGGGCATGCAACTTTTTTATGATAGGGGTGAAATTTTTCGTGCCGCGTGCTATACCTTGATATAACACCG
>DALYEH010000044.1:0-2868 GCA_031972715.1 Gammaproteobacteria bacterium | reverse complement strand
TCTTGATCATGTAACACAGCAACACGTTGGCTCTTTAAGGTATTTGCAATAAAACTTGCGGCGGCTATGCTTTGCTGGTGATCTGTGCCAGTCATTCTAAAGACGGTGTTGATTTTGCGTTCAGTTATTTTGTCATTAGTAGATGTAGGGGTAAGCATTAATATATTCGCCCGTGCGTAAATGTTGCTGGCTGCCAGGGTTGCAGCTGAACATACATGGCCAATCACGGCTTGATACTGTTTTTCTTTGCCTAAACTCGCAGCTAATTTAACAGCGACATCAGCATCACATTCATCATCTAAAGGTACGATTTCTAAAGGGATACCTTTAACTCCACCATGTGCGTTCAAATCTGTAATCGCTTGCATAGCACCTGATAACAGTAAGGTGCCATAAGCGCTGTAAGCACCAGTAAAAGGTGCAGCTAAGGCAATTTTGATGCTAGGAGTGTTTTGGGCCTGTGCCATACAGCTACAAGCTAGCAAAATGCCTAATCTTATGAGGCTCTTAATCATGTGGTTGTTAGATGTATACATTATTTAAAAGCATAGTGTATCATAAGAAGCAGAGGTGCTGGCATGAATGCATTAACTATAGAAAAACTACGTAAAACATTTTCCAATGGAACCGAAGCGCTACGCGAAGTGGATCTTACTGTAAAAGAGGGAGATTTTTTTGCTTTATTGGGGCAAAACGGTGCTGGTAAGTCAACTTTAATTGGAATTGTGACTGCTTTAATAAATAAAACTTCTGGCACAGTCAAAGTTTTTAAACATGATATTAATCAAAATCCCGCCGCTGCTAAATCTTGCATGGGTGTGGTGCCGCAAGAATTTAACTTTTACCCATTTGAGAAGGTCTTAGACATTGTAGTAAATCAAGCTGGATATTATTCTATTCCACGTAAAATTGCCTTAACAAGGGCAGAAAAGTATTTACAGCAATTGGGTTTGTGGCACAAACGTAACGAGACAGCACGTTCTTTATCGGGTGGTATGAAACGGCGCTTGATGATTGCACGGGCTTTGGTGCATGAACCCAGGATGTTAATTTTAGATGAACCGACTGCTGGTGTAGATATTGAATTACGAAGAGCGACTTGGGAATTTTTGCGCGATTTGAATCGTGCAGGCACTACAATTATTTTAACCACGCATTATTTAGAAGAGGCAGAGTCTTTGTGTAGAGGTATTGCTATCATGCATAAAGGTGTAGTGTTAGAGCAAACACATATGAAAGATTTACTTAAGCAGCTGCCAGTGGAGCGAGTAGTTTTAGATTTGCAGGCGCCTATTAGTGCTGAACAGCTGCCACAGATAGAGCATGTGCACTTTGATTTGCTTGATAGTTTAACCTTAGAGATTTCGTTTACGCAAAATTTACATTTAAACGCGATTTTTGCTGTGTTATCACAACATGGCATTTTTGCACACAGTATGCGTAATAAAAGCAATAGATTAGAAGAATTGTTTTTAAGCAAGGTTGGGAACAATGTATAAATTTGGATCGTGGGTCGCCTTTAAAACGCTTTGTAAGCATGAAATTGTCCGTATCTTGCGTATTTGGCCGCAAACTATATTACCACCAGTGATAACCACCGCGCTTTATTATGTAATTTTTGGCACAGTTATGGGGCAAAAAATTGGTGAAATGGGCGGTGTTACTTATATACAATATATAATGCCCGGTTTAGTAATGATGGCGATCATTGATAACTCTTACGTCAACGTGGTTTCATCTTTTTTTACTAGTAAATTTTTTCGCAGTATTGAAGAGATGTTAGTCACTCCCACGCCCAATTATGTAATCTTGTGCGGCTTTGTAGCCGGTGGTGTCATACGTGCTTTGAGTATTGGGATGTTGGTTGGGTGCATGTCATTATTTTTTACCCACATTCATGTTTACAGTTGGCCACTGACGATTGCTATGGGTGTTATAACTGCGTTATTTTTATCATTGATTGGTTTCGTAAATGGTGTTTTTGCTCGAAAGTTTGATGATTTAAGTATTGTACCGGTATTTATATTGGTGCCTTTAAGCTTTTTTGGTGGAGTATTTTATTCAGTAGATTTGTTGCCTGCTTTTTGGCGCGCCATCACATATATCAATCCTTTGTTTTATATGATAGGTGGTTTTCGCTATGCTATTTTGGGTATATCGGAGGTTAATATTCATTATGCTTTGGGTATGCTTAGTGTAGGCACAGTTATTTTGTATGTATTTTGTTTATGGTTATTGCGTAAAGGTATTGGCATTAAATTTTAGATGCACATAAAACGCGAATGATCTCTATGAGCTATATGGCCTGCAACTAAAAACCTTTTTGTTATGCAGTAGGGCTACACAACCCTTGTACGCATATGGGCATATCCTCTGGGCATTTGCTGCATGGTTCACCACTTAGGTAGGGTTGATCTGTAGATTCTAGGCGGTTGGCAGTTTTTTTGTAACGCCCATAACACCAAAAAGTCATATCTCTTTTTGAGCCTTCTCCAGGATAATCTAGTTGCACACACGCCATTTTAGAAAGGTTGCTTTGTGTCAAAACTGGATAATATTGCATGACCCAATTACAATTTACACCTTTAGGACGTTGCGAAGCGTAGCATGTACGGTAGCCAGTATGCCCTTTAGTTTGGCAATTATTATAATCGAAACAGGGTTTTTGCCTTAAACGAAATTTTATGATCCCCAATGTTGCATAAGGTTTTTTGCTTTGTGTGCAATCATGCAACATATAATAATAATCTGGATATTTTGTTTTAAATTCTGGATATAGCATAACGTCAAAACCATTTTTACCGCCATCGTAGCCCCGCGGCGCAAAGAACCAGCCACCACCAACTCTCTCTGCAAATTTTTTTAAGT
>DALYEH010000043.1:3897-10343 GCA_031972715.1 Gammaproteobacteria bacterium | reverse complement strand
CATTTTGATCCTGTAGGTCATAAAATGCAAGCACTTTCATTGATCACGGGTATAGGGCTCTGAGATCCTTCTGGAAGAGCTTTTTGTTATCAGGAAAAATATCAGTGGCAAGACCAAAGTCAATAATCTGACACTTGAAGGCTTGTTTTTCTACATCAAACTCCACAACAATATTTTCATCATGCAAATCATTATGTGTAATATTAATAGCGTGTAAATCGGATAAAGCTTGTTGTAAGCTGGTTGCTATGGAGCACATGTAATCGTAATTGTCTTTGATTCCGGGTGTGTTTTTAAGAAAATCATGTAAGGAAGGTGCTGTAATAAATGGCTGGATGATGTATGCTTTATCATGAATTTTAGGCGCTGCAATATTAGAGAGCCAACTATAGTTCGCTTTGCCAGTATGTAGTGTATGGCGCTCTGCTTCTGATCGTGAAAAATATCCGATATAACTTTCAGGCTGTAATTTTTGTAATACCATTTTCATAATATTGAATTCTTTTTGAGATGAAGCGTTATGTGGTGCTACTTTAATACAATATCTTTTTCCATCTAATTGAAGTGTAGTCTTTAGTATTTTTCCATATGCACCGGTGCCAATAATACCCTCGTTCTCTAATGAACCCCTCAGTATTGCAGCTACTTTTGTCTGTTCTTTATTGTGATTAGGCAAGATTAGATATGAATGTTGTATATTAGGTTTTCCTTGAAAATGCTTATTTAATTCTACACGTGATATTTTAAACGGTGTAGTGCCTTGCAGTCTACGAGCCGCTTCTGAGCCTTTAGCTAGCCGCAAATTCTCTATGTAAGCAAGCACAACTTGATCTTCAGATCCTAGATCTGTTGCAGTACTCCCCCAAGAATTTTTAACTAGGTTCAATGGCCTTTCATTATTTGTGTTTTCTATTTCTCTAATTGCTCTCAAGATATTTGGCTGTAAGTATTCGTAATTACATCATGTAGCATAGTGTTTTGTACTCATTCCATTATTATCATATGCAATAAGATTCGCGTAATTTCCGAATAAAAGTGTTGCTGCGAAACCATGATTTACAGAAAGAGCATACATTAAAGGCGTTATTCCTTTTGCATCTGGCGCGTTAATATCTACACCACTTCTTTTTAAAAGCTTAAAAACACGTTCAATTTGCTTTTTAGTGTCTTCGTTTATAGGCTCCTTAGCAAGATCGATCCAATTGAACAGTACACTCCTACCTGTGTTGTCGCTGGCAGAAATCAGTTCTGAGCAGTTGTCCGTAAGATACTTTATCCATCTTAGATCACAAGCTGCAACGCATTTGTGTAAGAGCGTAGAATCTTCTTTACCCCATGTAAGGACTTTGAGGACTTTCTGCATAGACAGCGCTTCGAAATAGCTTGGCCGCAGATCATTTTTAATTGCAAAATTAAGTATCTTCTTATACAAACTGTGCATTTCTGGTGCAATCCCAAATTTGTCATATAGGCAATTAAATGCAGTAACTGCAGCATGATCATCAATGGCATAATGAGGAGCATGCTTGAGTATAAACGTAAATAGAGTGATTGCTTGTTGCGCGTCTAAATTCCGTATTGTTTGCATGTCGAAGGCATTTATTTTCCAATTCTTAGCGATTGAGTTTAGAAAGATACTCATTTGTTCTCTGTCTTGCGCATATTCAAGGTTATTAAATATTCTGATTAATCGAATAAATGTTTTAATATCTGGTGCTTTCTCGCCGTTTGTAGTGATTGTATTTAACATCTGGCGTACAGCTTGCTTGATCTGGTTAAAGTCACTATTAGTACTGTCATTACAATTTTTTAATATAAACTGCGCAAGATCTTTCAAACCCATGGTGGATGCCTATATAGTGGTCTGTGCTCAAAACTAAGCGATTACCTTTTGTTATACTGATTTGTTAGGCTAGAGTTTCTTGAGTCTAAGGTGTATGTTTCACCAGTATAAATTCATACGCATTGCCTTGGTGGTGAACAGTTATGGATGTACATACAAATGTAATATTACAGCTAGCAAGCTTGATTGGTGGTTGGAATACAAGCTTGACCGATCTGTACAATTTCTATAAAGTGGCTCCAAATACGAATGCATTCAAATAACAGAAGTTGTCATTTGTGTTATTTTATGCTTTGCTTAGCGTATACACCTGTTGGCGTTTGGTGAGGAGAAGGCATTGATCAACGTCCTAATAGTAGATGACCACGATATAGTATGCGCAGGCGTAGGACGCTTACTATCGGACATTAAAGGTATTAATGTTATAGGCGAGGCAAGAAACGGTGAAGAAGCCGTCAAGATTGCTAAAGAAAAGCGCCCACATGTAGTGCTGATGGACGTCAAGATGCCAGGCATTGGTGGTCTTGAAGCAACTCGCAAGATGTTGCGTAATAACCCCGAAATAAAAGTGATTGCCTTAACTGTATACGGCGAAGAGCCATTCCCATCTAAATTCTTGCAGGCAGGCGCTGTAGGGTATCTGACTAAAGGTTCCAGCATAGACGAAATGGTGATTGCTATTCGTACTGTGTATGCTGGCAAGCGCTATATAGGTCCGGAAATCGCTCAGCAGCTAGCTCTTAGAAAAGTTATAGATGCTGAAAACTCTCCATTAGATTTATTATCCGAGCGTGAATTACAGGTCATGATGATGATCACTGCCGGACAGAAAGTGCAAGACATTTCTGACAAGCTTTGTTTAAGTCCTAAAACAGTGAATAGTTATAGATATAGATTATTCGACAAACTGAATGTTGCGAGCGATGTTGAATTAACACATCTAGCGATTAGACATGGTATTCTTGACCCTGAAAAACTAGATGTTGAGAAAGAGGAAGTAGAGACATCTTAGTAGATTTTAGTGTCTTCCTTGCTAATTTACCCACTAAGCCCGGCGTATATTCAATGCTTGATGCAGCAGGCAGGGTAATATACGTTGGCAAAGCAAAAAATTTAAAAAAGCGTGTTAGCAGTTATTTCTCTGGTGCTAAAGATACCAAAACTACGCATTTGGTAAATCAGATCGCAGATATACAGATCACTATTACGCGCACAGAAGCTGAAGCGTTACTCCTAGAAAATCAATTAATAAACGAATTAAAGCCGCGCTACAATATTTTATTTAAAGATGATAAATCTTATCCGTATATTCATATTTCTACACAAGAAACATATCCCTGTTTAACCTTCTATCGTGGCAGCACGCAAGGAGATGGTGAATTTTATGGTCCATATCCTAGTACACGCGCAGTACGTGAAAGTATAGATTTATTGCAACGCACGTTTCAAATTAGACAATGCGATAAAGCGTATTTTAATTCGCGTACGCGTCCCTGTTTGCAATATCAGATTAAGCGCTTTTCTGCGCCCTGTGTAGGTTTAATTGAGCAAAAGGCATATGCGCAGGATGTGCATAATGCACAATTGTTTTTGTTAGGTAAAACGCATGAAGTGTTACAAAAGCTTGCTGACAAAATGGACCAAGCTTCGAGTAAACAGAATTATGAACAAGCCGCACGTATACGCGATCAAATTATTGCTATGCGAGCTATACAGCAGCAGCAAGTTATTATTGATCCCAATACCACCCAAAACATTGATATTCTAGGCGTTGCACATATTGGCAGACACGCCTGTGTGCACATATTAAATATACGCGATGGCAGGATGCTAGGTTCACGGCAATATTTTCCTGTAAATGAATTATATTTACAGGTGGACGACGCAGTGATCCTGCAAAGCTTCTTGTTACAGTATTATTCTCAATTACCTAAAGGAAATTTATTCCCTACAGAAATTTTGGTACCGGTAGCTATACCCGACGCCGATGCAATCGCAAGTGTCTTACATAAACAGATTTTTAAGAATATTAAAATCTCACATGGCGTGCGTGGTGATCGGGCAAAATGGATCTATATGGCGCAAGCTAGCGCTGCTGAATCATTAAAGTCGCGTCTAAAGGCTGATGCAGAAATTGAACAACAGTTATTGGAATTAGGGCAGGTGTTGGGTTTGAATGGCAGTTTAAAACGCATTGAGTGCTTTGACGTCAGTCATACTCAAGGTGAGGCTACAATTGCATCCTGCGTAGTATTCGATCAATCTGGGCCATTAAAGGCCGCATACCGCCGCTTTAAAATTAAAACCGCGAAAGCGGGTGATGATTATGCAGCGTTAGAGGAAGCTCTACAGCGTCACTTTGTAAAATTGCAAGAGCAGCAAACTGACTTTCCAGATTTACTATTAATCGACGGCGGTAAAGGACAATTAAGTCGCGCCATGCAAGTTTGCAAAGGGCTAGCATTGCATGAAGTGAAGATTTTGGGTATAGCTAAAGGACCAGCCCGTAAACCAGGGGAAGAAAAATTGTTCTTGGCTCCTGATGCGCAGGAGATAGAATTGCGGCCAGATTCTAAGGCATTACTCTTATTACAAAGGGTGCGTGATGAGGCACATAGGTTCGCTATCACTGGACACCGTAAACAACGTTTGAAAAGACAGCTGCATTCTGTCTTGGAAGACATCCCGGGGGTGGGCCAGGCGCGCAGACGTGAATTATTACGTCGTTTCGGTGGCTTACAGGAGGTACAATGTGCTACTGTAGAAGAGTTGGCCACAGTGCCAGGAATAAGCATAGTTTTGGCAAAACGGATTTATGATGCTCTTAACGGAAACTAAAGCACCACTAAGATTTCGGAATAAGAATATGTTTGCGGCGAATATACCAAATTTGTTAACTATATTACGTATAGGGTTAATCCCGGTCTTTATAGTTTTTTATTATCTACCGTATTCATTTGTGTATATCATCACAACAGGTATTTTTATATTTGCGTGTTTAACTGATTGGTTAGATGGATACCTTGCTAGAAAATTAGATCAGGAATCGCCTTTTGGTGCTTTCCTTGATCCAGTGGCTGATAAGCTGATTGTAGTTGTAGCGTTAATTCTGCTTGTACAGAGCTATAGCTCAGCTTTGTTATCAGTGCCTGCCATTATTATCATCAGCAGAGAGATCGTAATATCAGCTCTACGTGAAATTATGGCTCAATACGGGATGAGTAAAACTGTAGCTGTAGCCTTTGTGGGTAAAATCAAAACTGCCTTGCAGATGATCGCTATAGCAATTTTATTATCACAACCACATTTTATTGATGTAGATAACTTTATAACCGTGATTGGCTTTATTTGTCTATATATTTCAGTGATTTTAACTTTATGGTCCATGCTGAAGTATTTGCATGCTTCATGGAGCATTTTACAAAATGCACATGAGGCTTGACTCATAATTAATAATGTGTAAAATCACTCTCACGCGGGAATAGCTCAGTGGTAGAGCACAACCTTGCCAAGGTTGGGGTCGCGAGTTCGAGCCTCGTTTCCCGCTCCAATTACCTCGCAAGAGGTTTTGTTTTTAGCAGAGTTTAAAAAAGCTCTGGCCGGGTGGCAGAATGGTCATGCACCGGATTGCAAATCCGTGTACGTCGGTTCGATTCCGGCCTCGGCCTTCCTTTTAATATCTTTTGCCTGGGTGGCGAAATTGGTAGACGCAAGGGACTTAAAATCCCTCGGTAGCAATACCATGCCGGTTCGATTCCGGCCCCAGGCACCAAACTAACTAAACAGTTGGTTTCCTTGTGTGGCGTGGTTTGTTGAGTGATTGTCCTTATTTAGGTTAGTTCATGTTCAAATTAATTAACCTTGGCTCGTGTGCAATTCGTGTGCACTTGCCATTAATAATGAGGATTAAACATGGCTACTATATCTCTTTTGCCTAGCGGCAGCTTTCGTGTGCAAATTCGTAGAAAAAATTTTAATAAGATATCAGCTGTCTTTGCGACTAAGAAAGAAGCGGTTGAATATAAGATTTTAATTGAAAGTCAGATGGAGCTAATATTGCGCTCTTCGGAAACACACCTTCCAGTAGATATGACTAAACTATATACTACACTCCATTCAGACTTGCAAGATGCTGCAAAAAATCTACCAGCGTTTATTAGAATCAGGAGCGATATACATGCGCATAGTTTAACCTTATCGCGCTTAATAGATGATTTTATGGCTAACTATAAGAAAAAAGACAAAAACATTATTAATCGCCTCAAGTGGTGGGGTGATAATTATGGATCTATATTTGTAAACGAATTTTTTGAAGATCTAGTGCGTGATGGCATTAACAAGCTACTTGTTTCTGGTCCTGGTGGGGATCCGCTGTCTCCGCAGACTACAAATCGTTTTAAGGCTAATTTATCTTCTGTATTTGAGTATGGTAAAGATAAATACCACTTAAAACTTAACCCCTGTAGGGGCGTTAGATCCAAGCCTGAAGGAAAGGGCAGACAACGGTTCTTAACTATAGAGCAAGAAGAGTTGCTTTTAGAGTCTACAAGAAATAGTGCATGGGATAAACTATACGTATTGGTGCTCATGACAGCTACGACTG
>DALYEH010000043.1:0-3887 GCA_031972715.1 Gammaproteobacteria bacterium | reverse complement strand
CGACTGGTGCGCGTAGATCCGAAATCTTAAACCTTACGTACAAGCAAGTTTTTGCTAATGAAGATTATATATTTTTGGGCGATAGCAAAAATGGCAATGCCAGAAAATTTATTCTTCTAGATCAAATTAAAAATGAGCTAAAAAAATTTCGTCAGGATAAAGATAGTGATTACTTGTTTTTTGCTTGCCCTAGAAAGCCACATTCACTTAAGCCATATGAGTTTAAGAATGAATGGAAAGCGGCTTTGGAAAAAGCTGGAATGAGTGGCATAGATGAAACAGGAGAAAATTTAGTTTTTCATTCACTACGACATAGTTTCTGTTCTAACTTGGCAAATGATGATGTTGAAATACATCATATAGCTAAGCTAGCAGCCCATAAGAGTTTACAAACGACTATGCGATATATCCATCATAAAACTAATAAACTTGCTTCTGTAGTGAATAGTACTTTTTCATCGTTGAAATAGAAGCTGCTGCTTCACATGTGCAACGGTGATTGGTATAATCAAGCATGTAGAAACACAGATCAGTAGATCTGTGTTTTCTTGTTAATCGAACTGTACCACACATTTATATTCCACTAGCAACTTTTCTCGTATAACGTGCTTTATAATTATAGGTTGTAATAATGACGGCAAAATTAATTTCAGTACAAGATTTTATTTTGAAATATAAAAGCATTGGCATAAAAACTCTGATGCGTGCCTATAGTGACAAACAAGCGCCTCCACTATATGTACACATAACATCTGATGATAACCCACTTGTTTTTACTTCTGCATTTTATCCATTATCTAAAGGTAGTTTGTTTGATTTAACGAGTATTGGTTATGATGGTGAAAGAAAAGATTTATGTTTTGATATTACACACCCACAAGATTCAATACTAATAGAAGGCAACAAATATTTTTTAACCTTAGATCAATTAGAGGAAGAATTTTTAGTAAAATTAAACGAAATTATTGATGACGATAGCGATACAATAGTTAAATATCACGGTATCAAAAATATGTCTCCAGATCACTGTAGAATAATAAATAAAAATTGCCCTCCACAATATACCAATAGAGATTCAATGTTCCGCAAGCTTTTAGAAAATAAAATAAAATGGTTTTGTGGATCGGAAGAAAAAGCTCAGAATTACATAATTCTAACTACTAATATCCCGGTTGCTGAAAGCAGGATTTTTCTTGAAGAGAATGACTTTACGGAAAATTTAATCACTAGTTGTCAAGCCTCTGATGGGTTGTCTCGGGAAGATATTAGCGTCTTAAAAACATTAGCGAACATGATCGGCATGGATAAAGTGAGAAGTCTAATTAAAATATTTGATAAAGCATGGGGTTATTATTCAACCGAGGTCAACTTAATAATAGACATCCATATAGATCTATTTGTGCATAATAAAGGCAACCAAAAGGAGGGAATAATTGTAAGAGCTGCAAAGTTATTAAAATTCAGACGTCCAGATATTGCTGGAAATATAGACGTTGATCCTAAAAGATTTACTGCTGCGGCAAAGCGCATAACCAGCGCTGTGAATAGCGATAAAAAATAACACCTGACCCAAAAAAATACTATAAACCCTCGATAACATATAGAACTATTTATTAAACCTCACCCACCCTCACCCTAATTTTAAGCGATACCTCAGGTTTGCATATCTCATACGTTCCTAAACTGAATTCGAACATGAACAAACCTATTTAATTTAACTGGAGCTTGTACAAATGGAAGAACTTCTGCTGAAAGAGTATTTAGATATAAATTCATTAATACATGAATACCCACAATTTTCTAAAAACCAATTGCGTTGGCTTATAGCAAACAAGGAAAAATATAAGTTGACGAAGGTTATAAAGCGCGTTGGCCGAAAAATTTATTTTAATGTTCGTGGTTTTAAATTGTGGATTGATGATCAATCTGCTTAATGGGCAACAATCCCTAGAGGTATGATGTTCTCAAGGGATCTAGGAAAGGGTATGCATTGTCTGTGCAAAAGGTAATGCATATAAACAAGGAGGAAAAATGAATAGTAGCACTAAATTTGCTTTAATATCAAGAATTTTACATGAACTAGATAGATCCGAGATAGAGCCTAGAGAAACTATTAATTTTGGTTTAGATGGTAATTTTTATAGGTATTTTGTTTCAAGTGATCCAGCAACTCACTCTAGAGGTTGGTTTGTAGGTAGTGAAGGCCAAATTTTCAGTATTGCATTTGGAAATTTACAAACTGGTTTGAATATAAATATATCAATTCCAGTTGCAGACTCAATGTTGCCAGGTGATTGGTTTAATGCTTATAGAAATCAGCTTTCGGCAACAATACAAAGACAAAAATTTACTCTTAGTAAAAAATGTACGTTAAATGTAATTAATTATTGGTTCCATGTCATCGTACTTAAGCATACATCATTAGAAATGGAGATCCAATATGTATAACGATAGACAAGATCGACAATATAGCCAAGATCACAGTGATAGCAATGCTTTCGATGAAATTTGTACTGACAATAATGACGACAACAATGATAGTATGGAACACACAGGTGACGAAAATATGGTTGAAATTAACATTCCTAGGCCTGGTTTTGAATGTTATCTAAAACCATATAAGATATCTGGTGAGTTACATCAACCTGGCGTCTACTATCACACTTTCTCAAAGGGGGTGCCGGTAGATATACGAATCAGCTCGCCACTTATTATAAAATATGCGACCTGTGATCATAACAACAATAATCAAGGTAGAGTGATCAACTTAATTGACCCACAAGGAAAGCAGCATGAATTAACTATGCCAATGCATGTTTTGAAGGGTAGTGGTGAAGAATTGCTGGGCGAGCTGTTGAGTAGGGGATTACTTTATCACCGTCGGCATAAAAATCTACTTCTAGACTATATAATGAACTTTGTGCCTAAAAAAACCATTCTTGCTGTTAGCAAAACTGGTTGGTATGCATCATATATTTTTATTTTACATAATAAAGTGATAGGCGCCAAAGATGTAATATTTCAATCAGATCATATTGTTGAATCACATTTTAGTTCTTCTGGAACTGTTGAATCATGGATAAATACCATTGGTGCTAAATGTGTAGATAACATACCACTAATGATTTCGGTAGCAGTGGCTTTAGCTGGGCCAATTTTTGGCAAACTAAACATCTTATCAACCGGCGGTATTCATTGGTATGGCGACTCCTCATTAGGCAAAACCACTGCTGCATTAGTGGCTGCATCCATATATGGAGATCATAAATTTATAAACTCTTGGAATAGTACAAAAAATGGTATAGAAGGTCTAGCACTATGTAGAAATGATACTTTGATTATTTTGGATGAAATTGACGAGGCAAATGCTCAAGATGTAGGTGCTAATGTATATCAAATTTTTAATGGCCAAGGTAAACAAAGAGCAAATAAGCTTGGTAATGCAAGAGATGTTAATAAATGGCGTACGCCAGTAATTTCTACCGGTGAGAGAAGCTTAATCAACGTAATGAATGAAGCGAAAATTGCACCTAACGCTGGCCACTTGATCAGAATGCTAAACGTTGAAGCCAATTTTAAATTTGGTATTTTCAATAATCTGCACGGATTTACAGGCGGTAAAGATCTTTCTAATTTTTTAAAAGAACAAACTCAATTTCATTATGGTGCAATAGGACCGGCGTTCATTGAACATTTAATTAAAGAACAAGATATAACTCCTAGGTTTACTGAAATTCATAATATGTTGGAATGCCTTGGTAAAAATAATTTAGAGCAAAGAGTTTTGTCATTTCTATCTGTAGTAGCTCTAGCTGGGGAATTGGGGATTAAATATGGTTTGCTACCGTGGGATCAAGAATGTATGGTAGATGCTGTCACAGAAATCT
>DALYEH010000042.1:10087-10486 GCA_031972715.1 Gammaproteobacteria bacterium | reverse complement strand
ACTCATATTACTGCTCTCAGTCGTATTTTTAGTTATGTACCATAGTAACATGTATTGACATAAAATCAATACTTTTAGACTGAAATTTACTGTGTATTTACACCATGCGCATCAAAAATTCAATTTAGTCTAAACTTAAGTGTTGGATACAACCTTGGATTAGTGATTATGTCTGAAAGCATAGAAATATCAATTGAGACTTTACCGGACAATGATAGTTTTTTACCCAGGTATTTAACCGTGCAACTACTAGCAATTTTAGCCGAAAATGCTAATAGTCAGACCACAGACAGCGCAGACTATCAACTGCAAAATGCCAAATTTGTAGATTCTTTTAAGAATGAGGCTCTGTTTACCCCGCTCACCTACAGTATTTTTTGGCGTACGAAAATCCAAGAA
>DALYEH010000042.1:2078-9980 GCA_031972715.1 Gammaproteobacteria bacterium | reverse complement strand
CCCTCGCGGCTAATAAGGATACTGTGGACTTAACTGATAAATACAGCTATGCGCCCTTAACCTTGGCAATTGCGAATGAAGATTTTGCTTTAGCGATAGAATTAATTCGGGCTGGCGCTACGCTCATGCTAGAAGACAAATTGGTGCTGGAGATTGCTCTTATCTCAATGATCCAGCGCGAGCCAGACTTTATTAACAGAGTTTTAAAAAATACTAATATAGCTGAGGTAGCTTGGCTAAAAGAATATTTAGAATATCTGCAAAGCTACGTAATCGGCAACCCTAAAAAAACCAAGCTTTTACATCATGAAGTATTAAATCCTCCTTTACGACAGTTTGGACAAGTATTAGATACACTAGCCTATTTTAACGGCCTGCCCTCACACTATGGTTTTCTCAGTCCCTCTATTGAGATTCTATCTAATCATTTACAAAAGTTCTGTGATGAACTGAGTGATGGAGTGCCATATAAAGAAATATTTTTTAATATTTACGACGCATATGCCTCGACGCAACAAGTTTGCCAATACTATGGCAACCTACCTACCAATTCCGAAGCAGCAAAAGTTATCACAACAAAAATTAAACAAAATTTGACTGCCAATACAAATCGTGCCGTTGTATTGTTCGGCGGCTGGTCTGGAAATTCAATTGCTTTAGCCTTCGTAAAAAATATTCTGATCATGAGCAATTTAGGTATAGGCGGAACACCAGATGCAGGCACCAAGATTTTTATCATAAGCAAACCAGAGAATATCAGTATAGAAATCATAGACTCGTTTATACGCGGACTTGGTAATGCTACTGCCCCTTACACTATTTTAGACAACATAGGATCGTTTGTTGAAGCAAAACCAATATTTACGCTTAAGCAAGCTTTCAACCCTATAGATAATTGCATTTTTGTTAATCCTCGTGCTTTGGTCCAAGGTTTAATTTTAGTGCTCAGCGTATTGAATAAAGATGGTAAAATTTCTGAAGATTCACTGAATTCTTTAGATGCGCAGGCAGCAGATATATATACTACGTATGTAAACTCTTTATATATCTTTTCAACCGCTGATCTAGCGAAATTTATGCGCAATAACAAATTGCTACAAAATCGCCGTATTGAATGCTGTGCGTTGGCATTAGACTATATTAACCAACACTACCGCGATCCAGAAGCACTAGCACGCTGCATAGAATTAAAGAATGCCTTGGAGTATGTAGGGCTTAAAGAATTTTATAATAGTAGCATCGATCATGATGCAAAAAAGGCGATCCAGGACTTTATAATTCATCAACAAGAAGCTACTGCCATGGAAGTCATTCAGATCGAAAGTAATATGATGTCCGGCGCGAATAAAGCCTAATACACAGATAAAGCCTTATACTATACTCCGGCTGCTTGCAAATCTGCATGGTACGATGAACGCACCAAAGGACCACTTGCAACATTTACAAAACCTAAGCCTCTTGCAAATTCTGCTAATTCAGCAAATTGATCTGGATGTATATATCTGTCAACAGGCGCATGATACCGGCTTGGCTGCAGATATTGTCCCAATGTTAACATATCACAATCGTGCGCACGTAAATCACGGATTGCCTGCAGTATTTCAGAGTCTGTTTCACCTAAACCTAACATTAAACCAGACTTCGTTGGTATATGTGGGAAACGAGACTTAAATTTTTGTATTAATGCCAGAGACCAAGCATAATCTGAACCAGGACGCACTCCTTTGTAGAGACGCTGCACAGTTTCTAAATTATGATTGAAAACATCGGGCAAACTTACGCTCAGGTTATCTAATGCAATATCCATACGCCCGCGAAAATCCGGTACTAAAATTTCAATTTTGGTAGTAGGACAATGTTCACGCACCGCTTGAATACATTGCGCAAAATGCTCTGCACCACCGTCACGTAGATCATCACGATCAACTGAAGTAATGACAATGTACTTTAAACCCATTTTACCCAAAGCAGTGGCCAAATTACGAGGCTCATCTGCATCTAATGGATCAGGACGGCCATGTGCCACATCACAAAAAGCACAGCGTCTAGTGCATTTGTCGCCCATAATCATAAAAGTCGCAGTGCCATGGCTAAAGCACTCGGTTAAATTTGGGCAGGATGCCTCTTCACAGACTGAATGTAATTTGTGTTCTCGCAATAATTCTTTCAGCGCTAATACTTTAGGATCACTAGGCGCGCGCACACGTAACCAATCTGGCTTCACCAATGGTTCTGTGGTGGGCTCTATTTTTACCCGCATACGAGTAAATTTATCTTTGCCTTTTTGCTTGACGTTTTCAGTCATATATATCCAAGTTTGCGTTCTAAAATTGGTAATAATTGTTGCGCAGCAGTTTCAACAGTAATCTCTGGCACATAATCTTTGATTTGCGCCATGCGCATCCCAGCATAGCCACACGGATTTATGCGTGTAAAGGGCTCTAGATCCATTGCCACATTTAAACTTAAGCCGTGATAAGTACGCCCATGCCGCACTCTAATCCCCACCGAACATATTTTAGCTGCATCTATATATACACCAGGAGCACCTAGCTTAGTTGTAGCTTTGATATCAAATAAATTCAAAAATTCTATAACTGCTTGCTCTAAAATATCTATGAATTGACGTATATTTAGATTTTTTCTGTGTAAATCAGTTAAAAAATATATAATAAGCTGACCGGGAGCATGATAGGTAACTTGCCCACCACGATCAGATTGCACTATTGGTATACTGCCTGCATCAAGTATATGCTCCGGCTTGCCGGCTTGCCCCTGAGTGAAAACTGGCGCATGTTCTAAGATCCAAATTTCATCAGGAGCATGTTCATACCTATTGTGGGTGAACAATTTCATTTGTTGCCAAATAGGCTCATAGTCTTGGCAGCCCAAATGTTTAACGATAACTGATTCCTGCACGCAGGTATTAGCTACCATACTTTTGGTACAAAGCCTTAACATTTAATGATACGTAATCGCGCCCACGTTGCCAGATGTTACCTTTTGGTACATCTTGTAAAGCAATTATAGGTTTCTCTAACACAACTTCTTTATTAGCGTTCTGCACAGTATACATCCCTACTACATCACCCTTCTTGATAGGTGCTTTAAGCGTACTTAACACATTCGCTGTGGCGGTGTATTTTTTATAATCACCATGTACAGTAGTTACGTATAAGCCATCTGCAAAGCCTAATCGTACTTTTTTACGCTTACCCATGTATACTTTAGCTTCTTGTAGTGCATCGCCCTCTTTCACTACTAGATGTGTTTCATAAAATCTAAAACCCCAGCCCAATAATTTATTAGCTTCTTCCGTACGCGCCTTATCGCTCTTGGTTCCCATAACTATAGAAATTAGACGCATATTGTTAGTATCTTTGCCTGAAGCAACTAAACAATAGCCAGCGCTATCTGTATGGCCAGTTTTGATACCGTCCACTAAACTATTACGCCATAATAATAAATTACGATTGGTTTGTTTAATGCCATTATACGTAAACTCTTTCTGGGCATAAATTTTATAACTTTCTGGGAAATTTTTGATAATTGCGCGTGCCAATATTCCCAAATCATGCGCTGTAGTTAAATGGTTCTTATCTGGTAATCCAGTAGCATTCACAAAATGAGAATCGTACATACCAAGCATCTGTGCGTAACGATTCATTAAATCTGCAAATACTTGTTCTGAACCAGCGATATGTTCCGCTAGAGCTATAGAGGCATCGTTACCAGAGTCTACGATCACTCCTTTAATCAAGTCTTCAACAGAGACCTGCGTTCCAACCTGTACAAACATACGTGTACCCGGAGCCTGCCATGCATTTTTGCTGATTGTAACTTGGTCCGTTAATCTAATCTTACCCGCTTTTATCTCGCTATCTACTATGTACATAGTCATCATTTTGGTTAAACTTGCAGGCTCGATTTGTAATTTACTATTTTTCTCTGCTAAAACTTTATTGCTATTATGATCTAATAACAAATATGCAGTTGCTGCAACGGCTGGCGCTGTAGGCGCTACGCTAGGAGTAGTTGGCATACCAACTGCCTTCAAGCTTACCATCAGTAATAAAGTTAGATAAATTATTCTATTTTGCATGATTTTGGCCTGCATCTAAATTCCACCCAATTAATGTATGTTTCCTAGCCGGAAATAGTAACATCACCACAAAGGCAATGCCATAGTTAAAGCATCTTCACTTGGTATACCTTTCAAGGCATCTGCGGGATAATAACCTTTACGCATGCCTATCTCTACAAAATTATTGTTCTGATAGAGTGCTATGGCTTTTTGGTTGGAAACTCTAACCTCCAAAAACATTTCATCTGCACCATTGGATTTTGCGGTTTGTACTACGTGGAGTAGCATTTTTTGGCCAAGGCCCTGCCCCTGATAGTCAGGATTGATAGCCAGTTTTAACAAGTGTGCTTCATTTGCTGCATAGTGCACGATAGCAAAACCAACTATAGTCTGGGTATCTAGCATGACCCAGCAATCATAGCCAACTTTAATACAATCAGCGAATAGTTTTTCGCTCCAAGGCGTAGGGTCGGTTAGCTGATCGAGCATATAAACATTTAGAACATCAGCGTTCGTCATTTTACGAATTGCGTTTTGAGGTACCATGTAACATTGCTCGCAAAGTTAGTAATTTCTTATAGGCAGCTGCTTTATGCTGCGGGTTTATTAATAAATACCCAGGACTATAAGTTTGTATGCAATTTACTCTATTTAACACAGGCATTTGCATATCTAATTGTAGAATAAATTTTGGTTGCCACTGTTCTAAATAACGATTTAATACAGTATTTTGAGGCCAAGGGGCGCGTACAATTACAGTCATGGTTTGTTGGGTAGGCAACTCTAGCACACTAAGCATACCAGAAAAAATTTTAGCTTCTTCTGCGCTCAACCTAAAATCTACGGCCTGTTGCTGCACAAACAAAACTATTAAACACTGCGCATGTAGGCGTACCTCTAAAGGCAGCACTGAAGCCTCCTGGCCTTGTGTCAGTTGCTGTTGCTTATCTACACGAGGCTCCCAAACTGGCATGTTTAGCTGAGCTGCTTGCTTATACTTTATTTCTCTTAACAAATTGCTCTCGTAACCATAATATTAAACCAGACACACCATATATGAAGAAGATACCGAATAGAACTTTGGGAGGATCCGACGCGATTAATAGATATACTAATAATGCTGCTAATACAGCGACAAATGGCACATGTTCTTTAAAATCCAACTCTTTAAAACTAGGATAACGCACATTACTGACCATTAGCGCTGCCACTATTATGGTGACTATTGCGGCCAATTCACTGATACGCTTACCAGGTATAGCAAAATCAGTACCAACCCACACCATACCAGCTATAATCGCAGCAGCTGGTGGACAAGGCAGGCCAATAAAGTATTTCTTTTTTTCTTGACTAGGTTGAATATTGAAACGCGCAAGACGCAAAGCTGTGGCAGCTACATAGAAAAAAGCCGCAAGCCAGCCAAACTTACCCAGGTAGCTTAAGCCCCAGCTATAAACCACCAAGGCTGGAGTCACCCCAAAACACATCATATCTGATAGGCTGTCATATTGTGCGCCAAATTCACTTTCTGTGCCAGTAAGACGTGCCACACGCCCATCCATGCCATCCATGATCATTGCCACAAAAATCGCTACAGCCGCTGTCTCGAAGTTGCCCTTCATTGCCGCCACTATGGCATAAAAACCTGCAAATAACCCTGCTGTGGTCAATAGGTTGGGTAATAGGTATATATGACGTTTAGAAGCGGCTTCGTTTAAATCATGATCTGACATATGACGAACTCATTTGCTATTAGTAGAGCCCATTATACAAACAAGCCACAGTAATATAAAGACAGAGTCTATGCTTAAAATCATGAGAAAAAGAAAACTAACTGACCAAGGTCGATTTACTAGAAACTCTAGAATCGCCATTTATGGGCGGGTATTCTTTTGGGTGTTTTTTACAATCATCTCGATTGAGGTGGTAGTTTTGTCTGCCTCATATTTAGTCCACCGCAATCCAGATATATCCATACATGAAGAAAGCTTAATTCTGTTTGTGTTTGGCAGCATTTTATCACTTATCATTTCGTTTTCTTTAATATGGGCTATACGGTTAATTTTGGGGGTATATGACCGCCAAAAGGATATTAATACTGATGAGGAGTTTGCTTTATTAAATGATCTAGAAACAGCTCTAGATAGAAACGAATTAGTAATCTTATTCCAACCACAAGCCTGCTTAAAAACAGGTAATATTATTGGTATGGAAACACTACTGCGCTGGGAGCATAAAACTAGAGGCACCATCATGCCTAGTATATTCATACCTATTGCAGAAAAAGCTGGTCTAATTGATATGATCAGCGAATGGACAATATTACAGGCATGTATTCATACAAAAAAAATCTTAGATCTTGGTTATGATTTACGTGTGGCTGTGAATATTTCTCAGATGCAATTCAAAAACCCTAGGATAGTAGAGCATGTGTTGCGTATCTTACGTGTAACTGAGCTGCCAGCACGAAACCTAGAATTAGAGATTACTGAAACCGCAATGATGGAAGATATTGAATACGCATTGCGAATCATGATGGAATTACGCGAAATCGGAGTACTTCTTGCCATAGATGATTTTGGTATGGGTTATTCATCACTTTCGGAATTAGACCGTTTACCAGTACACAAACTGAAAATAGACAAAGCATTTGTGCAGACTTTAAACCACGAGAACATTGAATCTAATATAGCCTATTCTATTATTCAATTAGGTCATCAATTAAATCTGCAAATTTCCGTAGAAGGCATTGAAACTGAGGCACAAAGACAATTTTTTGCTGAATTACAATGCCACGAAGCGCAAGGCTATTATATTAGCGCCCCAATCCCCGCCCATCTATTTCCTCAATATCTAGCTAACCTCTCGCGAAATTTTAGCACCTAATTGGATCAGTTTTTCTTCTATGCATTCATAGCCGCGATCAATATGATAAATTCTATCGACTATAGTTTTACCTTTAGCAACCAATCCTGCTAATACTAAACTAGCTGATGCACGTAAATCAGTGGCCATCACTGGTGCAGCATGTAATTCTTCTACCCCTTGGCAAATAGCTGTGTTGCCTTGTACAGTAATTCTGGCTCCCATGCGGCATAACTCTTGAATATGCATAAAGCGATTTTCAAAAACTGTTTCAGTAATTGTCCCTGTACCTTCAGCAACAGCATTTAGGGCGGTGAATTGTGCCTGCATATCTGTCGGGAAGCCTGGGAATGGAGCCGTACGCACGTTCACAGCTTTAGGGCGTCTACCATGCATATCTAAAGAAATTGTGTCTTTAGTAGTTTGAATATCTGCACCGGCTTCCTCTAATTTCTGCAATACAGCTAATAGGTTTTCATGTTTAGTATGTTTAACATGAATTTTACCTCTAGTAATCGCCCCAGCCACTAAATATGTGCCGGTTTCTATGCGATCTGGGACTACTGAATAAACACCACCGGACAAAGCATCGACACCTTCTATTTCAATTACATCTGTACCTGCCCCTGAAATCTTAGCGCCTAAAGTATTCAAGAAATTCGCTAAGTCTTGTACTTCAGGTTCTTTAGCTGCATTGCGTAATACAGTGGTGCCGCTAGCCAAGGTAGCTGCCATCATTATATTTTCAGTGCCAGTTACGGTAACTGTGTCAAATAAAATATTTGCTGCATGCAAACGTTTAGAGGTACTGGCATTTATGTATCCATTTTCTACCACTATGTCAGCACCCATAGCCATCAAACCTTGTATATGTAAATCCACAGGTCTTGGTCCTATGGCACAGCCACCCGGTAAAGAAACTCTTGCTTGTCCATAACGCGCTAACAATGGCC
>DALYEH010000042.1:0-2068 GCA_031972715.1 Gammaproteobacteria bacterium | reverse complement strand
CGTGAAAATTATGAATAGTTCTTGGATCGACTTCTATATGCATTTTGTCATTTAGCATTAGTTTCACGCCAAATTGCCCAAGAAGCTCCATCATAGTAGTCACATCTTGCAAATGTGGTACGTTACCTATAGTGACAGGTTCATTTGCTAATAGTGCCCCTGCTAAAATTGGTAACACCGAATTTTTTGCTCCAGAAATCCAAGCCTCACCACTTAAGGGCAGACCACCTGTAATTACTAATTGCCGCATTTTATTTGCCACTCCTGCTGCGTAAATGTTTTGAGACTCAACGCATGAATTGCGCCGTTACTAATATGTTGTCCAATGATGGCATACACGATTTTTTGCCTTTCTAATGCTTTCTTACCCTCAAATAGATCGGTAACCACAACTGCATCAAAATGCGTACCATCTGAACTTTGCACCATAACCTGCGCGTCTGGCAAGTTATCGCTAAGCATTATTTGTATATCTTGATCTGTCATTATTACTTCTTAAGATTTTACTACTAATGGAATACTAAAGGTTGATTGATTGGTAAAATGTTATCTAAGCCGCAAACGCGACTGAGATCTACAATAAATCCGGGCACATTACAAAATGTAATACCTATGTGATTTTGCTTTGCATAACGCATACATTCTACAAATAAAATTAAACTACTGCTATCTGCAGATTCAATTGCACTCAAGTCTATTTTCGCATCTCGCATGTTATGTAAGAGCGTAGTAACTTTGTCGCAAGTGTCTACTACATTGTTAAGGTCAATACGTCCGACCAAGCATATATCTTGCGCAGTATTAAGCTGAACTTGCATTTGGTTATTAAACACCATGTTTTTCTCGGTTATGTTCTTGGATTTGCGCAGTCACTTTCTGCAAGCCTTTTTGACGTATCTCATTCGAGAATTGTGCTTGAAAACCTTGTAAAATGCTGACGCCTTCAATAATCACATCATACACGTACCATTTATTATCTTTTTTAATCAGGCGATAATCTAAGCGTATATTTTCTTTCTTGCCTGACTGCCGCACTATTACACTATTTACTTGGATACGTTCTTTTTGTAAATTTAATTTTTGCTTAGAAAACTCGATCTTTTCGTTAGTGTAATTATTTAATGCTGTTGCATAAGTACGGACCACTAATATTTTAAAAGCTTCAATAAATTGCTTACGGGTTGCTGCATCTGCCTTACTCCAAACAGTACGTCCTGCTACCCATTGCGACATTTCATCAAAGTCTACATATGGCAGAACAAAGTTATCAACCATTGCATATATGCCATCTAAATCATCATGATTTTTTCGCGTTTCTAAGGCATGTAACACATTACTAGTTATGCCCCGCAACATTTTTACAGGATCTTCTACTGCCGGTGCGTTTTCAGTGGCTACAGACTTGTCCTGGGTTGGCTGCGTTGGTTGTGGTGCTGCAATTACTGCCCCTATCATTAAAAAAACTAAGGCTACCAATAAGGCATAATATTGCATTTTCTTGTTACGGTTCATTTCTAGCTCCCAGTTGCAAACTTAGATATTAGATCTTCTAACAATACCGCTTGCGAAGTTAACTCAATTGTGCTGCCAGCTTCTAAATATGTGTCTGCATTACCGGGCACAATTTCAATATAATTGTCACCCAACAACCCCGATGTTAGTATTTTGGCGGCAGAATCGCTAGGGATTTTGCGTAAGTTATCTTCAATACTCAATACAACTTGCGCTTGATACTCACCATACTCTTCATTACGCTCCAAATCTATACTTAACACTCTTCCTATAGTGACGCCACATATAGTAACCTTAGAACGGGGCTTTAATCCACCAATATTACTAAAGGCAGCCTTAACTATAAAGCCATGCTTGGTACTGTAAAAATTGCTGAGCCCACTGACTTGCAGAGCAAGCATTAGTAATGCTGCGATACTAAGCACCACAAATAAACCTACCCAAACTTCAATTTTTCTACTTTTCATAATTTAGGGTCCGTTGAACATTACAGCAGTTAAGAAAAAGTCTAAGCCTAAAATACATAGAGATGAGTACACAACTGTCTTTGTAGTGG
>DALYEH010000041.1:0-11244 GCA_031972715.1 Gammaproteobacteria bacterium | reverse complement strand
CGGCCCGCAGGGTGAGCGCCATGGATGGCGCGAATTAATCCCTGGATCGAAGCCAAAAATAAAATTACCCATCTGGGGTATTTTTATTTTTGGTATAATGAAAAGGATGAGAGCCCAAGGGTTCGACAAAACTGCAGGATTGCAGTTTTGAACCGCGCAGCGGCCCGCAGGGTGAGCGCCATGGATGGCGCGAATTAATCCCTGGATCGAAGCCAAAAATAAAATTACCCATCTGGGGTATTTTTATTTTTGGTATAATGAAAAGGATGAGAGCCCAAGGGTTCGACAAAACTGCAGGATTGCAGTTTTGAACCGCGCAGCGGCCCGCAGGGTGAGCGCCATGGATGGCGCGAATTAATCCCTGGATCGAAGCCATGTTCTATACAAGTAATTAAAAGCCTTTAAAATCAACGTCTCTAGCAAATTACCATTCTTTCTTGTTCTACCATAGTCATTCAAATCTACGACTTTTTCGGGTATAAATTTTGGGTATAACGTAGTCTGTATTCAGGATGGACCCAATGCCTTTATTATCTGATGCCACCGTAAAGCATGCGCAATGTGGTCATAAACAAATGCAAAGAAGTCTTAACCACTTATCAAACGCCAAAACATGAAGATTTGCCAAGAACAACTCTAGGCATATTGGGCAGCAAGGTTTATAATTTCTTACCAGCTTTTAACCACCAAAATTGCTCGCTAAATAAAATCATAGCTTTTTAATTGCAGTAGGATCTGGGATTTTATATCGCGCTATTATATCTTTGTAGAGTATGCTTTCATACAAATCATGCATATAGATTTTATTTTTATATTTAAGATACTCAGGTATGCCGCCGTACAGCATATATTCGGCATATAATCCTTTTAAAAGGCCAATTTTTTTTGTGGTTAAATTATCTATCGTGCTTAACGTTGCATCGTTAAATTTTACAAATTCATAAAATGAAACTGGATACATAGTGACGGCTATATATCTACCGGTTAACCTGGTTCCTAGTTCTTCACTAAATAAATTAGCGTTAGAAGCGGTCTAATATATTTTATTGGCGCCGTTATAGAGTCTGCGTACGCACATTTCCCAGCCTGGTATATTTTGTATTTCATCGAAATAATAGGTTTTTTGCACCCCATATAACTCTATGAATACTTCCTGTAAAGTTTGAAAATCTTGAAGACTGAAATTAACTAATCTTTCATCTTCAAAATTACAATTATAATCTGCAGGCTGCATGGTTGTTCGCACGTGCTGCATTAAAACTGATTTACCGCAACGCCTTACACCAGTAGTGACAATAATTTCACGATTCTTGTGTAACTCAGGGAACGCCTACTCTGCTAAACGGTGTATATACTTGCTTGGTAGTTGCTCATCCTCACGCTGTTCTAAAATTACCCGTTTAATTAATTCTGCGGTTATAGCCATATAAGCCTCCATTGATGATGCAAGCTAAGCCTAAAACCTTGCATTGTCAATATATGGTTTTGGGTGAAACCATATGCTGCTATTATACGATTTATACCTAAGACCTAAATCAACCTCTTCTTGAGAGCTACTGGGATAGTTCATATAAAAAAATTAATCAAAGTTTTTGTTAGCGAAGCTGTATTTAATAAAATAGCTGAAAAATTACACAACATTGTCGAGAGTAACGAAGAAGCTAAATTTATATATGACCAACTTTTTCGTACAATGATATTGCGGGATTTAGAGCGCAAGGATCCTGATTTATCTAAGTCTATACAAGCTACACCTACATATGAGCGACTTTTTCTCATAATGATTTCAGAAGATTTAGAAAACAAGGATCCAATGTTGTTGCAATCTATATATAGCATATTGGCTGATCCTAACACTCCATTATCTATTGAATATATAATCCATGCATTAATAATGAGCCATTTAGAAGCAGCAGGAGCAGCGCCTGAAGACCCTATTAACCAAAAAGCAAGACTGACAAGTTTACTTAGATATGCTAGAAACATTTATAAACGGTTTTATGGGTTGTTCGATGTTGCATTTCAATATACTGTATTGGAGCTCTCTAATAGAATGAAGTTTCAGTATAGCTCTAGCCAGAAAGAAATTAGATTTGATAAAGACTATCTTATGCAAAAGTTTTGTGATCTATCAGAAGAAGGAGATGTATTCTTCGAACGATTTATAGTTTCTTTGCAAGTAAGGGTTGATGCAGAACAAGAAGCAAGAATTGCAGAAATTCGTGGTTATCAACACAAGTGTGTAAAAAATCGATTTTTATGATGATGCCAAAAATTATCCCAAGCATTACCTAAAAAATCCAAGGCATACTAATCCTCACTAAAGGCATTTTTTGCCAAGAAACTATCTAACGCATTAGCAAATTTCTGATTATCTTTATTAGTTAATGGAGATGGTCCACGAGTTAATTGTCCGGTGCCACGAATTTCATCCATGAGATTGCGTATACTCAATTTTTCTTTTATGTTATTTTGATCATACAATTCACCACGCGGATTAAGGGCAAAAGCACCTTTTTTAACTACCGCGTCAGCTAAAGGAATATCAGCAGTGATAATTAGGTCTCCAGGTGCAGCAATTTCAATTATATATTTATCGGCAACATCAAATCCTGAGCCAACACGCACAGACTTAATAAGGTGTGATTTAGGTAAAGTAAGAGGAGAGTTCGCTACAAGTATCATCGGAATTTTTAGTCGAATTATAGCTCGATATAAAATTTCTTTGATAGTGTTTGGGCAAGCATCTGCATCTACAATTATAGTTCTACACTTGTTTACTGACATTTTAATTGTCCTGTTCTTTGTATACTCTGTTCCGTCTAATTCCGGTCGATTTGGTTTATATGTCCAGCGATTGCTTGTAAGCGACGAGTAGCTGTCTCGTACGGTGCTCAGTTTTGCTTGAAAGTGACATAATTAGAGCAGTATTGTTAACAGCAATGTGCGTGTACGTCAATTAAATATGGCGTATAGCCCGGCCCATATCACAAGATCCTAAACTATAGACCATAAATGATACAAACATTAGATAACACTTCTAATCTACTTACACTTTGCAAGTGTAAGTGTATTTACAAGCTGCAATTCTTTAGTGCGACACATGGCCTTTTGCTGGTTGTATTTTGGCGCTACACAAACCATTACAGGTAGTTGACAATCTGTCACTGGATCTTTAGACTAAATCAGCCAGCTGTTTTACTGAGCTATGAAAGGTTAAACCTGTGAGAAATTTTAAAGAAACGTTTGATTTACTTCCTGGTATGTGGTGTATCGTCGATACCCAGTCTAGATACGTCTATTATAACCAAGCTTATGCAGAGCTAGTTGGGTTTCCTGACAAGCCATTAGACTATCTATTAGGTAAAACTGTAGCGGATATGAACTGTAACGCTGCATTATGTGCTGAGCTATTTTGGCAGGAAGACGCTGAAGTAAAATCTACCAAAAAAATGGTTAGAGTGCTAAATTCTATACAAATGGCGGATGGCTTATGGAAGGTGCTGCAAATTGATAAACAGCCTGTGCTGGACGCGAATGGCGAGGTTGAATATATAATTTTTCATCTGATCGACCAATCCGCAAATCATTTGCTGGATTTGGCTCTAGTATTATCCAGTGATGTTGAGAATACTGCAGATGGTCAGACACAGCTATCAATAAAGTTACAACAGCAAAAAGACAAAGTAGATGTGAAACCAAAAGAGTCAGAATGTTTATTTTATCTTATACGAGGTTTCTCTTATAAAGAAATCGCAGCTTTACAAAATATAAGTTATAGAACTGTCGTGGACCACATAGAAAGATTAAAATCTAAATTCAAAGCTAACACCACTAATGAGCTTATTACTAAAGCTTTAGTAGCTGGCTATCCTGGCTCTGTACCACAAAAATATTTTAATAAACAAATCTCCATAATTTTTTGTAATTAAGTCTCTAAACATAAACTTCATAAAAATCTATTTTGCATGTGTCACTGTACCGTAAAATATTTACGGTCAAAGATGCTCTGTCAGTTGCTGTACCGTAAAAAATGTACGGTCAAACATGCGCTGGATATAATTATACTAGTAATTATATGTCGTTTTGACCAAATAGAATCACCCAACAGTTATTTTATTTTTATTAATAAAGTATTTATCATCAATTAGTGAATTTATTCCTAACAAACATGTTTCAGTAAACAAATCCATTAATGTTTACTTTATCTTGAAATTTGCATTAAAAAATTTTCTATATGCAAGATACAAATCTGCTGCGGATGTCTTTTAAAAACATATGTGTAACCATAAATTTTATACGGTCAATTTTATATTGTATATGACTACAATCCCGTATGCAGAATTTGTAATAACATGGCAGGAAATGATTATGACATTTGAAATTGAACAATTAGATAAGGCAGCACATATTGCAGCAACAGGAGCGGTGCAAGAATTGCTTGCAAAGCGAAGAAAGGATGGTTTGGAATGTTTTATTTTAGATTTAAATACAGTACGAATAAGTGGTGAGGGGTGGTCTGTTGATTTAGGAAAAGTAAATGTAAAGAATGAAAACAATACCAGTACATTCAATGCTATGCTAGATCAACATTTAGGTAAGTATCCATGGTATCAATCTTCGACTGCCAAACCTGTGCAATTGCCTATTCCTAATTTGCCAAACGGTATCCCGGGGTTCATCGGTGATTATAAAGTATTAGGAAAATTTGGTGCAAATATGGCTATGGATGCAGTACTTTTGATCCAAAAAGCTGATGGTCGTGTTTTTCTGCAGCATATTGTTAGACCTGACGGTACTCCAGCTTTTGTTGGTGGCATTCTAGATAAGCCCGATGCAGTAATGGACAAATGTATACAGGAAATTTTAGAGGAGTTATATTCAGACGATTTATTTGAAAGAGGTTCAGAAACTTTTAATATATGCAGCACACTTAGTCCTGAAGGACAAATAAAGTTAAAGCAGAATGTAGTTGCAGCATTAAAGCATAATGAATTCAAGGTTTTGCATGCGAACTATGATTCAGCTGCAAACATATTCGATACAGCCCAGCCATTTAACAGCAAATTTGCTAATTTCAAAAAGGCAATCGAACAAATATGCGTAAATTTGCCTGGTGAAGATAAGACATCAAAGCTTTATAGAGAAAAAAAGGAAGCTCGTGATGACTTATGGGTTCGATTGAAATGCCGTCTATATGAGTTTATTTTTGCTGAAGAATATAGAATGTTTTCTGATCATGTCAAGCATAATTTGCATCATATTTTTGCAGATATGAATGCAGCAGATCCTAGAAATACAAACCATGCTTGGATGGAAACACATGTGCATATGGCTGTACTGAAAGAAAGTGATTTTGCAGCTGCACAAAAAAATTGGAAAGTGAAGCCAACGGGTGGTAGCGATGCAGTAGCGGCGAAATGTACCCCTATAGAAGATCTGTTTAGTGAAGAAAAATGTATATTATATTCCTCTCATAGCGAGTATTTACTACGATGCCTTTATGAGTATGTTTCTCAAAATCCTAGTGAATTACAAACAAATCAGGCTTTTGTGAAGCAGTTAGAAAAGATAGTGGCAAAGCTGAATGTATATGCGGCTAATAAATTGCACTTGCATGGTGCAGGTGTGAGCGTACTTAGACAGCAAGGACAAGGCCAAAATTTTACAATACCGTACTCAAATAATGAAGCGCAACTGGCACAGCTTGGATATTTGCGGGATATCAATCCTCGTGCATTGGTCGATCGAGCAACTATGAACGCATGCAATAGTCTTAACGACAATTTAACTCCTGGTAGAAGGGCTATTATTGAGGACCATCTTGAACGATATAATCTTCCCGTAGCTGCCACAGTTCATTTTAATGCAGTACTAACGCGTCAGAACTATAATATTATTATTGATAATAGCAGTTCTATGAATGATCCTTTTGATCAAAACACGACGCGCTGGGTGGAATTGCAAAATCGTATTAAACAAAACTTAAAAATTTTAGCAGTGCTAGGCACCAAGGTAAAAGTATACACTATCAATCCATGTGGGCAAACTGCTACTGCTGTTGAATTAGTACTCGATTATTCTAAATGCGTGACTGCACCAGAAATAGATCAAGCATTAAAGGTGGATTTTAACAAGCTACAAAGCATGATTTTCAGACATGAACCAAATGGTGGTACTGATATTTTACCTATATTGAAAAAGATTTATGGCGAAAATGGAGAGCGTTGTAATCCATCTACAACGCAATTCTTATCAGATGGTGATGTTGATGGAGAGAAGAGACCAACTACAACCGTGCCACATAAAGCTGCGTCCAACTTTCTTAAAAATCGAAACTCTAAAAAGTTCCAAGATGTACCATTTATTGTTATAGGATGTGAATCTAGTACAACTAATGCTGTAGGCAGTACAATTACTTGGGCCGCGAATATGCTGGATTGCAATGTATCAGTAGTAAAAGATTATGTACAACAAGAAGCGGAATTCAAAATGTTTCAAGGTAATGCTCTACCGTACAATAAAGACGGAATATGGTCACTTTTAAACATCTTGGGAGCTCAAGATGGCGGACTTGCTATTTACTTAAACGTAGAGCAAGAATATACCAGAGAACAAATAGAAGCAGCGTTTGGTGCACAAACGGATTTTGCAATTATGTTCTATAAAGGTAGTTATAGGCAGGCCATGGAGCTTAGAAATGGTTTACTGAGTGGCAGCATTGCTCAGGCGTTACCGGTAGCAACTCAAATCAACCCGCCAACAACATATGCATACGACGCGCAGTCGCCCTATGTAGGAGCGGTTAGTGCGAGTGCCACAAACCAGCCTAATTCCTCAAACCAGCAACCTACACAAACTGGCTTTAGGTTTGGAAACCTTTTTGGCTAGCAAATCTATGTACCGCATGATCTGTATGTGTTGTACATAACCTCTGCGGCGTACTAAATTTTTAGTACGTCGCTTTTTTAGCTCTGTCTCAATCTAATATCAAGATTTTACCAATACCATGAATAACATTGAGTATTAAATAATCCAAGTGTTTGTAAATACACTAATATATCCGTATTGAACAACTGTATAATTTGCTGCACAAGGTTGCATGTGTACATGTTTCTACATAAATCGTTTATAATAACAACTAAGTAGTGAAATTAACTAACAAACCTTGACCAGTACGGAATCTTGCTTATGGATATGTCAAAGCTATGCAAACTTGCCTTAATACTTTTGCTAGTACCGTTCAGTATTGCTAACAGTTTGGATCTGCCTTCTGCTGCAGCGCCTAAAGATGATAGTGATACCATAGTGTCGCGCTTAAGAGAGGCTATGGATGCATACGGTTTGATTTCCATAGAGCAACATAGCGGTCGTATTTTATTTAGCCCTTTACTAGAAAAAATGCGTACTATGTCATTAAAACAAAAGTTTCTAGTTCCAGCCATGGTTGTGAGTCAAAATAGGGGTTTACATATTATTACCGAATTGCCATTCAGCTGTTTTTTGATCTCTGGCAAAGAATTAACCACTGAACAATATAAAGGCTTCAAACAATATGAAACAGCACGCTACTTGCGCGATGTAAAAGCTAAGCCCATTTCAAGAGTTTTATTGTGCCAAGCTGTAGGCTCTGTTGGTGCTAAGAGCTGGGGCCGTAGTTTAGATCTAAGTCTAGATAATGAAAAATTCGTATTTGATGAACATACCAGTCGCGATGGGGAAAACTTCTATTATTTCCTAAATAGCGACGGTTTATTCGAGATGTATTTATACTAAACGTGTGCGTTTATGTCCGCGCTCTGCACCTTGCTAGTGCTTGCTTGCATAAACTGCAGATCAATAATTTCACACCAACAATGCAAAATCATAATATGCGCTTCTTGAATATGCGACGTAATATCGCTAGGTACACATACATGCAGTTCGTTTGCCTGTAAGTGTGCAGACATCTTACCACCACCCTTGCCGGTGAGGGCAATGACACTCATATTGCGCTGCCGTGCAGCATTTATAGCGGCTATGACGTTTGGCGAGTTACCGCTGGTGGAGATAGCGATCAACACATCACCAGGTTGTCCCAAGCCGTATACTTGCCTGGAAAAGACGTGTTCATAGCCGTAATCATTGCCTACAGCAGTCAAAGTAGAAGTGTCTGTAGTAAGTGCAATAGCAGGTAAACTAGGCCGCTCCATTACATAGCGTCCCAATAATTCAGCAGCAAAATGCTGTGCATCAGCTGCAGAGCCCCCATTACCACAACACAATATTTTGTGGTTTTTTGCGATTGCGATAGATAATAGTTGGCCCGCTTCGGCAATTATTTCTGGTAAATTTGCTAGCACCGCTAGTTTAGTATTAATACTGGAGTTGATTTGTGCACTAACACATTCTACTAGATTCATGCCTTTGTCCTTGTTTTAAGTAACTTTTGAGCATTATGCAGGCTTGCACGCTTTTGTTCAATCACCACGCTATTTGTAGCTACACCATATATTTAGAAGGTTGACTTGACTTGTGCTGCGTTTTATGCAAGAATGGCCTTATATAATAACTTAATATTGGTGTAAATCAACAATTATGCTAAAAAACACAAGCAATTCTGCTACAAAAACTCACCAAAGCCCCTCGAAAAAATTTTCTTCTCCACAAAGACAAATGGCGCCGCAGACTGCACCAGAGCCTATTATAAGAAAATTTTTAAATGCACAATACCCTGGAAAGCCAAATATTGACCGTTGGCATATTTTAACTACAGTACCTGCTGGATATGAACAGCAATGTAATATGTTGCGTGCATTAATTGCATCCTATTTTACTGGTATCAAAGGTGTAAATGATCAAGCAATCAAAACCTACATGGAATCTCCAGCAAAGATAAAGGATATTTTAGTTGGCGATAGTGGTTATTATTACACTATGACTGCGCGTGGTGATATTGATCATCTTAAGTTCCATTCTAAACATATAGTGCATGCGCTATTGCATGAGATAATGTATAACGTAAAGATTAGAGATAAAAGTCATAGACAAAAAGCTGAAGCTATGCACAGTCGTACAGTACGCCTCACAACTCTTTTGCAGAGCATAGACAAAACTATTGCACGTACTAAACAACATGTCGCGAATGATAGTGCTGCAGATCAATTGTCCGCAATGATAAGGAATTTTCAGGAATATTTTTCTCTGCATGCGTATTTGCTTAAGAACGCACTAAGCTTTGTGCCAGATGTGGATTGTGCTATAGAAAGAATTGATCTTGCTCAAGATCTTACTCCTTTCATTAGTACCCTACATCCGCACCCATTAAAGGATTCATCGCCACTTAAATCTAGCCCCAATTCACGTCGTTTTCATGATGTGCATAATCAAGTGGAGCCTAGTAATGTTACCGAAGAGGATGGTGTATTGACAGCAGAGACACATCTGTCGCCGGTACGTTTATCACCACTACGATATTATGCGCTTGAGCAAGGTATCAAAGCTGCTGCGCAAGCTTTTGGCCCGCCATTGGTGTTTAGTGATGATAAGCGTTCGCCACAAAAAAAGCGTATTAGTGCAACACAAACAATCCCTGAGAATGGCTCACCACAAAAAAAGCCTAATATTAGCTCACCACAAAAAAATCGTCATAGTTCAACAACAACAAGCCTTGAGCATAGACCACTACAAAAAGTAGATACAACACCTACAGGCTTAACTGGGCCATTAACTGGCATGAACATTTCGGAGCCGACCAATACAAGGCAATCACCGCCTGCACAGAGTGCAAAAAGACAACTCATGTTTAATAGCTAAAGAATCTAGCACTTTTCACTATTTTTACTCAATCACAATACATATACATTAATGCTTAGTTATCACTAAGCATTAGGTATTACAAATGTTTTCAGCGGCTATGTCTGTAGCGGAGCGTGCCTCTGCATTTAGGAATGTTTTGTCTTCTTTAGGTATACATACATCAGCAAACCTATGTTTAGAGCAAGTTATCATGGCGGATTTTGCTCTAGGTAATAAAAGTAAATTCTATATTTTGTGCAAGGATTTACAGCAGGGATCCTCTGTAGCGCAGTTTCTACGTGCTGTTGGATCTGTTTTAAAAATTGAGCACAAGGATCCGCAAATTCAGGCGGTTGCTGCTGTTATGGTAGATAGATTGCCGCAAATATTAGAGATTATAGATGTGCGTTCCGCAGCTGATAAACGTGCCTTATTACTAGAGGGAATGTTAGGGCATTTTAAAAACAACATACCGCGTAATCCAGAGACTGAGCGGCTGCTGCGCATGCTAGAGGCTGCGCAAAAGAACATAAGGCTTAACGTACAGAGTAAGCTTGGGGATGTGCAGCCGCAAGCAGAGAATTTTGCTTGTACTTTTACAGATCTGGCAAAGTTCAGCAAAACATTACAAGATGTAACACCAGCCTTACTTGCTTTAGAAGCTCCTAGCTATGCTACGGAACACAAAATCAATCTGTGCATAAACGCTTTGCGCGCTCTATCGCATGTATTGCGTGCTACTCACATGGAGCAAACTTCGCGCATCGTAGATAAGGTACAGTGGTTGGGCAAACTAGCTTTGCCTTATCTGGGGGATAAAGCTACTATTGAGGAAGCTCTCAAGACGCTTGGTATTTCTCTTGGTACAGCTACTACCAAAATGTTGCTAGCGCAAGGAGCTACTGCCGGTCTAACCCATGCTGAGATGGTACAGGTAATATATGCATGTGGTACTAGTACAAAATTATCAGTCGGTGAACAACTGCTAATAGATAGTACTTTGCAAAATCAACGTCATGCAGCATTATGCGGTTTTGTGGCCAGCTTGGCTCAAGAGCTCAACCAACCTGAATTGCACAAACTAAGTATTGCTGGAATTTGTTTGGCAAGCATGCGCCAAACATATTGTGAGTTAAAAGCTAACAATTTGAATGCTAACAATGTTAGTGAATCATTAGGCACCATTTTGCTCGGTGCTGGTAATATTACACAGAATAAAACCTTGGCTCATGTTGGCAAATCAATTTTAAGTGGAGCACAAGCATATGCAGGTGTTATGGCTGTACCTGGTGGTGCGGCTGTAGCTATACCACTGGCACTATGTTCCGTTTTAGGGGCGTTACTCACAGAGCGCAGTGAAGAGCCAGCCTGCGACTCAGCGCAAATGCAAGAAGCTATGCAGCAAATAATGCAACAGGTGCTTAATTTGCAGCAACAAATGCGTCTGGAGTTTGCTGATCTATATAA
>DALYEH010000040.1:5920-11355 GCA_031972715.1 Gammaproteobacteria bacterium | reverse complement strand
ATTTTTTGCATATGCTCAATATCTTCTGCAGTCACAAAATCAGGGTTTAATTGACTTTGGGTTGGAACTGGCAGAGAGCACTGTGTAAAAAGCGTTTGTAGAAAATTTGGCGAGTACTGATTATTGCCAGCTTGCATGGCTGTTAAATTGCTAATCATACGTGCTTGTTCTGGAGTTAACGGCATAAAATTTACCTCTGTTATTCTTATATTTCTTAGGCAAACTATAAAGCGGCGTTGCTCATTTATTCTTTATGGTGATCGTGGTCGGTCAATTTACCATGAAATTTTAAAACCTGTGCATATAATTTGTCTTCTAATTTATCAATCGATTCATACATATCTGTAGTAGTAGCTTCTGCGAAAATTACGTTTTTATCACCTGCAATTTTCAACTCCGCTTCCGCTTTTTGCTCTAATTTTTCTACGCTCAAAATCACATGAATTGTACTTGCACGGTTTGCAATAACCCGTTCTATTTTGGATAGCTTGCTAAGTGCATAATCTTGTAATGCTGGGGTAACCTCTACGTGTCTGCCTGCAATTGTAAAGTCTAGAGCCATAATTACGTTCCCCGTTGGTTAGATGCTAGTATTCCCAAGGCCTCTCTATATTTTGTCACAGTGCGTCTGGCAATGCAAATCCCCTGTTGGGATATGAGTTCAGTGAGGGCTTGATCGCTTAGACGTTTGCTTGGATCTTCATTGGCAATTAATTCCTTAAGCATAGCCTTGATTGCTGTGCCTGAGCATAGGTTTCCGCTGGCGGTTTGCATGCCGGCATTAAAAAAATACTTCAGTTCAAAAATGCCACGCGGTGTATGAATATATTTTCTGTTGCTAATCCTAGAGATGGTAGATTCGCTTAAATTAACTGCATATGCAACGTCTTGTAAAATTAGTGGACGCATATGCGTTGCACCATGCTCTAAAAAATCTTTTTGTTGTTGCATAATACAATTGGCAACCTTCAATAAGGTAAGATTGCGTTGCTTCAAACTCTCTAAAAACCAACGTGCCTCGTTGTATTGTTGGCGTAAGCCATGTAATTCCGGAGATGCTATAGAGCGCTGTAGTAGCTGCGCAAAGCTTGCGCTAATACGTAAACTAGAGCTCATGTTTTGCTGCAATGTTACTTGCCATTTGTCATCAGTCTTCTGGGCAAGTAAATCAGGCACTATATATTCTGTTTTATGTGCTGCAAATACTAAACCAGGTTTTGGTTGCAGACTGAATATTTTTTGCAAGCATAAGTGTAGTAGTTCTTGATCAACCTGCAAACTCTTTTGTAAATCTGTATATGCTTTTTTGGCTACTGCATCTAAATGTTGTTGGATTATAGTGGCACAAATGTTATGTAATTGTGGCTCCAGATGTAGTGCGCCTATTTGCAACAGCATACATTCTTGCACATTACGCGCGCCAACACCGACGGGGTCAAAATTTTGTATCCTGTGTAAGACCATCAATACCTCATCTGCTTCAAAGCTTGGGGTCAAAGACGCATACTGCGTTTGCAGTGTACAAAGTATTTCGGATAGTTCTGTATCCAGGTATCCATCATCATTGATCGCATCGATCAAGTTGGTAGCAATTATTTTATCTCGTGCTGTAAAAGGCGAGAGCATAAGTTGCCAGTGTAAATAATCATGCAAAGTGGAGGTTGTATATATACTATGCACCGGTTCTTGTGATACATGGGGCGTGATTCCAGTATAACTAGCATCCCAGTCATCGTTTAACTCAAGAATTGGGTTTTCATCTAATATTTGTTGAATTTCTAGATCTAATTCCGCTGTTGAGAGATGTAGTAAGCGGATAGCTTGCTGCAGCTTAGGGCTTAAGCGTTGGTTTTGCTTGACTGTTAATTGTAGGGCTGGTTTCATCTAGTTCTCAACAATATATACCTTATATATATTGTAGAATACTAACTTCTATAGCAGCAAATCAATGTGATAGTTCAAGTGCATGCTGTATTGATAGTGGTCATAATTTCAGAGCTATCAGGATCGGTAGTTAATATGCAATCAGGAAATACATTATTTGTAGTAGGTTGGGACGTGGCTGGATTATATTCATAGAAGGTGCATAATTTATTTAGTGTGCCGTTTCTATCAATAAAAAAAGTCTTGAGTACAACGTAAGGCGAGGTATTGTCGGCAAAATAGTCCCCATCGTAATTACTAAAGTAACTGGTACTTACTCCGTATGGGCATTGTGTAGCTGTGGTGGTAACAGGGGCGATCTCTACATAAGCTAAGTTAGGAGCATATAAATATTGAGAGGCTGATGCAGGGATTGCGGAAGGTATGTCTATTTGTGCGTTAGTTGGAAAAACGCCATGGTCAGTATAATAATTAGCAATTGTGTTGTTAATATTGGAAACGTAATGTCGCGCTTTACCCAATTTAGCATTGTTTAAATGTTTTAAGTAAGTGGGGATTGCAGTAGCAGTCAGAAAAGCTATGATGCCAATTATTAGCATCATTTCTACCATAGACAAACCTTGTATTCGTTTCAACATAAGCTAATCGCCTGATAATAACACAATCGTTATAAGTATAGGCTAAGAAGGCTAGATGTAAAAATTTTCTCCCAAATATACTTGGCGCACCTCTTGGTTTTGCAGTATATCTGCAGCGCTGCCCTCTGCTATAACAGCTCCGGCATTTAGAATATAGGCACGGCTGCAGATGTCTAAAGTTTCGCGTACGTTGTGATCAGTGATAATGACACCGATATTTCTCTCTGCCACATATTTTATTATCTTTTTGATTTCAGCAATAGAGATAGGATCAACTCCTGCGAAAGGCTCATCTAACAGTATGAATTTTGGTTCAGAGGCTAAAGCACGTGCTATTTCTAAGCGTCTACGCTCACCACCAGATAAACTTATGCCTAAGCTAGTACGCACATGTTCCAAATGAAACTCTTTTAATAGAGATTCTAAAATTTCGTGTTGCTGAGTAGGGCTTAGTTCTTTGCGTACTTGCAAAACAGCTAAAATATTGTCCACTACAGATAGTTTGCGAAACACAGAGGCTTCTTGAGGTAAATAGCCTAAACCTAATTTTGCTCGTGCGTGCACTGGCTTACCAGTAATATCCACACCATCAAGCGCTATTTTGCCAGAGTCGCTAGCAACTAAACCAAGGATCATATAGAAGCAAGTTGTTTTGCCTGCACCATTAGGCCCTAATAAACCTATAATTTCACCTTGTTGTACAGCTAAAGACACATCTTTAACCACAGCGCGTTTCTTAAAATTTTTTGCAAGGTGCGTTATTTTCAATTCAGCCATTATGGTACTCGCTTGGGTTGCAGGATAACAGTAGTGCGTTCAATAGTATTGCTAGAGCTTTTTAATTCTTCGGTAAGCAAATTATAGGTAAGTTTTGCTCCGCGTATAGTGTCGCCATTTTGTGTAAGACTAGCGTCATGTAACAACTCAACATTTTCTGTTGTAGGAAAATATTTTATTATCTTAGCTTCTCCCGTACCAGGCTTGCCAGGATTAGCGTTCGAGATAAGCTTTGCAGGGTTGCCAGTTGCAGTCATGATCTGAATTTTATTATGCGCATCACGTGCGATAGTTAAAGTATCCGCTAATAAAGTACGCGCGCCTTGAATTACTTTTACTTTGCCTTTGTAAGTTGCCAAGCCGCTTTTTTGATCGAAGCTGGCACTATCAGCTTGTATATGGATAGGTTCGCTGCTGTGTGGTAATGCGATACAGCAGAAACACAGAGCATAAACTAAACTACTGCGTAGTATAAATTGTATTGATTTTATCATGTAATTCTATCCAATTACGGTCCAGATTGCCCAGCAACCCATACCCACTTATATTTAAGCCAGGTTGCTCTAAACTTACAAACTCTTTAGTACGCACTAATGCATCATTAGGTGTGTATTCTAGTGCCTCTGTTTTGATTGTTAAATGTGTGGTGGCATTATGCTCTGGACGCTCTATGAGTACGTTCTCATGCATTTGCACTTTGGAAATTTCATCGTGCATCGTAGCATGCCAGGCAATCGCCTTATTAGCCGATAATTTCCACACATCGCCATTTGGCTTATATATACTGACACGCGGCATAATCAGATCAGAATGCCCCGCTGCATGTACAAATTCCCAATATTGTGCTTGCATAGTTTCTTTTGGCATGCCATTAGTATCAAAATTAATAATCTCTAAATCAGACATATATTCTTGGGGCTTGGCATTGGTATGCGTGCGAGTGGACGAGTGATTCTGTGTGTAAAACCAGAATGTGACTGCAATTAAGCAACACAACACGATCAGATTTTTGAGCAGCATACCAATTTTCAATTACATCACTCCGGCCTTAAGCAAGTCATGTATATTTAACGCGCCAATCAAATTATGCGCGCGATCTACTACAGGTAATGCAGAGATTTTATGCTGTTGCATTAAGAGGACTGCCTCAGTAGCTAAAGTATCAGAGTACGCTGTTTTGAATTTGCTAGTCATGATCTCTTCAATAGGTGTATTCAATAAGTCTACAGAGTTACTAAAGGCGCGGCGCAAATCACCATCTGTGCATATACCAAGTACTTTATTATGATTAGATGGATCAACCACCGTTGTCATACCTAAGAATTTCTGGGAAATTTCCAAAATGGCCTCTGGCAGTTTAGTGCCTAGAGTAACGCGAGGTATTCTATCTCCAGTTTGCATTACGTCGCTGATTTTAACCAAGAGCCTGCGTCCCAATGTACCTCCAGGATGCGAGCGCGCAAAATCTGCCTCGGTAAAACCACGAGCTTGCAATACCGCTACCGCCAAAGCATCGCCCATAGCCATGGCTACCGTTGTGCTTGATGTAGGGGCCAGGTTTAAACTACAAGCTTCGCGCTCTACTGATGCATCCAAATTTATATCAGCAAATTTAGCTAGGGTGGAGTTGAGGTTACCAGTAATGTTGATTAGTGGCACGCCCAAGCGCTTCAACAGTGGCATAAAAGCTACTATTTCGTTTACTTCGCCAGACTTAGAGATCATTATTACTACATCAGCAGCAGTAATCATACCTAAATCACCATGCATAGCTTCTGCGGGATGTACAAAAAACGCTGGGGTACCTGTACTCGCAAGAGTTGCCGCAATTTTATTCCCAATATGACCAGATTTGCCTATTCCTAGCACTATTACTCTGCCTTTACAGGCTAATATTGCACGACAAGCAGCCACAAAACTCTGGTCTAAGCGACTGGATAAACGGTGCATAGCCGCGCTTTCTATTTCTAAAACATTTAATCCTGCTTTCAGCAGATCATCATCGTTAAATTGCATGTATTTTTCACCTCTAGGGCATAATTGTAACAAATAGAGGCATATGATGCATATCAAATGATTTAAGTGTATCAACACACTTAAAATTTGAAAAAAAAAGCTCCCAGCAACATTTTGGGT
>DALYEH010000040.1:0-5910 GCA_031972715.1 Gammaproteobacteria bacterium | reverse complement strand
GACATACTATAATCTAATGCCAGACTTTCTGGAGGAGGTGAGAAAAATGATAGCAACTAAAGAAATACACAACTTGGGAGCTAAATTGGGTTTCTACTTTGCAGCCATATTGTTGAGCTTGGTAGTAGCAAATGCAACCCTAGGTTTGGGCGAACCAATTATTGTGTTGTTAGCTTCTTTATATAAAGGCTACGCAGCAACATTTATGGGTGCCTTGATGGGTATCATCTGGGGCTTTATCCATGGTTATGTTGTAGGTGCAATTGTTGTCTTGGCAAAGAAATTCTTGCCTAAGATCTAACAGTTAGTATCTAGCTAAACCTTAAAATATCGGATCTTTGTTAAGATCTGCAGGTGCGGGGTTGGGTAGCAATATCTGGCCCCGCATGTCATTTTGCAGCGTATTTGTTTGCCTTGAGAGCGCTGCGTATCGTAAGGTCATATATGCTAGGCCATGCGCAGCATGCATAAAGCAAGTGCATAAAAACACATAGCGTGCAGTTGCAGCCATAGAAAAAAACAATAATACAAACATTAGGCTTAATGAAGATGCGCTGAGCAGTAGTAGAGGAGCAGCTGCGCTACAGCGTTTAAAATATTTAAGACCTAAGTAGGCATAGGCAAAAGTTAGAGGCAATAGCCACATAAAGCGGAGCATAATTTTAAAAACCAAGTACCCGGTATTGATGCTGGCACTGACGCCAGGCAAATTTAAAAGTGGCGATAATCGAGTAGTAGCTAAAAATTTTACAGGATTATTTCTATCGCAAGGAGCGGTAGTCAGATTGTAACTAAATAATTTTAATCTGGATTTTAGATAGAGCCATGGGTGTTGCTTGATAGTTATAAACCAATATTGCCAAAGCTCTTCGCGCTGCTGAGAATTTTTGCCTAGCTGAATAACGGCTCCCGTATCGAAAACTAATGGATCTACTTCACGGGTTAGAAATTTATCTTTTACTGCACCAAAGTTGAATTGTGGTTGTTGCAAAATAAACTGCGGATATAAAGGTGTGTCCAAGGCGAGGCTAATCGCGCTTAGGTCATAAATTTTTACATATTGCCACGAATGTGCTTCCTGAGCACTAGGCACTAACTTTGTATTCGTGGCATGTATAGCTGTTAAAAGGAATACACATAAACCTATTGCAGTCACTATTGCACGTTTATTAAATTGGTATCCGAATAGACAATACGCTACTCCCAAAGTAAAAAAAGGCAATATAAATTTTGCTTGAAACTTTACTGCCGTACCATAAAACAATAAGACACAGATAATTGCAAGAATCGGTACTTTATAACGCTGCACTTGCTTGAGACATAAAAAGGTCATCAACGCTGCTGATAGTAAATAACAATAAGTAAAACCAGTATCTTTCACAATTAATGCGGTATACGCCATGATGCTTGGTAAAATAGGATAAGCTACATACCACCATTTAAAGCGTGATTGTTTAAAGAGAAATAAAAATAACGCTGCCGCAGCATATAACATCAACAAGTGTAATAAAAACATTGTTGCTGGACCAGGATAGATAAAATCTAAATAGCGCCACACAAAACTCATAAGCGGGGGGTGATGATCGCTATATACGCCAGCCTTAGCTGCCATATATTGTCCCGTGGCGTCTAATGACATAACACCTGGCCATAGGCTGAACACGCTGCCAGTGAAAAGTACCGCAAGGGTTATACCAGGTAAAATCCTGGCTTGAAATATATTTCTGAAGTATTGCATGCAACATGGATAGCATAATCCTAGGTCATAAGTCAATTTAACAAAAAAGCTTTTAGACTGACTATATTTAATCTATAGACATACCATTGGCGACCTAGCACGTAAATAACAAAAGCAATAGGTGAGATGTGAAAAAATTAATAAAAATTGTTCTAGCAGGCGTTGCTGTTATAGCTGTATCAAGCCCATATTTCGTGGGCAGAATGTTAGAAAAAGATTTTAACAATTATATTGCTAGAGCTAATGAAGTTGGCAAGAATGATTTTACACTGACTGGCAAGTTTCATAGGGGTGTATTCAGCTCCACTGCCACTACCGAGCTGACAGTAAAGAATTCGTATAATTCGCTGCAACTAACGCATACTATTAAGCATGGTCCTGTTCTTTTTGAATTTAATGGTTGGGGTAGTGTAAGCACTTATATTCCACGAGGCATGGGATTGGGGCGAGTTACAAGTAATTTTATAGGCAAGATTGAAGAGACACTTACGCAATTATACTCTGGTAAAAGTGCCTATGAATTCATTACGGTAATTCATTTACATGGAGATTTGCAAACCCAATTTACAAATTATCCATTGAATACAACCATGGATAATGGAACTATTAACTGGCAGGGAGCAACTGCAAATATTAATATTGATAATGAGTTTAATAATGCATCCTGTGTAATGCTCATGCCTTTGATAGAGTATTCTGAGAGTGCAGCTCCTAATGATAGTGAAAAATTGAGCATAAGTAATATTAAAATTAATTATGATGAAAGTGGTAGGGGAGTACACTCAACTTTCAAAGTGTCTATAGAAAATGGCAAAATCATTTCAAAAGGCAAGGAAAGTGCATCTATTCAAGGTCTAGAGATAAATTATGATAAAAAAATAGCGAACGAATTAGCAGATCTGATGTGGGGTTTCAAGTTTGCTAAATCTGTTTTGGAAGAAGAAGTATATGGTCCACTCAATCTTGATATTAAGATTAAGAATTGGAAAGAATCAACTGTAAACCAAATATTAATGCAACAAACGGATCAACCGTATCCAGGCATGCCAGGACAAGCTACGCCAGGACAAGCTACGCCAGGACAAGCTACGCCAGGACAGGCTATGCCAGGACAGGCTATGCCAGGACAAGCTATGCCAGGACAAGCTATGCCAGGACAAGCTACGCCAGGACAAGCTACGCCAGGACAGGCTATGCCAGGACAAGCTATGGCAGGCATGTCACAAGATCCCGCTATGGATGCCATGTTAGGGCTCTTGGCACAAAAAATCTCTTTGCAATTAACATTTAATTTTAAGACTCCAGATGGAGATGTTGCAGGCAAGATGGACAGTGCTATCGGAGGTCCAGAGATAAAAGCTATTACTATGGAACAGATCCTGCCCACGGTACACGATAAAGAGTCTTGGCAGATCTCTAAGAAAATCTTGTACAAATTGTTGACAAGCTATGGTCAAAATCAAATCAAAAATAATGAAGTCGAATTCTATTTACGCAATAGTACTTCTACTGTTGTGAATCCATATACTATGTCGCAAGAAATGTTGCAAAAAACCGTAAATGACTGGATTGAAAAATTAATCGCTACGTTAATTGCAGAGCAGTATATTGTTGAAAAAGATGGCAATTTTATCGTTGATATACTGTATGAGAATATGGTTTTAACAATTAATGGCGCAACTAAGACCGAAAATGATTTAACACAATTAGCAACTCTTATGCAAGTACCTATAGCAGCCCCGGGCGCGCCTGCAACGCCAACTGATCCTGGAGCAGCAGCGGTTCCAGCAACGCCGGGCACACCAGCAACTCCAACAACACCCGCATCGCCAACAGATCCTAACGCAACTGCGGTACCAGCAACACCTGCAGCCCCAGGCACATCACCTGTACCAGCAACACCTGCAGCGCCAGGAACACCCGCAGCGCCAGGAACACCCGCGGCGCCAGCTGCTACAAGCACTAACAACAAGAGTTAATGATATTGGATTTCTAGTTGCTGCAACTTATCTTTGGCTGCAGCAATCACGCTTTTAGGAATGCCAGCCAGCCTGGCTACTTGCAAACCAAAACTCTTGTTTGCAGGTCCTGGTTGCACTTTATGTAAAAACACTAATTGATCATCTTGTTCAATAGCGGCAAAATGTAGGTTGCAAGCTGTGTTTATTTCTTCAGGTAATTTTGATAGTTCAAAATAGTGCGTAGCAAATAAAGTATATGCTTGATTAATAAGCGCCAATTCTGAAGCTATAGACCATGCTAGTGCTAAACCATCAAATGTGCTTGTACCTCTACCGATTTCATCTATTAACACAAGACTATTTTTAGTAGCATATTGCAATATATTAGCAGTTTCATGCATTTCTACCATGAATGTGGAACGTCCACCGGCCAGATCATCCGCTGCGCCTATGCGAGTGAAGATCTGATCGATAGGCCCAATTGTCGCAGCGCTAGCAGGTACAAAAGATCCAATGTGCGCTAATATAATTATATGTGCCAGCTGGCGCATGTATGTGGATTTTCCTCCCATATTTGGGCCTGTAATTATTTGCAATATTTTTTGTTTGTTTATGGTGCAATCGTTAGGCACGAATGGCGCATCGCTTATTGTTTCTATAACAGGATGGCGACCATTTTTGATCATGATACCAGGAGTGTTTTGTAAACGTGGGCGTACATAATTTCTAAGATCAGCAATTTTTGCAAAATTTTGCAGTACGTCTAATATTGCTAATGCTTCTGCAGTTTCTTGTAAGATAGTAAGTTCAGTATGTAGGCTGCGTAACAGTTCTTCGTACAAATATTTTTCTCTAGCCAGTGCACGCTCTTTACTACTGAGTACTTTATCTTCAAAAGCTTTCAGCTCTGGAGTTATATAACGTTCAACATTTTTCAATGTTTGTCTTCGTTGATAATTTGCTGGCAATTTTGTACTTTGAGCGCGGCTTAATTCAATGTAGAAGCCATGTACACGATTATAGCCAACTTTCAATGTGCTTAAACCTGTCCTAGCACGTTCCTTTTGTTCCATATCTAACAGATAAGCGTCCTCTGCGAGAGCCCGTAACTCATCTAACTCAGCGTCAAAACCCGCGGCGATCACCCCACCATCACGTATTAGCATAGGAGGGTTCTCGATTATTGAATCCTGTAGTAGCTTGCAAATTTGTGGGCAGGTCTTAATACTATTCTTAAGTTGTTGCAAGACTACATCTTCTGCGCATTCAGCTAGTAAAATATGAATACTTGGTAATTGTTCTAGTGACTGCTTAAGACGCACTAGATCTCTAGGTCTTGCACTAAATAATGCTACACGGCTTACAATCCTCTCCATATCGCCAATATTCTTTAGGCGTTCCGCAAAATCATGATATGCTTGGCGCGTTTGCAGTTTAGCTACAGCCTCGTGCCTTAAATTTAATTCTTTATGATCACGTAGAGGTCTGCCTAACCAGCGCTTTAATAAACGCGTTCCCATCGCTGTAGCGGTTTTATCTATAATGCTCAGCAATGTGTATTCATTATGTCCATGCAAATTTTGTGTTAACTCTAAATTTTTACGCGTATTAGGATCTAAACCTATAGTGTCCTGATTTTTCTCTAGAATTATCGTTTTGATATGTGGTGCTGCAGCGTGCTGCATTTTGATAACATAATTTAATAAGCAGCCAGCTGCGCTTATTGCACTTGGCATATTTTGTATGCCAAAACATGTTAGATCATGTACTGCAAACTGGCTAAGCAAAGCATTATGTGTGCATATGTAGTCAAATGCAGTGTTTGGCATATACTTGATAGCGCAATTATGCAAATCTTTGGCATCGATGCCTAAAAGCTTTGGGTTCAAACCTTCTGGCAATAGTAGTTCAGCAGGTTTGAAACGTGCGATTTCCGCTTGCACTGTACTAGAGGCAATACTTTCATGCGCAATAAAGCGCCCGGTGCTAAATTCTAGAGCAGAGATTCCATAAGTGTTTTTTGATTTGGCAATACACATGATGATATTTTCTTTTGTTTCATCAAGGAATGCTTCATCAACTAAGGTGCCTGGAGTGATAATCCTGGTGACTTTGCGCTCAACAGGGCCTTTGCTGGTCGCGGGATCGCCGATTTGTTCGCATATCGCAACAGTTTCACCCAGTTTGATCAAACGCGCTAAATAATTTTCT
>DALYEH010000039.1:10143-11692 GCA_031972715.1 Gammaproteobacteria bacterium | reverse complement strand
TGCAGCGGTAATATAATTATGCCTTTTACTATGTTTATTAGTAGACACTGGGTGTTGGCTAAAACTTTGGTTGCGAGCGCTTTCTTCAATTAAAGGCTGGCTTCTCAAACCATCTGCTAGTACGTATCGTGTGCCATCCCACGTACCTTGTTGCTGCATGCCAGAAGGTTTATTCACTGTTGTGAATCTAGCTCTTGCAGAATCCTCCATAGGCTCTAACTTCAATTCACTCCCTTGTTCATCTAGCATGTAGACATGTGTGTTAGATGTTGGTGGCTCTATTGTTTCATACGTGGATGTATGTTCAATAGGTGGTAACGGCACTTGAGGGGGCTTAGCTTGTTCAATACTGGGTGTATTGCGTAATCTTCCACTATCAATGCTAATCATTTCAACTCTGCTATGCACTGGCTTTTGACTCCCAATAGTGGAAGTAATACTCACAGATGTACCAGTGCTACCAGTGTTCACAGCAGCACCAAAGCCAATTTTAGGCCCGCCGCTGTGAGATATGTGCTTACGTATAGCATCATTTTGTGTCCGCAAATCATACAACTCTTTAGCATGCGCTTGCTCCATAGTATGCGAGAAATCAGCAAAATCTTGGTTTAATTGCTGCTGTTGTTGCGCTAATTGTTGCTGTGTGGATTGTCTATGTGCATTGTTGATACGCCCTCCAGAGGCTAACATCTGTGCGCTCTGATGTGCATGCGTTTCAATTAATGCTAAGTTCGCAGATTGCTGATTCGCTGCAAGGATTGCTCTATTAACAACTTGTTGCCCTTCTAAAACTCTTCTATTCCCCTCCTCAATACGCCTGTTATCTTTGCGCTCGCTATGCTTTACCAACTGGTCAACTCCTGCCGCAACACCTGCTATTGCACTGCCAGCAGCGAGTGTTTCTGGGGTGCTCGCTGAACTTACTACCGCACCTACAACTTCTAAAGCATGTACAACTTCCTTGAACACTTTACGCCAAAATCTTCTTCTTTTAGATGGTGGTGGCGGAGGTGGGATCTTGTAACTTGCATAATTCGCAGCAACAGAAGCAGCTTCGTTATAGTTTTTAAATACGTCCCCACGTGCTCTACTGTATGTAACTGGATCTAGAGTAACACCGCCATTTGTGACTAATTCAGCAAGAGCGCCATCCTTACGTAATCCAGAATACATCACATTGTCTGTTGCTTGAGTGGTGACCTTAATACTTTCGCTTGATGTAACATCTGCAAATGAACCCTGCTGGTACGCCAAATCTCTAGCACGGGTGACTTCCATTTGCGCAATATCGTAAAATATTCTAACGTGTGCGCCCTTGCCATTTAAGTCTTCAGTTTTAGATTTAATAGTTGCAACAGAATTATTAGCTCCGCGCATCATACTATCTGCGGTTGATAATACATGCTCTCCTAATTCAACATATAAGTTGCCGCTATAATCCCATTGACCATGATGATATAAATTTTGCGCGAATAATACTGCATCATTTGTTGAGATCTCAGATGTATCATGAAATTTTGCCCTACCCCCGACTCTAAGTGCTCCACCG
>DALYEH010000039.1:9515-10126 GCA_031972715.1 Gammaproteobacteria bacterium | reverse complement strand
CACGCCATTAACAGTAAAGTCACCGCCTATAGTGCCAGATACTTCGCCCATGCCGGACATTCTGCCATGATTGGCAACATATGCATTGCGCCTAATATCAAAAATCTTACATGGTGCATCCGTTGTGCCACGCTCTATATAATCTCTGGCGCTAAGGTTCCAATTTACAGCGTCTATAGTTCCATAATTTATGTAGTCTAGTCCGCATACAGTATGGTAATCATACGATTTATGTTTGCTACTTTCAGCATTGAAGTGCGTAAATAGCCTCTGGTTATATTCGTGACCATTAATTGCATATAGCATGACATCGAATCCCAAAAAGCTCTGTGACGTGCTGGAGAATGTACACTGAAATCCAAAGCGCACATCTAGTACTGAATCAGTGTACTTATACGGCAATACAAGTGCTGCTACATCTCTTGCTCCATCTACCACATCCTTGAGTGCCGAACCCGCTGGAATATCAGCACTACTTGGGATCCACTTACCTTGTGCTGCTAATTTTGCACGCAACTCACTCTTTTCACTCCATGTTTGCTTAATCGTGGCCTTGCTGGCTTCAATAGCGCTGCCTGCATTGGCTATTTGCTGCTGACATAGGTCTCTAA
>DALYEH010000039.1:0-9505 GCA_031972715.1 Gammaproteobacteria bacterium | reverse complement strand
CTAAGCTTATCTTTTGATGCAGCCATAGATGCAAGCAAGCCATTTTGCTTTATGCATGCAGCAAAAGCTTTAGTGTTTTGGAAGGTGTTGATGCCTTGTACTGTTGTCGCAACACTACGTGTAGCACTTGATAGTTGCACTACGGATGGGGCAATCCTATATGCACCATAAGCTTCATTAACTACACGTTTAATTTGCATCAGTAATACAGCAGTATCATGCCGTGAAAATTCATGCCAATTTTTGTCCTTAAGCTGGCCATATAGCGCGTACATTTGTTTAGTAGTTTGCGCTAAAGTATAAGTGCGCGTTGCTGCTTGCACTGCAAATCCTACCTCTGCTGATAATGCGCCTATACCCATCTTAAATAGAGTGAACAGTTTGCCTTTATCACACAAATCACTCTTTCTTCTTGGCAAACATGGAATTGTTACTCCGTCAAAATTAATTAGCGCATCAACCATGCAATTCCAAACATGCATAATGCCTGTATTGATATGAAATACTGTATTAATAATACCTGACGTTGTGTATAAATAACTTAAATTTAGCACATGTATAAGACTTTGAATTTCTAACTGATGTTTGCCCGCAATATAGGCCGCGTTGGTGGATATTAAGTAATCAGATATAATCTTAGTTTCATCAGCCATTATTTTTCCATGATTTTTAGTCATGGAATAAGATTGCAATTTAAGTCTTTTACTACCATCAAGGACGCCGCCACTAGACACTTTTATGGCTCCAGCCACTGCTGCACAGTTATCGATAGATATTTTAGATTGTACCAACATGGGCCCAGATGCATACAGATGACCATTTACACCGTGTATGTTTGCCTTCTCCTGAACTATTAAGCTACCATCCTCATCTGCACTACTCTCAGTCTCAAATATCTCTCGCGTTCTTGCTTGAATTTTGCCTGAATATTCAGCGCCAAAAGCTCTAATTGCCCCCGGTATGTAATAGCAGCAAATAGTCATCATATCCAACAGAATATCTGCTTTATCATCTTTTTTTGGCGGAATGGAAGAAGAAAATTCAATTGCATTTAAACAATGCAAATCAAATTCGGGTTCATAATGCCTAGTTAAATCGTTGTCACCAGACTCCCAGAAGGTAACTCCAAGCTTATTATTCTTGTTATTGAGCAATAATGGTGTAGCACCTGATTTATACTTAACAGTACTATTGATGGCATGTGAGTCAAGATATGCTTGTATATATTCAATATTTATAAATTGTTGCGGGTTAAATTCTTGTAACGCTTCAGCCAGAGACCTTTTTAACTGCTCTTTTGCTTCGGCTAAGAGTTGAGGATAATTTTTTTGCCTCTTGTCTGTGTCAGTAAATAGTTTTACAACATTTCCTTCATCGTAGAGCTGTTCGACTTTAGGCATTGCATGAATTTTTACCGCCAGTCTTGCACAAGCGGAGACAAACCTTGTAACCACAAAACTTTCTGACTGGCTATCAAAATAGTTATTTATGAATTCTGAGAAATGACCATAATAGCAAGCACCAATATATTCAGATATAAACTTCTCAAAGTCCTCATCTTTCACTGGTGTATATACCTTCAAACTCAAGGTTTCAGTTTTATGCTTTGTATATATGGAGGAAAGTAGATCTACAACTTTAGCGCGCTCATTATGCATAAATCCCAAATATAATAAGCTAATAACCAACGAGTATAAGACACAGTCACCATCTCCAGGGACAGACAGCACTCTTAAATGTCTTTCATTAGTTGCCAAAGTCTTACCCTCTACAAAATCCCTTAAGTGCTTTAAGCTTGTATGTCGCGCGGTATCGTGCTTAGATGTCGTAAATACATATCGATCCTTCCTATCCCAATGCAACATTTCCTGCGTAACTTCTTCACCAATTCTGTCAATAGATTCTGTATTGATATTTTTTAAACCTGCTGCGGTAACTTTTTCTATAATTACCCTTTTTACTTTCGCAGGAATTGTTTTATATTGTGCGCCATGGCTCTGTTTATATAATCTTTCAAGTATCTGGTTGCATTGCTCGTCTCCTACAGCAGCAATTTTACCCTCGGACATAATACTCACGATTGTAGAAATGAAATTATTTATTCCTTTTGTTAGCTCAGATGAACTTATGATCCTAGACACAGGTTTTGGTTGATCGAGCGGATTCACAGGATTATTATCTAAATATTCAACATCACAATTGATAGATACTTTAGCTGAACATACAAGCGCGCCATATAATCTTAAGCCTGCTTCTTGCTCAAAATTAATTGCTTTTTCAGTGTATATGTCCGAAGCTAATACATCTATGGATCTATTCACACTTAAATGTGTACTATGTAACATGCTATCATGCAGAACAAACTTACGACCAGGAGCTTCTGGCAAGCCCCCTGAATAAAACACGCTTGCACGACAAAGTTACAAGAGCCAGTCATGTTGGTAATGTTTAGGTATGATTTACTTACGATAAGCTCAGCAATCTTAGTTGGTATAATATCTCCAGTATCATTATGCGCAATAAAATTATTAGTGTTACCGATTAGCAGGGCGGAGTAAACAGATGCAACAAATTTTTCAGTGGCAATATAAGTTTTAGCAATATCGACAATGGCATTATCTAATTTTATTTCTGCTGAGTCTAGCGCCAAAATATTTGCGGTGCAATTTTTGTGAAAAACAATTTTGCTATCTGCATCATCGTGAGTAAATATTGCGCCAGCAGCTTTAGTGACAATCTTAGCTTTAATGTCGACACTCTTGGCATGAAATCTAAAATGCAGTTGTTCATTAGTAATATTTAAGCCAAAGACTAACTTGCCTTTGCTGCTTATGTATACATAACGTAAACCCTCTGCTTTACCAGTAATTGCAAGATCTTTTGTACACTCAGTCTCAAGAATTAATTTATTCTTGCATAGCAAATACTTACAATCTACACCGGGTTGAATTTGAAATATACCCGCTTGTTCCTCGATTGTGCTTAAATCAAAATAAAAAACACTAGACCCACATGCTATATTTACTACATTCTCTGTAGGAATGCTTAATGTGTCAGATTGACTGCGATTAGCTTCTGAAGTTCCCTGACCCTGAGATTCATGATTCTTACCCATAAAATACCACCCTATTTTTACGTGATAAAATTACTTTACCTGATTTGTAGATTAACCTCTGCACATCAAACTTATGTTCAAATACTGCGCTAAGCCTGTATAATGATCCCGTTTCACATAGTCATTAAATGGAAAATACATCTATATTTTGCGAATTAGATTATGGAGTTTAGGCAAATCATCATATTTCACGAATGCCTACAATGCATCTGCCATGGCCTCCAAATCTAGATACCATTTGATATTTTAGGTTTGTTCTTTGGCCGAGTACTTAACATTATCTCACCCTTAGATTTGAGTATGTATGATCTTTGTTTCTAGCTGTACTTTTAGTACTTCTTGCAACTCTGGTATCGGAATTACATCTTTTAAAGGTACTAGATTGTTACGTCTTATATAATGTAACAACTCATGCGCAATTAAGTATGCATATTCTCCTTCACTATGAGTTGGCGTTTGTATAACAGAGTATAAATAATCAAAAGACGCTCCAAAATGCTCTTTGCTATCTTTACCAAAATGCTTTAAGAAAATTCCTTGTAGGAAAATTAATATGCCATCCAATAGTGCACCATTTTCTGGCAACAAGTTTAAAACCCCAGCATATTCACAGGCAAAAAATTTTATTACCTCCTCTGCATCTATGTTATAGTTAATCAAAAAATTAAGAACAAAGCCCGATGCATGCAACACATATGTATTGCAATTGGTGATTAAATCGGAGCATTTACTTAATTGTCCCACTGCATCTGTTAATGATTTCTGCTTATCCACTGTGAAAATTTGTTCGTCAAATTGTTCATAAACCAGATCACTAGATTGAAAGTTTTTTAGACTTTTTATCAGCCAAAGCAAACTAATTTCTTTTAGTTTAGAGTCCTTGGCATATTTTGCTGCTTGCTGCAAAAATGCATAAGCATAGTTCCGTGCAAGCTGCACATTAATAATACCAAGAAGCAAACACACTTGCGCATACTGATCATTACTTAGCTGCATATAACGCAACGTGCTTATCTGATCTGCTTGGGCATCAACTGCCAGACCTATAGCTGCACGTAACGATCTATCAGCATCTACATAATTTTGGCTATTACCTGTTACTATCCCCTTTTTATACAACTCCAAGGCTTCAGCAATACATGCATTTACTGCATTCCCCGTAGTATTCACTTGATCAACTACAGCCTGTAGCGCAAACGCCGGTACTAAAAGCGCTGGATTCAACATATAGCGCACCATTTGCCCTGCAAAGCCAGCAACTCCCGTTATAATAGTCGCGGCTCCTCCTGCCTCTATAGCAGTAGCTATAGCAGCTCGTCTTGCTATGCCCTGCACACCAAAAACTCCGCGCGCAACGCCTACAACCGCTGTTGCAGCTAATAATGTATCGCGAGTCTTAGCTAGAGGCGTAACGTTTAGTTGAGCATATGTATCTAAATTCCATAGTGATACACGCAGCTCTTGCGATATATTCTGTATGTATTCATTCTGTTTTATCTCAACAAATCCGTTTACAGAACTGGCAGCTGTTGCGTTTTTAGGTTTAAATTGAAGCTTATTCCCTACTTTTACAAGGTTATAATTGCGTTTGAAAAATTCTCTAATCCTTTCATCCCTAAACGCAGTGTCAGATTTCGTCAATAAAGCGTCGCCTAAACGCTTCAGCAATAATATAGTCTGTGCTTCGTCATCTTGTGCAGACATATTATTAAATTGCCTGTAAACAAATCCCTTATAATATTCAGGCTTGTAATGCTTTAGGCTGCTGATATGCTGCGTACGTATATCTACAACGCTAATTGGCTCTTCCGGCACATCCAGTCCTTGTGCGTAAAGTATTAAATTTTCAACAACATATGCACCACTGCTAGTATAGTCATCTTCTGGCTGCTGCATGCATATAGCGATTTCCAGGCTGTTATTAGGGAATGCCTTATGAAATGACTGCAAAATATTTGTCGGTATCGCATCGTCATCTAGTAACTTTGAGTCCAAGTAGTAACTTTTTTCTAGCTTACTCTCCCCATCAAATTCTAAATGTACTCCCACCCATATATCATCAGAAGTCCTGTACAATACCGAGACAAACTTATTTTTAATTTCAGAAAGCTTAGCCAAAGAACATGATAAACCAGCATGGCTTGCCGTATCCTGAAACTGTAAGCAATAACCTTTTTTCTTAAACGCAGCATTATTTTTGCGTGCCTCAGCAAAGCGGCAGTTCAAAATATTGCTTATATCTTCACTGGTGTACTTATATGATTGATTGACTTGTTCGTGTGGATTATTAGCAGGCATATTTTGTCTCCAATACAGCTTAATTTGGTTCCCTTTTCCTAAATGCCTAGGAAGCACAGCAATATTATATTTACTATTTTAAAATTGCAAGAAGAATTTGAAAGATTATAAATATACCTGGCTAATATGCATATCAAGATTTTGCTATTGCATATTCAAAAACGCATTGGCGCAAGACATAGCCCTCCCTGGCACTGCATTCCTACATCGCTAAAACATATACGCAATAGACCATGCTAAAGTTTGCATATTGGAAAACTCATCACTAGTCGCTTGAAACTTATACGCCACGCTAGAGCTTAAATGCTTAATAATATTGTATTGTAAGCCTGCCCCTAAACGTGCGCCTATGTTTATACCGCTGCTAATAGAGCTAAACAGAAATTGATTATTAAAACCATACACATACATAGAGGTTTTATTGTCTAAGAGTCCTGTGCCAATAGATCCTTTTAACTCCATATTTTGCGTGATTGCTTTCAGGAATACAGCATCGACAAAGACGTTAAATACTCTTGAACGCCCTGTTACATGCAACTGATTATCAGTGATGAAATCGTAATTTTGCGCCTCTATAGCTGTAATACCGCCCTCTAAAGCCACTACACCCCAGCGGTAGCCAAGAATTCCGGACACGCCTAATCTGGCGTTGCTTTGATCCTCAAACTCTCGTGGTTTAATCCATACGCTTTGTACGTCGCCACTAACATAAAATTTGTCGAAATCAGCAAACGCCAAAGCAGGACACACTGCTAATATACTCATCAAACTCAATAGTGTTTTTCTTAACATTTTGATACTTCCTTTATTGTTCTGAATGCCGTTAATTTATCAGGTATGTGATTTTTAAGCACTAAAGACAGACAAAAACATATAGTTAAATAACCACATGCATTTGCTAGTTGAGAGATGAGCGAGAAAAATATTAGGTCACAAAAGTATTCGTTGCTGCAATTAAAGCATCAGTAATTGCTGGCTCAGTGGCTGCATGTCCTGCATGGCGTATAATTTCTAACTTAACCTTGGGCCATGCTGCTTTGAGCGCATATGAATTATCCAAAGGACACACCATATCATAACGTCCATGTACAATTATGCCAGGAATATGCGCTATCTTTGACATGTTATCTAAAATTTGATTTTCCGCAATAAATAAATGATTAATAAAATAATGCGTTTCTATTGTGGCTATACCTAGCGCAAAATGCGGGTTAGTAAAACGCTTTTCGTTATTAGGGTTAAATTCTAGTGTAGAGCATTCCGCTTCCCACAAGCCCCAAGCCTTCGCAACAGCCATATGGCGCAATTCATCTGATCCATGCAACATATCGTAATATGCTTGAATTAAGTCATCACGACGATCTTCTGGAACCATTTCTAAAAAATTTTGCCAATGATCAGGAAAAAACTTAGATACACCACCTTCTTTAAATAGCCAATCTAATTCGCTTTGCCTTCCTAAAAACACACCACGTAAAATCATACCCAAAACATTCTTAGGATGTTCCTGTGCATATAATAGCGCCAACGTCGCGCCCCAAGAACCGCCAAATAGCATCCATTTCTTAACATCTAAGTATTCTCGGATTTTTTCGATGTCCGCAATAAGATCTGCAGTGGTATTGTTGACTAGGCAAATATGCGGTGTAGAACGTCCGCAACCACGTTGATCAAAAAGGATAATACGATAACGTGAAGGATCAAAAAAACGGCGATGATCTGCATCACAACCCGTGCCTGGACCACCATGCAAAAAAAGTATGGGAATTCCAGTAGGTTCGCCACATTCCTCTATAAAAATAGTGTGAATATCGTCGACTTTTAAGTTATGTTCGGCATAAGGTTTGATGGATGGATACAATGTCAGCATGCTAAATCCTCGTGATGCGCGTTAGGTCTATTAGCAGCATAGCACGCCTGTGCGTATTTGCTGCATGGCGAATGTCTCACAAGGTGTATACAGGAAGGCTTACATCATTGAATTAAGGTTCTATGGCATCATCAGCTTAGTCAATCTCCAACCGACTATATTCGGTGTTAGCCCAGGACGTAAGTTCTGGGCATTTTTTTTGATGTTTTACAATCAAAAATTCCGAATATGACAAATTTTCTGGATTAATCAACCTTTTCCTTGCTGCGCTCATCGCGTTTACGATCATTTTCCTTAAGATACTTTTTGCGTAAACGTATAGATTTAGGTGTAATTTCAACCAATTCATCATCATTTATAAACTCTAACGCATATTCTAATGTTAAAGGAATAGGCGGAGTTAAAATGATATTTTCATCCGTACCTGCAGCACGAATATTGGTTAATTGTTTTTCTTTTGTAACGTTTACTACTAGATCATTATCACGGGTATGAATACCTACGATCATGCCTTCATACACTTCTGCTTGAGGCCCAATAAATAATTTACCGCGTGGTTGTAAATTCCATAATGAATAACCAGAAGCTTTACCGGCACAATTAGAAATTAACACGCCATTTTTTCTACCTAATTCAATATTGCCCACTAACGGACCATAATGATCAAACACATGTGTTAAAATTCCAGTACCAGATGTGGTAGTCATAAATTCACCGTGGAAACCAATTAAACCACGTGCTGGGATCATATATTCTAAACGTACGCGGCCTTTACCATCTGGCATCATATGTTGTAATTGGCCACGTCTTTCACCCAGACGCATCATTACTGCACCCTGATGCGCTTCTTCTACTTCCACAATTAAATGCTCGTATGGCTCTTGTTGTACACCATCTATTTCACGAATAATTACTTGTGGCTGTGATACAGCAAGTTCAAAACCTTCACGACGTATAGTTTCAACAAAAATACTTAATTGTAATTCACCACGACCAGATACTTTAAATTTATCTGGATCATCTGTCTCTTCAATACGTAAAGCAATGTTGTATGACGCTTCTTTGAATAAACGTTCGCGTAATTGTCTACTAGTAACAAACTTGCCTTCTTTACCAACAAATGGAGAGGTATTTGTTTGAAAGATCATGTTAATGGTAGGCTCATCAACAACTAATGGTGGTAACATATCTGGTGTATCTTTAGCGCAAACTGTATCAGAAATTGTAAGATCTTCTATACCAGTAATAGCTACAATATCTCCAGCTTCTGCAACATTAATTGGTGTACGCTCTAAACCAATATGTCCAAACAGTTGCATAATCTTGCCGTAACGCACATTACCATTACGATCAACTACAGATACTTGCTCATTTACTTTTACAGTGCCACGTGAAACTCTACCTACACCGATCACACCCAAATAGCTAGAATAATCTAAAAACACTATTTGCATTTGAAATGGCCCTGACTCTTGCACATCTGGTGCTGGAACCTTTTCAATAATTAAATCTAATAGCGGACTCATATCTGCAGCAGGATTATTTAAATCTGTTGCAGCATATCCTAATAATGCTGAACTATATATAACAGGAAAATCTAACTGCTCATTAGTGGCACCTAAATTGTCGAACAAATCAAATACTTGATCTATCACCCAATCTGGACGCGCACCAGGCCTATCTACTTTATTGACTACAAGAATTGGGTTTAAGCCCTGCTTAAATGCTTTTTCGGTTACGAATCTAGTCTGAGGCATTGGTCCATCTACAGCATCCACCAATAAACAGACTGAATCTACCATAGAAAGAATACGCTCTACTTCACCACCGAAATCTGCGTGACCAGGCGTATCCACAATATTGATCTTGTGTCCTTTCCATTGAATAGAAGTATTTTTTGCTAGAATAGTGATGCCGCGTTCACGTTCCAATTCATTGGAGTCCATAACGCGCTCAACGATTTCCGCGCGGGCATCAAAAGTGCCAGATTGTTGTAATAATTTATCGACCAAAGTAGTTTTACCATGATCTACGTGTGCGATAATCGCAATGTTTCTCAATTTCTCTAGCATAATTTACCCCGAAGCGTGCATCTACCCGATTTGCACACTTTAAATATCAGACGTCTATAATAAAGTAAGGTGAATAATAATATTGACCGCTGGCCATTATAGCCCTTAAGCGTCACGGAGGAAAGATGGAAAGACTAATAACCACTCCAA
>DALYEH010000038.1:5363-11770 GCA_031972715.1 Gammaproteobacteria bacterium | reverse complement strand
ACCGCCACCACCGCAATAGCCACCAGATCCACCCACCCCAGCGCCAGTACCACCAGAGGCACCCGCCCCGCCTGCTCCACCCGAAGTGGTGCTTAAGCCTGGATTCGAAGAAGAGGTGCCAGAAATTCCGCCGTTCCCACCACCATAACCACTAGTAAATGTCGTAGCGATACTGGCACCAGGTGTAACAAGTGCGCCACCATAATCGCCACCACCATTAGAGCCTGATGCGTTTACCCCATTTGCAGTGGTTCTAGAAAAGCTAGCACCGCCACCGGCACCGCCGTTTGCACTGCCAGTATTATTTCCCCCATCTGCGCCATTACCGCCCTGAGCTGTACATGAGCTAATAGTTGTATTAGTCAAGATTAAAGATTGATTTGCATCAACATAGATCCCACCGCCTGCACCTAAGCCTCCGCCACCAGCACCACCATTAGGTACACCACCAGTAGTTAGCCCTTTAGAGCCGTTCCCACCTTTAGCTAACCCATTAATTAAAGAAATATTATCTAGAGACAAAGATGCCCTAAATGTAGCAAGTAAATTAAATGTACCGCCACCGCTAATCGTAGTACCGCCAGCAGTTGAAGTTATAGTGACACCATTTTGCAATACAGGCAGATCCGCTATAGCAGTGATAGATGTAGTTGTGATATTAACTTGATTGCTAGAGGCTGCGGGAGATGTGCCGGGATTAGTATTAATACTATTTAAGGCGTTTACAAGATCAGTATAATTATTTACTGTATAGGTTGCAGCTCCAGCTAAGCCTGATATGAAGATACTAGCAAATGTAATAACAATTTTACAAAGGCGCAATATTGGCAATTAAAGATCTCTACATATAAGCGTTAAGACACGTTTCAACGATATACTGCAAACTCAGCAAAATAATATTATTATAGCTGGCCGCAGCGATAATTCAGTTATTTACAAATAATCTTAATCATTCAATATTTATGTGAATACTTGCTTGTATAGGCACCTCAAATGTGGTCCCATTTTGTTATAATTATCAGCGGGCTATTTTCAGGTTGCACTGGAGGGTAAGTTGCTGCAGATGTGTTTTTTATAGGTCGCTTTAGCACAGATTACTAGATACTTAATGAGTAGTTATTTACACAATAACAGCACAATTAATTTACATTTTTAATGTAAATACAGGAACTTTATTACATGCATAGCCTCTAATGTTTTACGTAACCATATGGTTAATAATTATTAAAATATGTTAGGAGCTTAAAATGAGTACTAAGAAAATATGTAAACCTGTGAGCACGTATAAGCGCTATACGCCTGTACAGCTTGCAACTACTATTAAACAATTGCAGAGACAGTATGTATCTGTTGCTAAACAATGGAATAGCAATACTCCACCTGCAGAATGTAAAGCCATACTATCTCAATGTTCAGTACTTGCTACTGAAATTCGTAAAGTAGCTTCTGTATTGCGCACTAAGGTCGTTAAGCTTATTAATGACAGGATCCGCACACTTAGAACTGCACATGCTAAAAATTTAGGGGTACGTTTTTCTAGCCCTAAATCTGCGAGCACAGCAGTACGTCGCTTAAAAGCTAAGATTGCGATGATCCAAAAAATCAGACGCGCTTCGACTTTAATTGGTTGCAGTACAGGTCTTAAGTTATCACAATTTAAGAATCCCACTGTTTATGGCGTAACAAGCACAAGCGTTACAACACGCACACGCGGTAAAACAACTTCTAAAACAAGAACCACAGCTAAAGGCTTGTATGTTTACAAACGTCAAACTAAGACCTTAAAGAAAGAATTACATAAGTTAAAGAAACGTAATTCTTTTATGCGTAGATTAGTAAATCAATTCCGTAAGAAAGTTGCTAAATTACAACGTACTTATAGAACTGCAAATACTAAACCTCGTTGGAACGTTGTTCACGGTAAAGGCAGCAATGTAGTGCGCATCAGCCGTGGCACAAGCTCAAGCTGGAATAGACAAACTCAACGTAGAGCCGGCTAATTCAGCACGCAAGGCCCTGCAACGGGAACGTTGCGGGGTTTTGTTTTATCTGCCATTTTGATGTTTCTATAAACTAAGTTTTTATAAAATACAGCTTATAGTTTGTTTTTGAAAAAATTTAAAGAAAATATTCACAGCCAGGCTACGGTAAGCTTGCTTGACAGGTTTTAGGTAAATACTTGCTATCTACCGTATTAGCCCGCGATACAGAGGTGCCACAAGACCAAGTTAAAATCCCTGCCGGAGTTTCTACTCCCGCTACATAGACATAATCTGCACCGCTTACAAAAATGCCGTCATCCTGTAATTTAGCGCCGATTAAGATGTAATTGTTACTACCTGAAGTACCTCTATAAGCCACAATATCATCAACATACTTTAAATCTACTGTTTTGGATGCTGAATCGCCAGTGGGTGTTCCCGTGACTAATCCGGTCTGATCACTATCGCTAAATAACACATAATAAGGCGCCATAGCTCCAGTTCTAGCCCTCACCCCAATAGCGCTGGTTTGATATTCTTCTAATAAATTTAATGCTTCATTCACTTTAGCTCTTTGTTGGTAAGTAATATATTGTGCATGCCCAAATACTGCCAAAGCACTAATAATGACTATAGTCACCAGAATTTCTATCAATGAAAAAGCACTATGTTTTATCATGCAACAAACCTCGTAGATTCTGTATAACCGTTAACCTAAGTGATGTAAGCTCCGCATTTAATTGACGAATCGTGGCTTGGGCTGCTGCTAATTCTCTTTTGCAGGCCTGTAGCTCTTGTTGTTGTTCGTTACCGCCTTGCAAATTATTCAAGCGCCACTCATTAATATAGTTCTGTACATCTATCTCCAATTCATCATCAGACCATAAATCATGTAGCTGCACCAATTTTTTCACTGCAGCTTTGGTGATTAATTGGCGTTCGGCATAGAGCTTGTCACATATGCTAATCACCAATTCTTGTAGGGTATTTATCATGTCTGCGGCCATTTGCCCCAACTCCTACTTATTATTAGATGTAACTACATTATAGTTAGTTAAATTAAGTTGTCCATAAGCGAATTAGGCATAGGTCAGGGGTGAAAAAGCATAAAAATCTTTGCTTTGACTATTTAATTGGGATATATTTGGCGAAGCGAAAACCCGCTGGCAATACAGGATACATACGTTTATGAATATCAGCACAGCTACCGCGGTAGCGACCAAAACAGGCTGGGAAGGCGTAAAATTAAAACAAGGTTTATTGGTATTGAGTTTAGTCTTGGGCATCTGGTTCACGCCAGCCCCTGCAGGGCTCTCTTTACAAGCCTGGCATCTGTTTGCGATTTTCATTACTTCAATAGTATGTATTGTGGTTAAGCCCTTACCTATGGGCGCGATTGCTGTTCTAGGCATTGCAGCATGTGTATTTACAAACACTTTGACCGTTGACCAAGCCCTATCTTCATTTAGCTCCAAAACAATTTGGCTGATTATTATAGCCTTCTTGTTGGCACGCGGTTTTATCAAAACCGGCCTTGGTTCTAGGGTAGCGTATTATTTCGTGTATTATTTTGGTAAAAGCACTCTTGGCTTAGGCTATGGCTTGATGTTCACGGAATTTTTACTTTCACCATTTGTACCTAGCAACACAGCGCGCGGTGCAGGGATTATCTATCCTCTTTCAACGTCTTTAAGCAAAGAGTTTAATAGCGATCCAAAAGACAACACCCACCGTCGTATGGGTAGTTTTTTAATTACCATCTGCTATCACACTAATCTTATTACCAGCGCTATGTTTTTAACTGCGTCAGCATGTAATCCAGTTATGGTAATTTTTGCACAAGACTTCGGGGTCAATGTTTCTTGGCTATCATGGGCTAAGGCAACTATAGTTCCGGGCTTAATTAGCTTAGTAACACTACCATTAATAGTATATTATGCTTATCCACCGGAAATTAAGACTACTCCAGGCGCTAAAGAGTTTGCTTCCGAGCGTTTAAAAGCTATGGGTCCTGTCTCTAAGAATGAAATCTTCATGCTTTCTACTTTCGGTATGCTGTTAGTAATGTGGATGTTTGGGGACTCTATTGGTGTTGATGCCACTAGCGCTGCATTCTTAGGTTTAGCAATGCTTTTAGTAGGTGGTGTATTAACCTGGGATGATATTCTAGGCGAAAAGAATGCTTGGGATACATTTATATGGTTAACAACTCTATTAATGATGACTTCCTTCTTAGCAAAGTTTGGCATGATCACTTGGTTTAGCCAACATATTTCTAATATGGTTGTTGGGTTCTCTTGGCCTGCGGCATTGACCATTTTAGTGTTAACTTTCTTTGCTTCGCATTACTTCTTTGCTAGTTTAACTGCGTTTATTACTTCATTGTATGGAGCATTCACAGCGGTAGCTATAGCATCAGGCACGCCGCCACATTTAGCTGTAATGCTTTTTGCTTTTATGGCGATCCTAAGCGCATGTACAACTCATTATGGTACTGGTACTGGCCCAGTATACTTCGGCACTAACTACATTAGCGTCTCACGCTGGTGGGGTGTTGGAGCAATTATGGGTATAGCGCATCTAATCATTTGGGGCGGTCTAGGCCTAATGTGGTGGAAATTTATAGGTATGTGGTAGATATTTTGTGACTACCTAGTAAATTTTAACTCTTCAGGGGCCTTGGGCCCCTGAATTGTTTTAACATCCCAAATGTACGCAAGTAAAGATATTCATATCTGCTAAACTATTTCTATAGACCAAGCACCATGGATAGTTATGCGCTTAACAAAGCTGTTGTTATTATATGGATGTTTAATAGCCTGTTGCACACCCTGTATTAGCTTTGCCGCTAATGAGATCATCACTCTTCAAAATATTAAAAAGCGTGGCTATTTAAAATGTGGTGTGAGTGAAGGGTTGGCTGGCTTTTCTAGCATTAATGATGCTGGCACTTGGACAGGCTTTGATGTAGATATATGTAGAGCAGTAGCTGCTGCAATATTCCACGACGATAAACATGTACGCTTTATCCCCCTCTCCGCTACTGATAGATTTGCCGCTCTACAGTCAGGCGAAATTGATATACTTTCACGTAATACTACTTGGACCTTAACCCGCGATGTAGAGCAAGGCATGATCTTTACTACCGTGGTATTTTACGATGGACAAGGCTTTTTAGTAAAAAAAGCTTCCGGCATAAAAAGTGCACTAGAACTTGATAACGTTACTATTTGTTGCAATAGCGGTACTACTACCGAACTTAACGTAGCTGATTTTTTTAAAGAGCATGATTTAAACTATCAAGTGATAACTTTCGAAGAAGATCCTGAAGCAATAGCTGCGTATACCAGTGGACGCTGCGATGTTTATACTGCAGATCGCTCTGCATTAGCAGTACAACGCTTGCGCTTTAAAGATCCTAAACAGCATATACTCTTACCAGAGGTGATATCTAAAGAGCCGCTAGCACCTGCTGTACGGCAAAATGATCCAGCTTGGGAAGACATGGTACGCTGGATAGTCTTTGGACTTATGAATGCCGAAGAAGCTGGGATCACACAAGCTAATCTTGAAGAGCAAGTAAAATCGGGGATAGGTGTTGTACAAAGATTACTCGGTGTATCAGTTGATTTAGGATCTTACATAGGTTTGAATCGCGACTTCTTATATCAAGCCCTCAAAGTAACTGGTAACTATGGCGAGATATATGATCGAAATGTTGGGATCCACAGTAAGCTACAACTACCGCGCGGCCTAAATAATCTATGGACCAACGGTGGTCTAATTTATGGTGCACCATACCGATGAATTCTAAACGCAATATTTTAATTCAAACAGCAGTTTTCTTAATTATTGCATGCATTTTTTTATATTTCTACATAAATGTACAAGCACATTTACGCACAGAAGACGTACCCTCTGGATTTGCCTTTTTGCACAAAGCATCCGGTTTTGATGTCATCATGGATCTGATCCCCTTCAACACAGCTTCTAGCAATCTGCGTGCTTATTATGTAGGCATATTAAATACACTTTTATTATCTATCACTGCAATCTTATTTTCTACTCTATTAGGGATCAGTATTGCGGCCATGTATTTATCAAACAATTGGCTGTTATCTAAATTGAGTGATATGTATATAGAATTATTTAGAAACGTTCCATTGCTACTGCAAATATTTGTTTGGTATTTTTTATTGCTAAATTATATGCCACAAACAAATGAAAGTTTTGTAATTTTCGGCATAGAATGTAATGTGCAAGGCATAACTGTAGGCAATATAGTTATAATCCCAGAATTCTTAGCTATGTTGTTAGGGCTAGCATTGTATGCTGCTGGGCATATCGCGCAACATATTTTAACTGGTATAGCTACTGTAGATAAAGGACAAATTGAAGCCGCTATAGTATCTAGACTTACTGCAT
>DALYEH010000038.1:0-5353 GCA_031972715.1 Gammaproteobacteria bacterium | reverse complement strand
CAACGTTTCAAGCTCATCATATTCCCGCAAGCCATACGTACCATGTTACCACCAATCATTCAACAATATCTAACTACTTTCAAAAGTACCGCGCTTGGTGCTGCCGTTGGCTATCCTGATTTAGTGGCGATTTTTGCTGGCACAGTTTTGACGCAAACCGGACAAGCAGTAGAAACTATTTTTATGACTATGTCCTTTTATTTATTGGTTGATATGCTAGTTGCATATTTGATTAGCCTTTATCAAGCTAAAACTAAATTACCGGGTAAATGATGCCAGCAATTCAATGGTTAAGACACAATTTATTTCCTACATGGTATCACAGCATCATCAGTGCGATCATTTTGCTGTGCGTTGCCATGCTACTGCCAACCATCTTAAATTGGTTTATTTTTGAGGCAAACTTTGTAGGGAGTGGCCCTGAGGCTTGTACTGGTAACGGCGCCTGCTGGGTGTTTATTTACATGCGCTTCGATCAGTTTATGTATGGATTTTACCCACGCGACTTGACCTGGCGCATCAATTTGTCGTACGTGCTTGGAGTAGTGTTAGTATTATGCATACTCTATGCTCCACGTCTATATAAAAAATGGTTTGTATTAACCATATTCACAATCTATCCAATCATATGCGTAATTTTATACCATGGTGGCATTTTTGGACTAGAGCAAGTAGATACCTACTCTTGGAGCGGTTTACATTTAACTTTATTGCTCGCAGTAGCTAGCATTTTATTATCTCTACCCATCGGCATAGGTTTAGCCTTAAGCCGTATGTCAAAAATGCCAGTAGTACAGGGTAGCAGCGTGCTCTTTATTGAGCTATGGCGCGGTGTACCTTTAGTCTCAGTGCTGTTTATGGCTTCCGTGCTTATCCCTATGTTTATCACAGAAGGTGTGCATATTGATCGCGTATTGCGAGCCTTAATTGGGATCACACTATTTTATTCAGCATACATGGCTGAAATTATACATCGCGGCTTGGTGGCACTACCTAAAGGACAATTTGAAGCAGCAGACGCTCTTGATTTTAGTTATTGGCAAAGTACATACTTAATCATCATGCCACAGGTGTTAAAGCAAGTAATTCCTGGTATCGCGCAAGTTTTTATCAGTCTATTTAAAGAGACTACTTTAGTACTCATAATAGGACTATTCGACTTTTTAGGCATGGTGCAAGCTGCCAATGAAGATCCTAGTTGGGTTGAATATGGTCTTGAAGGCTATCTCTTTGCAGCCTTCGTATATTGGCTCTTTTGCCACGCTATGTCCTATTACAGTAAACATTTAGTGCGCAAATTAAATACAGGAACTAAATAATGGATCAAGAAACAACCATTCCGGCTGTTGAATTTATCAATGTATGTAAGTGGTATGAGAAATTTCAAGTACTAAAAAACGTTAACCTAACCATAAATAACAATGAACGCGTAATATTATGCGGCCCCTCTGGCTCAGGTAAATCTACTTTGATTCGCTGCGTGAATAAACTTGAAGAGTATCAAGCAGGCAAGATTGTAGTATTAGGCACGTTATTAGATTCACAACCTAAACATATAGAAATTATCAGACGCGATGTAGGTATGTGCTTTCAATACTTCAATTTATTTCCGCATCTTACGGTGCTAGAAAATTGCACCTTGGCGCCTATTTGGGTTGCAAAAATGTCTAAAGCACAAGCCGTAGAACTTGCAGAAAAATATTTGAGTAGAGTGAAAATGATGGCACACGCACATAAATACCCTGGCCAGCTATCTGGAGGCCAACAACAGCGCGTAGCTATTGCTAGAAGCCTCTGTATGCATCCTAAAATTATGCTTTTTGATGAGCCAACTTCAGCCCTAGATCCGGAGATGGTTAAAGAAGTCCTGGATGTAATGTCTGACCTGGCCCATGAAGGCATGACTATGATCTGCGTTACGCATGAAATGGGCTTTGCACGTAAGGTTGCCGATCGCATAGTATTTATGGATGCTGGAGAAGTGGTAGAGGAAAATACCCCGGAAGAGTTTTTTACGCGACCTAAAACGGAACGGGCGCAGAATTTTTTAAGCCAAATTCTCAAACATTAATGCAAATTTCTACTGTATTATACAGGCGACACATACAAGCTTGTATCCTATACTAAACTAAATATAGTATAGAACAATGGAATATTAGTCATGCGTTTAAATAAACTGTCTAATGGGTTTTCACTCATAGAACTTCTAGTTGTAATCGCGGTTGTAGGTTTGCTAGCGGCTATTGCTGTACCAGCTTACAAAAACTATCAAACCAGAGCCACGGTTTCTAAAATAAATGGAATTATAAAAGCAGCACAAGATCGTTGGCAGGTACTAGATTCAACATCATCGAGTACTTTGGCAGACACTTTAACAGAGAACCTCAACACCGGCCCGGTCCAACAAGTTTATTACACTAGCACTTACGTAAGGCTGATTTTGAACGCCTTCCCCTTTGCCGGCAATGGCCACCTTGTTACTACAGCTCAAGCACTGCCATTTCTCAGTACTGAAGCTATCTTAACATATACTCCTAGTTTTACAGATCAAGAAGGTGTATTGCATTGGAGTTGTCTAGTAGAATTTAATGGTGGAGCTACAGAGTACGGCGGAAACTTAACTGAAGCACAAATACAAGAAATGTATTTCCCAGATTGTACATTGTAATCTCTTAAAATGTGAGTATCAGATCTAAAACCTTAATATATTTAGCGTTGCTAACAGTGTTGGCAACGCTAAATGCCATATATAACAAACAACCATTTGTAGAATTATATATGCGCTGGCGGTTATTAGGGCAGCCTATTGTTGTAAGCTTCACTACCACCCCTACTCGCTTAAACAAGATCCAACCAACCGTTAAAACAATTTTAAAGCAAAACCTAAATGTCGATGCAATATATCTAAACGTACCGTACTTTTCAAAGCGCGATAATGCACCTTATACGATTCCAGATTGGTTACGCGATGAAAAGAAGATTACTATTTTACGTACTCAAGATTATGGTCCAGGTACGAAACTACTAGGTCTTTTAGAGCAAACCGATCTAAAGCCTAATACCATCATAATTACTGTTGATGATGATGTGTTTTACCCAAATAATTTATTTCTGCAATTGGCATACAAAGCTATGCAAAATCCAAATTATGCTGTAGGTATAAGTGGCGTTGATCCAGATTACGATAGCCAGGGTCTGATTAGTACAAAATCACAAATGGGGACTATAGAACGCTATGACCAGCAGGGGTTTGTCTCAATTTTGCAAGGCTATGGCGGGATTGCATATAGACGCAGTTTCTTTAAAGAGGATATTTTTGATTTAGATCAAATGCCTATATGCAGAAATACTGATGATATGTTTTTTTCGTTTTATTTAGCCAAAAACGCACATCCAAGGCTAATGCTGCGCAATGATTACATCAATATATATCCAATACTTTGGTACAATAGTATTGGTACAGACACTGATGCGCTGCACAAACAAACCCCAAAACCAGCATTCAAAAATAGGGATTGTGTAGCTGCGTTAAAAGCGCAGAATCCTGGAGTGGTATTTTAAAATGTGCTTCTGTTCTTGATTATACTTGTAAATTCTTAAAATCCCACAAGGTATGATCCATTAGCTGGCTAGGACGCACGTTAGCAATGGCATTCAATATATTGCTTGGGATCTTTGGATTTTCTATACTTAAATCTCTGATCAAACGCTTAACCTTGACACGCGCCAAGTTGTCCTGCGAGCCGCATAAGTTACATGGAATAATCGGGAACTTCTGTGCAGCAGCATACTTGATGATGTCTGCTTCTTGGCAATACACCATTGGTCTGATAATTATGTTTTGCTTATCATCAGACAGAAGCTTTGGCGGCATGGATTTAATTTGTCCATTATAAAAAATAGACATTAACAGCGTAGTAATCAAATCATCGCGGTGATGCCCTAGAGCAATTTTATTGTAGCCATGCTCTTTGGCATATGAGTATATAATTCCGCGGCGCAAACGCGAGCATAGCGAACAATACGTAGCCCCTTCTGGGATTTTGTCTTTAACTATCGAATATGTATCGCGCGTTAGGATTTCATATTTAAAATTGCGCTCTTCTAAATAATTTTTTAGAGCACTATCGTCCCAGCCAGGCTGAGCCTGATCAAGAGTAAATACAAATAGATCAAATTTTATATTGGCACGCTGTTTTAGTTTATTTAGAATTGTCAGCATAGTAAACGAATCTTTGCCGCCAGATAAACATAACATCACCCTATCACCATGCTCAATCATATTAAAATCGGCAATGGCCTTGCCCATGTAATGTAAAAGTTTTTTCTCTATACGTTCTACTATGATTGGACGCGTTACTTGGACATTAATACTACATTCAGACACCATCAACCTCTGTTGTTATTAGATTTTCATTATAATTTTTAATTGCAAACCGCTTAGCAAAGTTGCCGCTTGCAGAATGCAATTCAGGCTTAAACAAACGTTTATCACCAATCACAATTAAGTGCTCTTGGGTATTTGCTTCTAATTGTTCAAACATTTCTGCGCCCTGATCAAATACAAATGGTGCGCGATCAGGCAACGCATATACTGGTAAAAATATACTGATTTTGGCTAGATTAAAATTAGCAACCTGTAAAAACTCTACAGGAATCTCGCTGAATGCTGTAGAAACCAGCTTTGACTTAATTAGCTTTGCCTGAGCACTAAAACAAGTATAAATAATGACATCAGAAGCTATTTGAGCATTTTTTTGCAGCCAGGTATACAACACCTCTACGCTACCTCGATTATCTAAACTGCCATAGCAATCTTGGCTCTTAGAACTAACATCTATAAACTCGTAGCAAAGATTTTTATTGGGCACTGGTAACACCTGCTCTGCTTCTACCCCTTGAGTCAACATGCTCCATGTATTGCCAACAGAGCCTAAGTAACCGTCAAATTGTAACTCTTCAAAATCTGTATCATTTTCAGCCAAGTTATAATGTTTCGTTAATTCATAATCTATGCTTACTGCAAAACGTGGCACAGTAATCACAGAATAATTACCCATGATCATGGCACGTTTGCATTTTGCTAGCATGGGCACACTGTGCATAGGAGACACATATTGAGAGTTTTGTATAATCAAATGATCTATTTGTTGCGGTGTTCTAGTTAAGAACTCATTATAGCCCTGCTTAGCTGTAAAATCCTGCTGCCAATAGCTTAACGCTAAAACAGTTATTTTATGCCACAAGACATTCTCTAGGTAATTTTGAATCTGCGCCAAATTACCAAGGGTTATATCTTGCGCTTGCGCCCACTGTAAACATTTATCATTAACAATTTGAGCTTGCTGTTGAT
>DALYEH010000037.1:9526-11911 GCA_031972715.1 Gammaproteobacteria bacterium | reverse complement strand
CCGCACCATACTCAGAGCAATTAATTCCCCTAAGGCTTGATCTGCTCCAAAGCGCGACAGTATATTATAACCTTGTAACCCCAAAACCATACCAATGAAAAACCCAGAGATTACTATGATAACCAGTGATAACACCCCCACTGAATAAATCTGCTGTATTAAGCGGCTAGGTCCATTAATAAAATCTGGTTTGGCAAATATAGAGTAAAAAAGTGCACGCGATGCGCGCCCAATGCTTTCTAGACTAGCAAGAACATGGAAACCAACGTTATACAAATATGTTTCTAGCATCTTGCCGGCCCCCACAACTCATCTGTATATGCTGGAGCTGGATAGTGGAAAGGCACAGGCCCATCTGGTAACCCTTGCATAAATTGACGCACCCAGGCATCATCTGAATTTAGCAGATCATCTGGCGATCCAGCACCAACAACTTTCCCATTAGATATTAAAAAAATATGATCCGCGATGCTAATAGTTTCATGTACATCATGTGATACTAAAATCGATGTCATACCCAAAGCATCATTTAACATACGAACCAATTTTACTAAAACACCCATGGAAATTGGATCTTGTCCCGTAAACGGCTCATCATACATGATAAAATCTGGATCTAAGGCAATAGCACGAGCCAAGGCTACGCGTCTAGCCATACCACCAGATAATTCACTCGGCATCAATTTTTGCGCACCACGCAAGCCCACGGCTTGTAATTTCATCAATACCAAATCATAAATCATATGTTCCGGTAGTTTAGTATGTGCGCGTAAAGGAAAGGCTACATTTTCAAAAACATTTAAGTCTGTAAATAAAGCGCCTACTTGAAATAACATACCCATTCTGGCTCGGATATGGAATAACTCATTTTTAGTGATATTTTCAATATTTTTTCCACACACATAAATTGAGCCTTCATCTGGAGCCAGTTGTCCGCCAATTAAACGCAGTAAGGTTGTTTTACCACATCCGCTTGGCCCCATGATTGCAGTAACTTTACCTCTAGGAATTTTTAAATTAGCCCGGTCAAAGATTAACTTTGAGTCTCGGCTAAATGATAAATTGTTAATTTCTATTATATTTTGGTTACTGTCCAAGATAATATTCCTAAAAATTTGAGGCTACATCATAACTTAATTAATTGTGCAAAGCATCCGCATACTAATCCAACTTTCGACCAACAGCAAAACTATACTATTAACTGTATAGTTTGCTACCTTTATATTCTCAGTGTAGTATAATTAGTATACATTCTGACTAACAATTTATATCATGGATAAAGACCTATTAGTAATAGGGGGCGGTATCAACGGGGTTGGCATCGCTGCAGATGCAGCGGGACGCGGACTAAGCGTTGTGCTTTGCGAAATGGGCGACCTAGCTCAAGGCACATCTTCCGCCAGCAGCAAATTGATTCACGGTGGTCTGCGATATTTGGAAAACTATGAGTTTGGACTAGTACGTGAATCTTTGCGCGAACGTAAAAAATTAGCGCATAACGCCGCGCATTTGGTGCGCCCACAGGCATTTGTACTGCCTCACTCACACTTAGTACGACCATTATGGATATTACGCGCAGGCTTATGGATTTATGACCATCTAGCTTTTGATGCAGATATCCCGCACTCCAGAATCTTGCGCCCGCAAGATGTCCAAGACTTAAACTTAAAAGCAGAATATACCAAAGCGCTAGAATATTTTGATTGTACTGCCGATGACAGTCGATTGGTTTTACATGTAGCTCTATTAGCCAGAGAACATGGCGCAGAGATTTTGACGCATACCAAGTTGGTCAAGGCTATACGCAAAGAAAATGGCTGGATGGTATCCTTATTACGCGGTAATGATCTGCAAGTCATAAATGTAAAAGCTATTGTGAATGCTTCAGGGGCTTGGGTCAAACATGTGGCTGAAGATATACTAGATTTAAAGCCAAAATATCACTTACGCCTTGTACAGGGCAGCCATATAGTTGTGCCTAAACTATACGAACATAAAAAAGCTTTTGTGCTACAAAATACTGATGGGCGCATTGTTTTTGTCATTCCTTATTATAATGACTTCAGTTTAGTAGGAACAACCGATGTATTATTGGATGAGCTGCCCACAACATGGCATGCCTCCAGCCAAGAAATTGCATATTTATGTGACACAGTGAACCAATATTTACAAAAGGATCTTAAACCTACAGATGTGCTATATAGTTACACCGGAATTCGAGCTTTACATGCTGATGAAAATATAGAAGCCAAGGCAATGTCTAGAGATTACGCCTTAGATATTAATGACAGTAATATGCATGCACCAGCAATATCAATATTTGGTGGAAAACTTACTACTTATAGAAGTTTATCTGAAGTGCTAGTCAATAGTTTACAAAAATAC
>DALYEH010000037.1:7372-9516 GCA_031972715.1 Gammaproteobacteria bacterium | reverse complement strand
TTGGCAAACCCTGGACCGCTAGAGCGTATTTACCTGGCGGCTATTTTCCTAACGATGATCTTAAAGCGTTTACGCAACATATATGTAAAAGCTACGCCCCTATTCCAGAAACTCTATTGCGGCATTATGTAGCTACTTACGGCACACGCTGTGTGGAAATTCTCATGAACTGCCACAATCTTTCTGATCTTGGCAAATGTTTTGGCGGCAAACTGTACAAGCGCGAAGTGGACTATTTAGTGCAGCATGAATGGGCGCAAACTGCAGAAGACATTCTGTGGCGACGCGGGAAGCAAGGCCTATGGTTTACCCCAGCACAGGTAGTGGACTTAGAGAACTATCTGCGTACCTGCAAGTAAGCAAAATATTATTGCTTAGCGCACACCCCTCCCAGTATAATTCCTTACTCATTTAAAAGAATTATAGGTTTAAACAAATGTCCAAGACCGCTATATCTCCTACTCGTCAGGAAAATTATCCAGAATGGTATCAGCAAGTTATCCAAGCTGCTGATTTAGCTGAATCATCTGTAGTGCGAGGGTGTATGGTTATTAAGCCGTGGGGATATGCCATTTGGGAAAATATACAGCGAGTCTTGGATAAAATGATCAAAGATACTGGGCATAAGAATTTTTATTGTCCTTTATTTGTACCACTAAGCTTCCTAGAAAAAGAGGCGGAACATGTAGAAGGTTTTGCTAAAGAATGTGCGGTGGTGACACATCATCGTTTAGAAGCGGATGCAAATGGCAAATTACAACCAGCAGGTAAACTTGAAGAGCCGCTAATTATACGCCCTACATCAGAAGCCATTATTGGCGATTTATATTCGCGCTGGATCCAATCTTACAGAGATTTACCTTTGCTTTATAATCAATGGGCAAACGTAGTGCGTTGGGAAATGCGCCCACGTGTATTTTTGCGCACTTCTGAATTTTTATGGCAGGAAGGTCATACAGCGCATGCATCTGCTGCAGAAGCCTGTACAGAAACCTTAACTATGTTAAATTGCTATGTAGATCTGATCCAAAATTATTTAGGTATGCCTGTGATCCATGGTGAAAAAACAACACGTGAACGTTTCCCAGGTGCAGTGAACACCTACACTATGGAAGCAATGATGCAAGATAAAAAGGCCTTACAAGGCGGCACCTCGCATTATCTAGGACAAAATTTTGCCAAAGCATTTAATATTAAATACTTAAGTGCCCAAGGCAATATGGAATATGTACATACTACCTCATGGGGCGTGACAACGCGTTTAATTGGTAGCATGGTAATGATACATAGCGATGACGATGGCTTAATACTGCCACCTAAAATAGCTCCAGTACACGTAGTGATCATGCCATTGATTCGCAATGATGCTGATAAAGATAAAATCATGGCTTATTGTGAAAATATTGCTCAAGCATTACGTGCAATGCAGTTCGCAGGTGTTGCATTACAAGTAGAGTTAGACGTCACTGACAAACGTCCAGGCGAAAAAGCCTGGGGTTGGGTAAAGAAAGGAGTGCCTATTCGCTTAGAAATAGGTTTACAAGAGTTAGAGAAAAATTCTGTATTTATGGGCAGACGCGATCAAGCTTATAATGAAAAATCTTCTATAAACCAGCAAGAATTTTTGCAAAACGTATTACAAATTTTAAACGAAATGCAAGTAAATATTTTCAATAAAGCTAAAGCTTTTCAAGAGAAGAATACCCGTGAAATCAAAACAGTTGAAGAGATGTACCAATTTTTTGATCCCAAAGATGAAAATAGTGGCGGGTTCGCTTTAGCAGCCTGGTGTGATGAACCTGTAAGCGAAGAGAAGCTCAAGCAAGATCTAAAAGTCACCCCGCGCGTAATACCTGCTTATTTAAATGGCAAAACAGGCAATTGCATCTTCACTGGCAAGCCGAATTCACCCTACACCATTTTTGCTAAATCTTACTAAGCAAAATTGAAAATTATGCTATGCTAGATTTATGCAACATACGGGATAGTATATGAGCATTAACTATGATCAACTAGATGCGCGTGGCAGAAGCGCGCTACATCATGCCGTAATCAATAGGCAGCACCAGCAAATGATCAATTTGCTCAAGTCTGGTGCAAACCCAAATATACGAGATTCCCGTAGAGGCTACACGCCTCTGTGG
>DALYEH010000037.1:0-7362 GCA_031972715.1 Gammaproteobacteria bacterium | reverse complement strand
AAAATCAAGATCCAATGAGTGTAAAAATACTAAAAGCAGCCAAAGCAGAGGTAGATCAGAACGTTTTAGCTGAGCTATTACGTCAATCTAAAGCAGAGCCTTTAAACAGAAACCTACGCTTTATTCGCGAAGAGTTAGGATTGCAAATACCAAGACAAAGACCCTAATTATATTAGATATTTTATATTAAAGCTAAGCACATTGTTAAAATAGGAAGCCTTTAGCAATAGATCATAATTCAACGAACATCGAAGATGCTTATTAGCCTCTCCACAGAGACTCACCCCAAACTGCCCAGATCCACGCCCTGGCACAGTAGAGGTACTAATCACAGGACCGCCAATTACTAAAGCTGTTAATGCATTCATACTTGAGCTGAAAACATCATAAAACAGTAGACAGCGCAACTCTGGGCGTATTTTCCAGCGACTACGTGTATAAGTGGAATACATTTTAAATCCAGCGCCTAACATAAAGGTACCATCATTTTTTGCTACTATGTCTCGGTTGCTGGTGCCAATACCATGCGCAATGTATGCATTCTGATGCAGATATATGAAATTGGCGTTAATTTGTGGAATAAAATGTATAGATTTTTTTACGTACAATTTGTGCATAATAGCCTTTGCGCTATATTGTTGTGCTGCATAACCACCAGTAGTACTTGCGGTATTACTGATATAAGTAGAATTTTTGTTATTATTGAAACCACAGTTTAGATCCCAATCCAAAAATGACTGTTGGTACAAATTATAAGTACCAAACACACTACCTTGATAATGATTGATCCTAACCTGCGACGTGGTACTATTAATATCTTTTTGTAACGCTGAAACGTAGCTCAAACCTACACCAATCATTGCGCCAGAATCAAGATATGTGTCTAATCCCAATAGGATACCACCAGCATTTGTAATGTAACCATAGAGATTGCTTATGGCATATTGCTGGTCAGAGTAATATAGGGGGCGCAGCCAAGGTTTATACACATAAGCTTGTGCCGTTGAAACAGATATGGCTATGACAACGAATATCTGATACAAGTAGACATTTTTTAAACTATTATTCAAATTTAAGCTTTTCATAATCCGCACTATTTGGACGTTCTTGCTTTTTACAAGACTTAAGTGACTCTGCATGATCCGCTCTTAAGAAAAAATTACATAACTCAAGCTTGAATTGACTCAAAACAGGCATAGCCTCCTTGGGTGAGTCCACCATAATTTGAGTAATGTATTCTGACAACGAGTGCTTTTCTAGCATTTCCCTGATTTTTTCTCTATATTGTTTCTTGACACCTGTAAAATCATCTAGATTTTTGATAGCTCTCGTGACTTCTATGAATCTCTCAGCCGCTAAAGAATACAAACTACCCCAAATATGTTTTAAGCCTTCAAAATTAGCAAATTCTTCAGCAGTTATAATATTCCCTATCTCATACAAAAAATCACAAGCTGCCTGATAGTTATATAATCCGTAGCTTCGCATATAATGTTGCTCACAAGCTTGCGCATAGGTTTCATCTGCATACAGAGAAAGAATGTTTCTAGAGCTATATGCAAAATTTTCTGCACACTTTCCAATATAAACATATCGCACTAAATGTCGTATCACTTCTTCAATTTCTTCTCTCTGTATTCGCTCCTTGCTTTTAGAATAGTTTGACGCTCTTAAAAATAATTTAAATGTTAATAGTTTAGAAACTTTGTGTTTATCATCATATTTTAATTGTTGCTCCTGGCCTATAATTGTTCGCAACTTTTCTAGAGATTTTTCATCAAGTCTAGCACTATAAATTTTCTGCTGTAGGCTTTCTTTGTATTTTGGATCCATTTCGTTGTTAGGAAGTGAGCTAATTACTAGTAATGGCGTACTTGTAATACTCTCAGTCACAGGCTCAGCGTATGTAATCATACTTTGACTTTTTTCCTCGTCATAGGTAGCCGTGATTTTGTTGTCTATATTTTCCCAGGGCTTGATGCACCCCATATTGGTAGCTAAGTCCAGTATGATTGTACGATAAACAATTACCTTGATAGGTAAAAAATCTTTGAGGTTTGTTGCATCATTATAAAAACCACTCATAATTTCTACACCACTTCTGTTAAAAATTCAAAACTCTTCATATAATCATATAACTATCGCTCAATATATGTCCATAACTATTGGCGACCCTACTCTACCCCACATACCAAGTAAAGTAACTATAAAACAAGTCCAGCGGCACCTACCATTGGGGCGAATTTCTCTGTTGTTCCTCATGGCGTCTTGTAGATGCAATCATAGCTCCTTCTGTTGTCATATCTACAGCACTTTCCAGATTATGACTATAGCTGCGCAGTACAGATCTATCTACGGATTCTAAGATCCCACGTTCTATATCTTCTTCAAATAGAAACCCGTAATCTTCAATTTGCCCATCTGGAAAATTCTTCAAAACGTTAACAGGGATTTTATCTAAGACTATCAGCAAGGTCTGCAACAAAATATGTAGATTTTTATTTTGTTCTTTAAAATCTACTAATAATAAAGTGTTAATCTGACTTTTAGCTTTAGGCAAATTATTATCTATGATAAATGTTTGTAAAATGTTATTTATTATCTCCATTATTGCGTGTAGTTCTTCATTCTGTTCATTTAATATTCTATACGCTTCTTTTACCTCATCTATAGCTTGTTTATGCTCCAAGGCAGCAGCGTCATTACTTACACGCTCACGCTCATTCATTAGATGCTCTATAGCATATTTAAATCTATGTACAGTAGATATGCGTGCAACTTCTTTAGTTTTTTCTGATATACTTGCAATCGCCTTAGCATGTACCAACTCTTTATATGCAAAGTATTCAGCTTCTAACTGTTTCGCTTTAGCAATCAAAGAAGAGTCTTGCAAGTCAATGGATTCTATAAATATGCGCACGCTGCTCGGAAAATCGACAGGACTAGTCAACCTATGCTCATCCCTTGCTATTCTTAACTCTTCTTCAAGAGCCAGCAATATTTGGGAGCACATTTGCTTGTATTTTATGGACATGGCATGAAATGCTTGAACTACTAAATCTAATGCTAAGCGTATTGGCACTGCAGATGCGGAACCTAAATGTGTAATATGCTCTTCTATCTCAGGCTGTGCTGTAGGACAATTAGTTAAGCTAGAACTGATTGTTGGAGATGGCATGGGGATTACGGTAGGTTTTGCATCTGCTGCGCTTTTGCTTAGTCCGCTATTAGCCAATAAATAGACATTAGCTCCTACTAACATAAATGCTGCAATACCACCAATATTGCTAATAATTTTATAGCTATTGGTCACATGATTTGTATTATAAAGTGAAATAGAGCCACAATTATGCTTAAGCGTGATTTGCATGCACGCACATTCTTGCCATATCTGTAATAGACCACGTGTTCCTATATCTACAACAGAGCAAACAATAAAGCCTGACCAGGGATCATCCGCAATACTAATCTCCTCTATTATATCATCCAGTTCTTCTAAGAGCCTAATAAACTCTTGAATATTTCTTTGTGATGCTGCTAATTTTTCATTATGTACTACGGTATCTGATAGATATGTGAGGACTGCCATCAAACTTATTATAGGCACTTTCATATTTTCATTAGGCCAACTAGTCTGCGAAGTTTCTCCCATGAAAATAGTTGTGGCTGTCATCGCAAAAGTGATAAAATCACCCTTACTTAACGGAATGTAACGGTTGATTTTAGAGACATTTATTTTTGCACATGATGCAACATTGCGATAAACATCAGCTATTCCTATATACTCAAACATTCTTCCATCCGTAATAGATCCAAGAACATTGAGCCCTGAACTGAAATAATTGAATGCCGATGAAAACATACCTACGGGCGCGCTTATTTTCATAACTTAGTCCTTTAACTTATTGAAAATGGCTACCATGACCCATGACAAACACTTAACCGCAGTCCTTGCTGGAGTTTTTGTACTGATTAAAAATATTATAGATGTTAAATTGACTGAAAATACTAGTTTTAGTAGATAATTATGTAGAATGACTTGCAAGCCGCAGACATGCAACTGCAAGAACCTAAATCATCATAGTTCTTATTAGCGCTTCATTCTACCGAACACAAATAGTCCTATACCAACAGCTAAACATAAGCCCCAGCGATAGGCGAAAATGGAATGGTTTTTTCTTCTTCAGTTGAAATTTTTAAATGACGAATTTGAGCAGTAAATATATGCTATCCGCATTAGACCTGCTCTAAAGCTGTCTTAACAAAATAAAAAATTATCTGCTAAATTGGCAAATCATTAAAGTAAACAATTGTCTTAGACACATATCAGTATAGAGTAAAATCCATTATTTATATTGATTACTGTACATTTTCAACATATTTTAACTAGACCTATAGTTTCCTTGTTGCTTTTTTAAGGTTTAACGGTTAACTTATATGAGATTTTAAGCATCAATGATCAATATTATGCAAAAATTTATTCATTTTTCTGTTGTAGACACACATTTAAGGGAACAGCATGAGCAAAGATTATGTTGAAATTACAAATTCAATTTCAAACTCGTTAAACACCATGAATAGCGATTCTGCAGATTTAATGCAAGCATTTCGCTCACTATCACATGCCGCTACTAAATCTAATATATTAGACGAAAAAACTAAGGAACTAATTGCTTTAGCCATAGGCATAAGTAAGCAATGTGATGGCTGTATTGGTTTTCACGTCAAGAAGTTAGTAAAACTAGGTGTTACTAAAGAAGAATTAATTGAAATGTTGAATGTGGTTGTTTATATGGGCGGTGGACCAGCCTTAATGTATGCTGCTGATACTTTGCTAGCATTTCAGCAATTCTCAAACAAGTAATTTTTACAAAATAACTTACTTTATAGGAGTAAATATGTATAAAAAAATATTACTATTTTTTACCTTAATAATTAGTACTAATATTTATGCTTTATCCACGGTAGAAGCGGTAGATTTAGAAAGATATTTAGGTAAATGGTATGAAATTGCCAGACTAGATGCGTGGTTTGAAAAAAATTGCGTCAATGCCACAGCAGAATACACTCTGGACAAAGATGTTATTCAAGTAGTCAATTCTTGTCATATACATTCACCTAGTGGTGAACTTAAACGGGCAACTGGTAGGGCAACCGTAGTCCCGGATAGCAATAATGCCAAGTTAAAGGTTAGTTTTTTGCCTGGATTTTTGAGTTTCCTTGATCCGCTGTTTTCTGGGGATTATTGGATTCTAAAACTTGATGCTGATTACAAGGTCGTGCTAGTAGGAGATCCGTCCAAAAAGTATTTATGGATTCTAGCTAGAAATAAAACGTTAGACTCTAAAACTTATGATGAGTATGTACATTATGCTAAGGAGCTTGGATTTGAAACTTCTAAGCTTATAAAGAATAGCGCTAATAAGTAATAACCTTACCATTTAAGTATTGCTGAGGATATATGATCTATGCGCAACACCTGGACACACTACTTAGTTCGCGTAGTGTGTGACAGGTATGCCAAATCTTATATATCAAACTTTAATATCACCTCTAAACCATTCGTCAACATACCGCTTATGGTTTGTTGGCTTATGTAGAAATAACGCGCAGCTGAACCAAGTGCTAGATTGGTAATAATGCTACTTTTATTTGCTATGAAGTTAGAGGTAAGGAACAATCGATATTGCAGCATTAGTGACATTGACTTGTACATAGAGTACGAAACGCCAGCTTTAAATTGCAGCGCCAATGCAGTTCCAGTAAGTTTAGGGCTATGTTGAACAGTAGGGGCGGTTGTTCCCAGATTCGTTACAAAACTCCCTAGCGCTGAAGTTGCATATCCTTCCATCCAGGCAATACCGAAACCTGCACCAAGCATAGGCTTAAACTTCCCATAATTGCGAAAATCATAATAACCATTAGTTAATAATGAATAAATATTTAAATAGCCGTTGGATGGGGTCATGACAATGTTATTGGCACTGTCGATAACAGAGAGATTTAAAGCATCATATTCGATAAAACTATAAGTTCCTACTACCTTTCTTTTTACACGCTGATACAAAAACTCTAGATCCCCACGCCAAGATGCCGAGAAATGATATCCTGTTGCAGCACTAACGTTAAAGCCAGGCCTAAATTTATTTTGCCATGAAACATTTGGTAAACCGAAAATACTCTCGCCAGATGGAGCTGCAGTAGGCCCATAAGTTACGTAACTGGAATTATCTAATACTCTAGTGTTCTTAGTTGGAACTACAAACCCTGCGCCAACTGTTGCGTAGCATTTGCTTTCTGCATATGCAGTACATGACATTAAAAGCAGAATCGCTAAATATATAAATTTTGCCATCAAAGCCTCTTTAAGAAAATATACTTACTATTTTAGTTTAGAATATTATCTAAAAATATTACATATGGAAAAGAAGAAGAAGGAGAGTATCACTCTCCTTTGTCAGACTTGACATCAATCCTTTTAACAGATTCCTTTTGTTTTTGCTGCTTTGGTATCGTAAGCTTTAGTACTCCATGATCACATTTTGCCGTAATATCATTACTAGCAATGTCTTCAGGCAAAGTAAACTGCCGATAATAGGTGCCTGTAAATCTTTCAGAATGTGTATAGCCTTCTTTTTCATCTAGACTCTCTGTAGTACGCTCACCTTGAATGGTTAAAACGTTACCTTCAAGTGTTACGTTAATATCTTTTGGATTAACCCCTGGTATATCGGCTAACACAATATACTTATCATCTTTGATTTTTATATCTACGTGTGGCGCCCATTTACCCCCGCTCTTTAGACTTGCCTGATTAAAATTTAACAAATCGCCAAGATCATTTTGGATAGTCTCTAATAGACTTGAAGGTCGATAGCGTATTAGGTTCATATGCTCATCCTCTTGTTAACTTTCTCTAAAATTTTATATATGTATTAAAAATTTAGTTTCAAGTACCAAGTGAAAATACTATCGCATAGATAGCACTAAGGACGCTAATGACCAAACTGCATAGATGACATATAGTGAATCTTTTGTTTTGTCTGGCTGTTTATTCGCTTATTTATGGACAGCGTCTTTCAATAACACTGTAACCTCGGTAATTTACTTGCTAGCGGCCTTTTAGCTACATTTTTCTCCAATGCAGCATCAACCTGATCACGGAAAGATGTATACTTATGATTAATGCTCGGTGGCCATAAATGACTTTTTTGTTTTGATTGATAATTTGTGGAATAAAATATCTGTCGAGTTTTATGCGGATAATCTTGCCAACCTGCATAAATAGGGAATGGCTGCGCTGAGGTGGCCATGGTATAGGCAATCACACCATAAGAAAATACATCGTGTTTTGTTGAAACC
>DALYEH010000036.1:10906-12052 GCA_031972715.1 Gammaproteobacteria bacterium | reverse complement strand
CACTGCTAGCTCTGACATACTTATATTCTGCAACTACTTGGTACTGATTCGTTCATGCTAGAATTACTAACAGCACAAGTCCAACTCACTTGCTCAGAGGTTGCGTCATAAACTGGTGTTAAACTAAAACTTATGCTTCCTGCATCAGCCGTGGTCGTAATGGAAATGACACCGTTTGAGTTCACGCTGAATGAGGCAACGTAACGACTTAGAGTTGCTGGTGTATTTAAATTATTTCCTGAGCCTGTGACAGAACCTAGCAAGGCAATTTTGTTCGTAACCAAACTTTGTATAGGAGCTGTTGCGGTTAAAGCATCCGCGACTTTGCTTTGCACTAGGTATTGTGTCATAACCGGATATGCTACGACGCCTATGATTAGTACAATTACTAGAATCACCATCATCTCTAGTAATGAAAAAGCCCTGAATTTGCAAGTCATGATAATAGCTCATTTTGTATTCAATTTGTTTTATTTTATCAGAACAGGGTTTATTGTTCTATATAGATCATGGATTGCTGAGAGTGTAAAAATAAGATTTTGGTGACAATTCGCCGCAACGTTTGCAGCGTAATATTTCAGAACGATTATACTGTTACACTAGTCTAAAGTTATATATAATTAACTTAAAATTTTTATGCATATTTTTCCTTTATTTGAAATAGGATCTTCTATATGAGTCAAACAGCTAATGAGCCCAAAATTATATATCTGAAGGACTACACGCCATCAGAGTATTTGGTTGAGCATATAGAATTAGATTTTGACTTGTTGCCAAATGTTACGGTAGTAAAATCTATACTTACGATCTCTAAAAATCCAGCAGCTAAGACTAATACTAAGCAGCTAATTTTAAATGGTGAAGAACTTGTTCTTAAAGAAATAACATTAAACAATAAAGTATTAGGTGTAAGCGATTATACATTAGAGCCATTAAGCCTAACTTTAAACAATGTACCCGATCAATTTACGCTTAAGATTATCACTGAAATTAATCCAGCAGCAAATACAGCTTTGAGCGGTTTGTACAAGTCATCGAACATTTATTGCACGCAATGTGAGGCCGAAGGTTTTAGGCGCATCACCTATTATCTTGACCGCCCAGATGTAATGGCAACATTTAAAGTCACAATCCATGCTGACAAAC
>DALYEH010000036.1:4291-10896 GCA_031972715.1 Gammaproteobacteria bacterium | reverse complement strand
GAGTATCCAGTTCTATTGGCAAATGGTAATTTGGTTGCCCATGGTAGTGAAGATACGCGCCGGCATTTTGCAGTATGGGAAGATCCATTTAAAAAACCATGCTATTTGTTTGCGATGGTGGCGGGGGATTTAGTTTGTGCAGAAGATAATTTTGTTACTATGAGTGGTCGTTTAGTAAAGTGCAAGGTTTATGTAGAGAGACCCAATTTATCTGAAACTGCACATGCGTTGGAAGCTCTAAAAAAGGCCATGCGTTGGGATGAGCAAGCATATGGTCGGGAATATGATTTAGATATTTATATGATCGTAGCCGTGAACGATTTTAATATGGGTGCGATGGAAAATAAAGGTCTGAATATATTCAACTCCAAATACATCTTGGCTAGCGCGCAAACAGCCACTGATTCTGATTTTGAACATATTGATATAGTAGTTGGGCATGAATATTTTCATAACTGGTCAGGGAATAGGGTTACTTGTAGAGATTGGTTCCAGTTAAGTTTAAAAGAAGGTTTCACTGTATTTAGGGAACAACAATTTACCCAGTTCATAACGCAGTCGCCTGTAATTAGGATCGATGAGGTTAAGGGTATTATTACTAGGCAGTTTGCCGAAGATGCAGGTCCATTAGCTCATCCAGTCCGCCCAGCTTCTTATGCTGAAATAAACAATTTCTATACGGCTACCGTGTATGAAAAGGGTGCGGAGGTTATACGCATGCTGCACACGTTGTTGGGCGCAGAGCGTTTTAGAGCCGGCACTGATCTATATTTTGCGCGTTTTGATGGGCATGCTGTGACTACAGACGACTTTGTTGCTGCTTTACAAGAATCATCTGGGGTGGATCTGATTCAGTTTAAATTATGGTACACACAAGCTGGCACCCCAGAAATATCGGTATTAGAGGAATATGACTCGGCTAACAAAAGATATGTCCTAAAGTTAGCGCAAAAAGTACCAGATACACAGGGTCAAACTAATAAACAACCTATGCATATTCCTATTGCCATCGGTTTGATGGATGATAATGGTACAGATATACCTTTGCGAGAAAACGTGTTATCTCTAACCAAACCAGAGCAGGAATTCGTATTTGAGGATATTATAGCCAAGCCGCATTTATCAATTCTACGCAATTTTTCTGCTCCAGTGAAAATACAGCGCGAAGTTGCTAATCAAGAACTAGCATTTTTATTAAATAAAGATAACGATGATTTCAATCGCTGGTCTGCTGGGCAAAAACTGTATACTAATGTTTTGCTAAATCTTATTGATGACGTGCAAAATGAGCGTGAGCTTGTTTTACCAGAAATTATCTTGGAAACATTTGGCGCTCTTTTAACAGATATGCAAATTAATACCAGGCTTAAAGCAGAACTGTTACAACCACCAACAACACAAGTACTGATAGAGGCTATGCAAGTGGCTGATCCTGACATGATTTACACAGCAAAACGCTTTATGGTCGTTACTTTAGCTAAAAAATATGCACGTGATTTGCATGCCATGTATGAACACTACACTATCTTCGGGCCTTACAAGTATACAGCCGAAGATGTAGCAAAGCGTGCTTGTAGGAATACTATACTTGGTTTCATTACCAGCCTTAGAGACGAAAAATCCATTGAAGTTGCAAATTACCAATACAACCATGCAAACAACATGACAGATTGTGTTGCGGCGTTAATGTCATTAGCAAACATTCAATGCAATGAGCGAATTGTGGCCTTAATGGATTTCTATGATAAGTGGTCTACCAATCCTTTGGTAGTAAATAAGTGGTTATCGATTCAAGCTGTGGCTGATTTAGAGGATAGTTTAGAGCAAGTACAAGGTTTGATGCAGCATGAGGCTTTTGATATCAAAAATCCTAATAAAGTGTATGCTTTAATTGGCGGTTTTGGTGTTGGGAATCCCGTAAGATTCCACGTCGCGAATGGGGCTGGTTATAAGTTTCTTGCTGATACTGTCATTACCTTAAACGCAATCAATCCGCAAGTTGCGGCGCGTATGTTACAGCCGCTCACAGCATGGCAAAAATTTGCACAGTTTCGCCAGGATTTAATGTGCAAACAATTACAACGTATAAGACAAACTCCAAATCTTTCACCTGATGTAGCAGACATTGTGTCGAGGTCGCTCGAAAGGTGTGAATCAAAGTAGGTCTTGATATCAATTAACCCTTCTACCTTACAATCAGTCATGTTATGATTTTGACTATGAGTGTACTTAGTTATGCTGAGTATTGAAATAGTTGCAAATGCGAAAAGATCTACAAAAATGGAGTAGTGCTATGTCAAACGGATTGGCACATTTTAATGGAAAGTTGTGTCTTACAACATCCATATGTGTCATGAGTTGTATACTTCATGATGCAAATGCAGGTTCATTTGAATTGCATGAGCAAAATGCAACATATTTGGGCACAGCCTATGCAGGCACTGCCTCTAGTTGTGAAGATGCTAGTACTACATATTTTAATCCAGCTGGTTTGACCACACTGAAGCATACGCAAATAGTGGCTTCAGCTGTCTACTATCGTGGTCACATTGATTTGTATAATGCTTCTGCTAAAAATGATCTAGGCGGTCAAGTAAATGCTAGTTCAACTACACACCCGGATAGTAACGCGGTCATCCCGTCTTTTTTTATTAATAAAAAACTGAATAATCGCTGGTCAGTTGGGTTTGGTGTTTTAGCTCCGTTTGGTTTAAATATGCGTTATGCATCCGACAGTATTGCGCGTTATGTTGCTACTAAATCATCGATTACTACAGTAGATTTAACACCAGCAATCGCTTATAAGTTTAACGACAGCTTTTCCTTAGGTGTAGGCTTTGACGCTATGCTATCTATTGCTACCGTGGACTCAGCGATTAATTTCGGCAGCGAAGGGTTTATCAAAAACAATGCGCATGGATGGGCTTATGGCTTTCATGTTGGTGCATTATACAAACCAAGCAAAGAAACGAGTATGGGCTTAGCCTATTTTTCCGTTTTTGATCCTATGCTCAAAGGTAAAACTAGCACCTTGGGGTATCCATCATCACCTGCACCAACTACACTCAGAGCGTCTTTAAATTTTCCAGATCGTATTGTGTATAGTATTACTCATCAGTATTCTCCAAGCTGGAACGCAGTTGCTGATATAGAATGGACACATTGGAGCAGGTTAACAAATGTATTGCTGGTATATAATAAACCAAATACTACGACCAATTTTGTGCTAAAAAGTAAAAATACTTGGCGTGTGGCATTCGGTGCAAATTATACCTATTCTAATTCGCTACTACTGAAAGGTGGCGTAGCATACGATGAGTCTCCTGTACGCACACAATTTAGAATAGCAAGTTTACCAGACTCTGATAAATATTGGCTTGCTTTTGGCATAAAGTATAAAATTAAACAGGCAATTTCTATTGATATTGCCTATGCACACTTGTTTTTTAAAGGCTGTACAATTAATCAGCGTGGAAGCGTTGGACAGACTTTAGTTGGTAATTATAAAAACTACGCGGACTTGATTGGTATGCAATTAACGTGGAGTTTTATATAATAATTAGACTACGCGTTAAAGCGCAGGCTAACTATGGGGGTTATAGCATTAGGCTGTAATTGGTGATAGGGGTTAACCCTGTATTTTTACGAAAGGAATAATGAAGTTATGCCACGGAAAACTGATAAACGTATAAGACTTATCGAAGCAGCAAAGGTTCTAATTCATCAGCAAGGGTTTAATTTAACAACCCTAGCAGATATAGCACAAGAAGCGGATGTGCCATTGGGGAACGTTTACTATTATTTCAAAACAAAAGAAGCAATAGGCGAAGCAGTTATTGAAAAACGTGCTGCTGAGTATGCTGAAATGTTATCAAGACTTGATGAAATTCAAGATCCAGCATCTAGATTACGTGCATTTGTAGATACGAATGTAGAAGAATTGGAGCTTATCGCAAGATATGGCTGTCCTATTGGTGGTCTATGCCAAGAGTTGGGTAAGCAAGGCGGTTCTTTAGCTGATCAAGCTGCAAAGTTGCTGCATGACATTTTAGAATGGTCTGAAACTCAATTTCGTGCTTTAGGATCTGGTGACCGTGCAGCAGAATATGCTTTGAATCTTGTATCAAGTATTCAAGGTATGCATTTGCTAACACATACTTTTAAAGATCCAAAACTTGCGAAAAGACAAACTGATACTTTATTATCTTGGTTAGAGCAAACTTTGGGCATGAAGTTAGCACCTGTAGCAATTAAGAAACGTGAAGTTGAAACAGAAGCAGCATACTAATCCTACTCTAGATGAACAAGCTCAGAATCAAAATTCTGAGCTTGTTAGTATAGTCATCTCTCCCGCACTACAACAGATGTATGTGTATGAACTAGGCAATCTGTCTAAAACTTATACAATTTCTACTGCAAAAAATGGTTTAGGCGAAGAAAAAAATAGTTTCAAGACCCCGCGTGGTATGCATCTAATACGCGCAAAAATTGGTGCTGGTGCACCACTGAACGCCATTTTCAAAGAACGACGCTTTACTGGTGAAGTATATACGCCAGAGTTAAACCAACTTTACCCCACACGCGACTGGATCTTAACTCGTATCATGTGGTTGAGTGGTCTAGAACCAGGCTTTAATCGTCTGGGTAATGTAGATACTATGCAGCGGTATGTCTATATCCACGGTTCTCCCAACGAACGTCCAACTGGTACTCCAACATCCAGAGGCTGCATTCGTATGCGGAATGAAGACATTCTAGAGCTATTCGAACTAGTGCCTGTAGGCACGAAAGTCCAGATCTTACACACCTAGGATGCAAAAAGCTTTGCATAATTGAACTCATTTGATATAATTCGTTTGGTTTCTAACATATCATAATAAGTTATAAGTACTTAGGGGTGGAAGTAATGTTTGAGTCTTTGCATGAAATAAAAGAAAAAATTCAACCTTTGATGAATCCAGAATTACAGCAGGCGCGCGAATATGCACGCATGTATGAAGACAGTCTAAGCGCGCACAATACAGTCGCAACAAACAATAATACTGAGACTATACTAATAAAATTACGCAAACTACAGAGATATGTTACTAAAAAGGATGTAAAATTTCTGTCTCTTAAAGATGACGAAATCCAGCAACTCATGCTAAAAAGCGACCAGAGTTATAAAATCATTTTTGTATTAAAAGTAATTCTTGCTGTGCCATTCTTGTTGATAAACCCTATAGTTGGCCTAGTTGTATCAGTGGCATTTTTTATGCCAGATATTTTAGGTACTATTTATTTTGATATGAGTGGTGTTTGGCGTGCCTTTGTAAATAGCTTTCCCAAACTGTCTTCAGAGAACGTTGCTATAAATACAGAAGATTTAAATATACAACCTTTGCAGAAGCAATGTAATTTTCTACGTGCTAGATATCTTGAAAATGCCTCCAAGGATTCTAAGCTATCGTTATGGAATAGATGTGTGCAATTTGCCTATTATTTAATTCCAGTGACAGATACGGATCGTGCGCGATGGGCTCAGGCTGAATTGATGCTTTTGGAGTGTAAATTTACAAAATCTGATGGCAACAATTCCTTGCCCACAGAAGAAGAGCTGCAAAGGTTGTCTTATGTACTTAATTTCGCATATGCAGAAACACGTGTAGCTGGTTGGAATTTTATCACACGCTGTGTAGAGCGGTGTGAGGGTTTTGGTCTAAGAGCAACATTTATTAATTGGCAGAAGGACTTTATTAACTCAGCAGCTGATGCAAGAATGCATACCTATCAATTATTAAAATTTATAAAACCATCTACCAGTGGAGAGCTATCTAGTGCTGAGCTACAAAACAATGCTAGCAGAATATTGTATATACTTTCTGAATTCGAAAATATCATTAAAAACTGTAAAAGCCTTGAGGAGTTGAATGTTTTTAATAGTCAATTTAATGCTTTCGATAGTAAATGTATGTTACGCGCTATACCAAACGGCATAATATTTGAAGCATATTATACTTTGTTACGTGCAGAGGTGTATGTGGAGGTATGCAACATTGATCAAGCACAGCAAGCAGCACATGAGGTACAGGCGCTAATAAGTGATTTGACACAAGAGAAACAAGTTTCTGACGAGAGCTTATCAAATGCAATACAGCTTATAAGGAGTAGAGCTGATCAGATTACAGAAATGCGTATCGACCAAAGCATACAATCCCAGACTTTTAGCAACAAAATGGGGCCAAAAAATACGTTTGCTCCTCTTGCTGCGGCTAATGCTGCTAAAAATACTTCACATGCGCGCGATCCTCTATCTCCGCAGCCTTTGGTGCAACCACTATGGCAACCTATACCAGGTATGCCCAGTACTCAAAACATACAACCGCATACGTCACTACAAAAGCAGTTGGGAAATCAGTCTTTAATCAAGCGTTTTGGTGAGTAACCTACAATAACATATTCATTAGCATTTGTTGATCATGGTCTATACTAAAGGGATGGACAACAAGTGCGATGGATTTGTATGCAAAGTAAAAATCAAGCAACCCCACCTAATTTCATAATATATATGACCGACGACCAGGGCGTTAATGAAATGCCGGGTAATCCATTATTGCAAATGCCGC
>DALYEH010000036.1:1603-4281 GCA_031972715.1 Gammaproteobacteria bacterium | reverse complement strand
CTGAAACGAACATATGTAGTGCCTTTATGTGCGCCATCAAGATGGCGTATGTTTAATGGCAGTGAAGAAGTAAAGGATAACGGTTTGGATGGCCAGGTGCCTATACCAGATGTAAATTTACCTAAAGCCTTGCGGGATATGCAATATGAAACCGCAATTTTCGGAAAATATGGACCTGGAGATGCAAAATCTATAAGTTCCGCACAGGCTATGGGCTTTAAGTATAGTTTAATCTATCCCACAACAACTAGTGCCCATGTGCTGTTTCCAGTTACTTTAGAGAAGGATGGTGTGAGTGTTAGTTACCCTGAAAATAAGAATGCAAATCTTAAGACTTGCTTGCAAGGCAAATGCACTTTTGCCCCAGATCTCTTTTATAAAGAGGCTTTAAAATTTATTGCACAGCAAGCTAAAGATCATAAACCTTTCTTTTTAGTATGGACGCCTAATATTCCGCATGTTGGTACCTATCCAAAGCGTTCTTGGCCCTATACCAGTCCAGTGCCTACTTATGGTATCTATGCCAATAAGCCTTGGGATGCGGCTAAAAAAGGCCATGCTGCAATGTTAAGTTATGTAGATCGTGATATTGGCTCAATAATGGATTTAATAACTCAGTTAGGGATCCGTGATAACACCTATGTACTATTTCTTGCCGATAATGGACAAGAGCCAACGTTGCTTGGCTTAAATACTTTCTTTAAAGCAAATTTTCCATTACGTGGCGGTAAGCGTACTGCATACGAAGGTGGTATAAGAGTCCCTGCTGTGGTATGGGGTGCTGATGTTGTTAAAAATGCTGTAAGCAATTTGCCGTTTGACTCTATCAATCTTTTACCAACAATAACTGATTTGGCTGGTAAAAAAATTACAAAGCCAACAGCTTCTATATCATATCTGCCTATATGGAAGGCAGGAGATCTTGCGGCAGGGCAGATCACTAAGTCTCCGTTGCAGCTACAAGTCTGCAGTAAAAACAATCCCAAAAGCTGCATGTATGCATTTTTGCGAACCCGTGATTGGCCAAACAATATGTATAAATTAGTTAATAATGGTAAAGCTGATGAGTTATATGATGTGATCACAGATGAATCTGAGAATAGAAATTTAGCAAAAGATCCAGCATATGCAGCCATGCTTTCTTCGTTACAAGCAGAAAAGAGACAAATGCAATTATGAGCAATCTATATATAAGATCTTAATATCTTGTAGCGGTACAAAATTGTCCGCTGTAAACTGCAAGCTATTATTCGCTAAGCGTTGCATATTGGTTTGCCAGGATGCTAAGGGATACATATTATTGCTTGCTTCAACATTGATAACAAAACGATTAATGCTGTGCGCCCACATATCTTGTGTGGCAACAGCAAAGTCTAATTCCTTTATTTCCAGATCAGATTTCTTCCTGTTTTTCTGTTGGAAGTTTGTTAAAAGATTTTGATAATCGCTATCTTTGACATTATAGCTTTTTATCTGTGGCCAATACTTTTCAAATTGATCTTTAAGAGTGCTAGCTACAGCCTTTTCCTCAAAAGTCCAATGTACCGCAAGATTCCAAACCGTTTTTGCAGCTTTGAGAGGCAACTTTATGATCTGTCTCAGGCTATGTAACTTTATAGTTTGGCTACTCACGATAGGTTTATAAGTATGTTCAATGTGCGTCACAGAATGCGCTGCAAAATGCTGTCGCCAATAAAAATATGTTTTTACTGTCCAAGTAGGTGTGTCTTCACGTTGATCTAGGATTTGTAAATTACGTAGTCTATTTATTATGCTATCGCGATTAGCAGAGGCATCTATGCTATGTATTGCAGCAATCGGGTTAAATGGTAATCCTAAGTTTTTTAATTCACGAGAGACATCGTATCCTTGCTGACTGATCGCCTTTTGAATAACCTGTATTTGTATAGGAGCTTGATTGACAGTTATATTTGGTGCCTTGTAAGCGTGATCAGTATTTGCGGGTAAGGCAAATGCTAAAGTCTCAGTAAGATCATTATCGCCTGTGTTAGCATATGAATAAGTTACTTTTACAGTGTTAAGCCCTAAAGTAATATTTTGCTCTACTAGTTGTAGTTCTGGTGCACGAAGACTTTGTAGGTCGCCTGCGTAAGTTTGACTAATAACCAAGCATGGCCAAGCTAAAAGAATTAATAGATATTGCATTCCTGTACATCTCTGAGTCCCTACCAAAATTGTACAACAAAAGGTAATATTACGCATCTGGAATTATGGGGGCGAAAAAAGATTAAGTTACCTGGCAAATTAAACGGCGCAGCGTTAAGTATAGCCATAGCAGAATTTGCACAAGCAGCACAAGAACTTATACTGCTAATTGTGCCTGATTTTGTCACTGCTTTTAGGCTAGAAAGAGAGTTAGCCTTTTTTGATATTCCCTTGGTACATTTTCCAGATTGGGAGACATTGCCGTATGACAATTTTTCTCCGCATCAAGACATTATTTCACAACGTTTATCGGCACTGCATAATTTGCCAAACTTTAGAAAGGGTGTGCTGATTATACCTATCGCCACCTTGATGCATAAATTATGCCCACAAACATACATAGATCAAACGACATTTTTATTAGCTCCTGGTGATACCTTAGATTTAGAGCAAATACGCAAGCGTTTGGAACAATGCGGTTATTATTATAATAGCCAAGTTATGGAACATGG
>DALYEH010000036.1:0-1593 GCA_031972715.1 Gammaproteobacteria bacterium | reverse complement strand
TAGATATATTTCCTATGGGCGCGAGTACCCCATATAGAATAGATTTATTTGATAAAGAAGTTGAATCTATTCGTAAATTTGACCCAGAGACACAGCGTTCTACAGAAACAGTGACCGAAATACGTTTATTGCCTGCGCGTGAATATCCATTTACAGAAGAAGCAATAACGCGCTTTAGAAGCAAGTGGCGAGATCATTTTAGTGGTGATCCACGTAGCTGTACAATTTATCAAGATGTAACGCAAGGCACCAAAGCGCCAGGTTTAGAATATTATTTACCTTTGTTCTTTGATCATACAGCAACATTATTTGATTATTTGCCTAAAAACTATATCACTATACAGGCGGGGAATATTCCAAAAGCAGCAGATGAATTTTGGCAAATGATCAATGCGCGATACGAGCAGTATGGACATGATTTAAAAAGGCCTATAATAGCACCTACAGAATTATTTTTACCGCCAGACTTGGTTTTTGGTTTTACTAAACAGTCACAGCAAATCAAAATTAGTTTAGATGCAGAACAGGTTTTGCCAAATATTGATAATATTGAAGAATTTGTTAAACATAGCACTAGCAAAATTCTATTTTGTGCCGAATCAAGTGGGCGTAAAGTAATTCTGGATGAATTATTACACAAGCGCGGTATCCAGACTACACATATTAAGAATTGGTCCGAATTTAGGCACAGCACTGCTAAAGTGTACTTAATAGTTGCGCCTTTTGAACAAGGCGTGGATCTTGCTGAAGAAGGCATAGTAATCATCACTGAAAATGAATTACTAGGTCGTAAAGTAATGCAGCTACGTCGGCGCAAATCTAAGTCTATAGATCCAGATGCATCTATACGTAATCTTGCAGAACTGAATATTGGCTCACCTGTGGTGCATATGGAGCATGGTGTAGGCCGTTATAAAGGTCTAACTACATTAAATTTATCTGGGATGCAGGCTGAATTTCTAACCTTGGAATATGCCAATAATGATAAACTATATGTGCCTGTTACTTCTTTGCATTTGATCAGTCGTTATAGCGGCGTAGATGTGGAGCATGCGCCATTACATTATTTGGGCAGTGACAAATGGCAAAGGGAGAAACGTAAAGCTGCTGAGCAGATCCGAGATGTTGCTGCAGAGTTATTGCATGTTTATGCGCGGCGTGCTGCGCAGAAAGGATTTGCACTGTCTGAGCCGGATGATACATATTATAAATTTGCTAGTGGCTTTGCCTTTGAGGAGACTCTTGATCAGCAAAATGCTATTGAACAAGTGATTAAAGATCTAACAGCTAACAAGCCTATGGATCGCGTTGTATGTGGTGATGTGGGATTTGGTAAAACTGAAGTTGCAATGCGCGCAGCGTTTTTAGCAGCCCAAAGTGGCAAACAAGTAGCAGTTTTGGTGCCTACAACGCTTTTAGCACAGCAACATTATCAAACATTTGCTGATAGATTTGCTGCATTTCCTGTGCAAGTGGCTGTATTATCAAGATTTAAAACGCGCAAAGAACAACAAGAAGTAGAAGCACGGCTTCTGAATGGCACATGCGATATAGTGATTGGTACGCATAAGTTGTTGCAAGAAGATGTAAAAT
>DALYEH010000035.1:7547-12214 GCA_031972715.1 Gammaproteobacteria bacterium | reverse complement strand
GCCGATCAATATAGAAGGATATGAATTGCATAGTAGTTGTGCTGTTGGAATTTGTATTTTTCCTGAATGTGCTAGCGATGCTGAGAGTTTGTTAAAGAATGCAGGTGCGGCTAAAGATAATGCAAAAAAGGTAGGCTATAGCTCACATTCATTATATACACAAGAAATGAGCAAAAAAGCCAACATGCGTACACTTATTACTGGCGATTTGCGTGAGGCATTAGAGCGTAATGAGTTTTATCTGTACTATCAGCCCATGATTAACATTACTGATAATAGCGTTGAGTGTGTCGAAGCATTATTGCGTTGGCGGCATACATCTTTAGGTAACATTACACCAGATATTTTTATCCCTGCCATAGAGGATCTTGGTCTAATTCATTCAGTAGGTAAATGGGTTATTAATACAGCTTGTAAAGATATTAGTAAATTACAAGCGGTTGGTTATCCAGATCTTAGTGTTTCTATAAACATTTCTGCGCATCAATTCAACAAGGGTGATATCGCAACTATTGTTGCAGAAGCGATGTGGGAATCTGGGATTGCGCCCAATAAAGTAGAATTAGAATTAACAGAAGCTGTTGTGATGTCGGATACAGAGAAATCTGTTTTAATGATGAATGTATTACAAACAATGGGTGTGAAAATAGCTGTGGATGATTTTGGTACTGGTTATTCGTCAATGAATCAATTAACCAAGTTTCCAATCAGCATACTGAAAATCGATCGTTGTTTTATACACGACATAGATAAAAATCCAGCTAATTTAGCCATTGTTTCAACTATGCTACGCATGGGGCAACAATTGGGTTTTAAAGTAGTAGCTGAAGGTGTAGAGACTAAAGAAGAATTAGAAGTGTTGCGCAATGAAGGTTGTCAGATCATTCAAGGTTTCTATTTTAGTAAACCTTTAGCAATGCCAGATCTCATGAAATACTTGCAAGATAATTACTTGGAAAAATCAGCTACAGCTTGATTTTTGACGGTATTATTCGTACGATTACTGTTATCTTTCATATTATGTATTGCAAATGATAAATTATCCGGATATAGATCCAGTCGCATTTTCCTTAGGCCCGATGTCTGTACGTTGGTATGGTTTATCATATTTAGGTGCTTTTCTTGGTTGCTACTTGCTCTCAGTAGTACGAGGACGCACACGTGGTTGGACTTCGCAACAATTACTGGATGTGCTGTTCTATGTTGCCCTAGGTATTATTTTTGGTGGCCGTATAGGGTATATTCTATTTTACGACCCACGAGCGATCCTCGAGCAACCCCTGAGCCTATTAGCCTTTTGGGCGCCTGGCCGATCCTTTCATGGCGGCTTATTAGGGGTATTAGTTGCATTATTGTTCTATACAAAATTTAACATAAAAAAGTTTGTTGAGCTAACGGACTTTATAGCGCCATCGGTACCAATTGGCCTCGGTTTTGGGCGTTTGGGCAATTTTCTTAATGCTGAATTATACGGTAGAATCACTAGCATGCCCTGGGGCGTGGTTTTTCCGAATGCTGGGGTATTACCCCGCCATCCTTCGCAGTTATATGAATTATTGTTGGAAGGAGTATTGTTGTGTTTATTCTTGGTATGGTATGCACGTAAGCCGCGTCCTTTAGGTGCAGTGTCTGGGATGTTTCTGATTGGTTATGGTGTGGTACGATGCTGCGTGGAATTATTCCGTGAGCCTGATCTGGGGCATGGTTTTGTGTTATTTGATTGGGTAACAATGGGACAGTTATTGTCTATTCCTATGATTATATTTGGGTTGTGGTTGGTGTGGGATAGGAAGCTAAGATAATGAAGGCGTATTTAGATTTAATGCGGCATGTGATGGAACATGGCGTGGCAAAGAGTGATAGAACTGGTACGGGTACTATTAGTGTGTTTGGCTATCAAATGCGCTTTAATTTGGCCGAAGGCTTTCCTGCGGTTACTACCAAAAAATTACATTTGCGCTCAATTATTCATGAGTTATTATGGTTCCTGCAGGGCGATACTAATATTAAATATTTAAACGATAATCAAGTGACTATTTGGGATGAATGGGCTGATGAGAATGGTGATTTAGGCCCTGTATATGGTAAGCAGTGGCGTGCCTGGGAAGCTGCAAATGGACAGGTCATTGATCAGATTACAGAAGTTATTGAACAAATTAAAACCAATCCTGATTCAAGACGCTTAATTGTCAGTGCCTGGAACGTAGGCCAGATCCCTAAAATGGCATTAGCACCATGCCATACTTTATTTCAATTTTATGTGAGCAATGGCAAGCTATCTTGTCAATTGTATCAACGCAGTGCCGATATATTTTTAGGCGTACCATTTAATATTGCGTCCTATGCACTATTAACCATGATGATTGCACAAGTTACGAATTTGCAGCTTGGAGATTATGTACATACCTTTGGCGACGCACATTTATATATTAATCATCTAGACCAAGTACGCACGCAATTAACACGCGAGCCGTATCCTTTGCCTACTATGCATATTAATCCTGCAATTAAATCTATTTTTGATTTTAGATATGAGGATTTTTCTTTACAAAATTATGTTTCGCACCCTGCTATTAAAGCTCCTATTGCGGTATGAACATGATTTCTATTATTGCTGCGATGAGTAAGAATCGCGTAATTGGCGCAGATAATAAATTGCCTTGGTATATTCCAGAAGAGTTGCAGAATTTTAAGCAATTAACCATGGGTAAACCTATGATTATGGGTAGAAAGACTTTTGATTCCATAGGACGTAGATTATTACCGGGGCGTAAAACTATAGTTTTGACACGAGATCAAGATTTACATGGTGAGGGATTTGTAGTTGCGCACACTGTGGACGAAGCATTACATGCAGCGGGCGATGTGCCGGAGATAATGATTGTAGGAGGCGCTGGTGTATATAAGGAATTTATTCCTTTGGCACAGCGCATCTATTTGTCTATTATCCCACAGGAAATCACTGGCGATGCTTATTTTCCAGACTTGGATATGGAAGATTGGCGTTTAAAAGAAGAAATTAGTCATCCTAAATTCACTGTGCAAATCTTTGAAAAATAAATTACAACTAAAATCTAAAGATAAGATGGAGATGTGATGCCAGACTTGAGTAATGACCTTTTTGCCTTATTCGCTGAAATAAGTAAAAAATATACTGCATCAAGCACTAAGGTAGAGAAGTTTAAAAGGGAGAATCCGATTTTAGGAAATGTTGCATCTTTTTTCTCAAATCGCTTTAAGAGCGAAGTAGATTTGGGTGCAAAAAAACGTGAAGAATTTAAAAAGCTATCTGCAATTTTTGAGCAGGAATTTTTACCTAGCGAAGGAGAATTAGAGTCTCTTTGTCTGAGTCCTGCCTTAAGTGATGTGCGTCCACCTAGCAGAGCATCAAATTTATCTACATTTTCTCTGAGACCAGTAGTAGAAGCAGGAGATATTTATGGCACACCGCAAACAGCGTATTATGAAAAGAGAGTAATAAGAAAGCATAATTTAAAAAATATTGTGGATTCTATTCAGAATGAGATTGAGACTATTCGTGCACTACGCGCGCAGCACGCAGTAGGCAGTAAAGAACATCCAGCCGGACAAGCTGAGGGTATCTTAGAAGCTATGCGTAAATCAATTTTTTGTTTAATGCGGATTTATACACGGCGTGGTGTATATTTGGTAGAAAATATAGATACAATATCAAGGGATAGTGATCCTATTTTACAATATGTTAGAAACGTTGCGTTTTTTTCCTGTATATTTGCATATGATTTAGAGTTAGCAAGATATTCTAGAGATCCAAAAGGACACAAAATAGATGATATGTACTATTTAGGCAGTGGTGCACGAGATTTAAGTATCGAGCAAGGGGAAGCATTACTAATTGACCTGCATGCTAAAATTCAAATACTAACTATCAACTTCAATGTACGAATATTTTTTGATAAATTTATCAACAAGCAGCAAGTCGATCCTTTATATCTTAAAAAGCTGCAGAGAATAATTAGTAAGGAGCAAAAATTTATAAATGATCTATGTACAGCTATAGTGAACAACACACCAACACCAATAGGTAGAACTTATTTGACTGATAGGCAGTGTGCCTTAATAAGGATCATTAGTAATGAGACGCAAATCTGTGAACATAGTCTTAGGGCAGAATTTGGTGAAACCATAATACTTTGTGATTATATTCTCAAAAGCATACAAAAGACATTGCATGAGTTGCATATAGCTCCTGAACTTGAAAAATTAAAGCAATTTGACTCCACATACTTTGAAGATATGATGTTAAGCCCATTACTTTTAGCTATGAAAACTAAGCACACGAGTGATGTGGAAGCGCAGGTTGAAAGTAAAGTTGATACTGCTATACAAGGAGCGAATGGCAACGAGATTGTGCAAAGAATAGAAAATACTGTTGCAAAGTTATCTCAAGAGATTACTATGGAGCAAAACCATGCATCTGAGCCACAGTTGCTGCAAGATGAAATGGATCTGTTAGATCTAGAAGAGTTCAGTGTAAGCACTGTGTCCGAAGATCCTGAGGCAACTACCGCGCTCTTGTATGAAGTTGAACCAGAAGTCACTATTTTATCTAAATATTCGAATAGCTCTTTACAAACAAGTGCTTTTACACCTTTTGTATTTCCAATAATCTCTTTTGCTTTTGCAAC
>DALYEH010000035.1:2900-7537 GCA_031972715.1 Gammaproteobacteria bacterium | reverse complement strand
GTCATTTAAGGGGTATGTTAATATTCCATTTAGATTAAGTATATCTGAGAGCCCGCGAGCTGCATTGTCGCTTAGTAATAGACATACAGAAGAAAAGCTAGATCTATCTTTGGATACTATTGGTGCGCCTAAGAAGGTGTTAAATGCGGAATAAGTGGTGGCGCTCACATCCAAAACTCATGGGAACCTTAGCATATTTTTGCTTTAAGGTTTTACGATATTCATTATTAATTCAGGTGCAAGCGGACCCTACGATAGATCCTAAGAGACCATATTTATTTGCCTTTTGGCATGGTAAGCAGCTGCTACCAAGTTTAATGATGCCTAAGATTCATTTCACGGATCTGTGTACTATGGCAAGCCCTTCACGCGATGGAGCAATACTATCTGAATATTTACATAGATCGGGGTTTGAAGTAATTCGTGGCTCATCGCGAGATAATAGTATCGCGGCCTTATTAAAAATGAGAAAGCGTGTATCAAAAGGTGCGTCTTTGGGGTTTGCTGTAGATGGGCCAGTGGGGCCAATTTATACTATCAAACCAGGCATGCTTTACTTAGCACAAAATTGTAATATACCTATTGTTCCGATTGGGAGCGCATTTAAGTCTGCATGGACTTTTCGTAAAGCATGGGATAAATTTCAGGTACCAAAACCATTCAGTAAAGCTGCTATATTTTTGCATAAACCTTATGTTGTCACTAAAGATATAGATATCACTCAAGCATGTAGGGAATTAGAGCTACAGTTACAGAAAAGTGAGCAAATAGCGTCTCAGATGCTTTAAGCAGATTATAATAATGATATTTATCAGCGCTATAAAAGGTAAGAAACCCTGATTCTGATTAGCGTGCTGCATAACAATTACTAATAAAGGGCGTTCTACTTGGTTGATGACAAGGTCGTAAATATTGTGCGCTTGTGCGCCTTCTAAAGTGACGAAGTATTGACTAATTGCTTGTGTAATCGAGGCTTGAATTAATTCCATCTTTAAGCTCAGCAAAAAAATTTTTAATAGCTTGACGCTGTGATGCAGCAGTGTCTAGTTGATTGAAATGCTCTCTAAACTTGCCTGCATGCGGCTGCCCTTTACTATACCAAGAAACATGTTTGCGTGCCATATGCACACCTATATGCTCGTCATAGAACTCGTAAAGATTTTCTATATGTTGGGTAAGGATTTGTTCAATTTCTGCAACAGTTGGCTCTGGAGCAAATGTGCCATGTTCTAAGTAATGGTTTATTTCCCTGAAGATCCATGGCCGGCCTTGGGCTGCACGTCCTATCATTATGGCATCAGCGCCAGTTTTTTCTAATACATATTTTGCTTTTTCAGGAGAAGTTATATCACCATTAGCAATAACAGGGATATTAATTGTTTGTTTAATTAAAGCTATAGTTTCGTACTCAGCATCACCTTTAAAAAAGCAGTTCCGTGTACGGCCATGTACAGATAGCGCTTGGATCCCAGAGTCTTCGGCGATTTTTGCAATAGTAGGCCCATTGCGCATATCAGGACTCCAGCCGGTACGAATTTTTAAAGTCACTGGAATTTTAACTGCGTTCACCGTGGCGCGCAATATTTCTGCTACCAATGGCTCGTCACGTAAAAGTGCGGAACCAGAAGACATATTGCAAACCTTTTTGGCTGGACACCCCATATTAATGTCTATAATCTCAGCACCCATATCTTCATTAATGCGTGCCGCTTCCGCCATCATCTTTGGATCATAACCTACGATCTGCACAGAGCGTGGTACTGTTTCGCCTGTGTGATTAGCACGCCGTAAAGTCTTAGCACTACCACGAATCAAGGATGTGGAACCCACCATCTCCGAGACAGCCATGCCGGCACCTAGATCTTTACACATTTGTCGGAATGGGCGATCTGTAACACCAGCCATAGGCGCTAGTATTAGTTTGTTTGCTATCTTATGTGGTCCTATTTGCATGCTTGTCTTATCTTTATAATGATTTGTGGCATTATAGCTTAAATAGGGCCGTAATTACGAGTAGTATTCCCAAAGTATGGGCTTTTATATTCTACGCATAGGTGGTGGATTTATCTTAGTTGTTACCTGTCGCGATGGACCAGGTGTTTGCGAGAATTTCACTGTAGGTGCGATAGGTTTATAAATTGTATCATGTGCCTTTTGCGCAGAGGACGTGGCAAGCTTGAATATAGTTTTGTTATGCTGAAATATAATTTTACCCATTTTGCCTACCTTATCCATGCATTTTTCAGCAAGAAACGCAGATAGGACGGGCATAGTTGTGATTACGTTCGGTGATAGTTGTAAACCAGCCACACCAGGTAAATTAGCACACTTCACTAGACGGTTAGCACCGTGCTGTAATGAACAGACAATATTCTTTTCTAATAACGCGATATCTATTTTTAAAATATCTTTACCGGCAGATAATGCCTCTACAAAGGATGCAAGCAGACCAGTTCTGTCGACACCACTTTTACATGTGAAGTGCGGCTTATAGCCAAGTATGGTAGCCAATTCTAAATCAATATTGGCGGTAACATAACTTGAAACTATTCGTCCGCTAACGCGAGTGTCAGAAGGCTTGAGCTGTAAGATGCTGCGTATATAATTATATGCACGATTTAGATCATTTTTTAGATTATCAACAAAATTTGCTTTATCATAATATTGTTCGATTGCTAGATATAATTCAATAATTCGGAATATTTTAGGTGCATTATATAATTGTGTTGTCTGTTCTTTCTTGATCTTCTCTAATTGCGCACGTAAGTTTTGTGCTTGATTAATATCTGGATCAAAGATATCAAGTAGTGCGTTTTTGAAATCAATATTCTTTGCTAATTCAGGTGATGTCTGTATATAATCAGTAATGCATGCGCGACGACGTCTATTACCTTCCAAGAAATAAGCTCTATTTTTGTTGCGAAAATCTGATTTCTCCATGCGCATTTGACCTAATTTATTTACCATGTAGTTGGAAAAATATGATCTGTGCTTCAATGTTATACTTTTGATACGGCTATTGGTGAAATCTTTAATGGGCATCTTGCGGCGTGCATCTGCAGTTCTGCTTAAGATTGCTCTAGCATCCTTATCATCAAATTTTAACTCTGGATCGTTAGCTATTCTCAGTAAACATTTTTTAGTCATCTCTAATTGTGCTGCTTCATTTTCATAAATAGTTTTTGTAGTCACTGCTTTACCAAGGCGACTAGTGAAAGCTATACCGGTTTCTTTGCTAACTATTGGTGATAAAAGGGTTAAATATGCTTCCTTAATATTTAAAGTGTTGTTTGCAATCAGCTCATCTATAGAGATTTCATGTCCTGGTTGTTCCTGTGCGAGGGTATTTATTTTTCGGATTAAATCTTCTCTAGCATACTGCACGACTAATTTACGAAAGGCGGTATATACTTGTTTAAATTCATCTTTAGTTTGCTGTTCTGCAAGTTTTTTATCTTTTCTATGTTCAGATGCATAGCCATAGGTAATGCGTGCTATAGAAGATGAGCGTATGTATGTTTTAAGTAGTTTTTTAGTTTCTGTATATGTGCCATCGACATTTTTTTTCAGATCTACTCTTTCAACTGTGACCGTCCAGTCATTTGAAAACATAAGTTGTGCTAAAGATCTATTTGCTGAAGAGACGTCACTATTTGGTGTATGTGTTACAACAATATATGAAGATGTATCTGCCTGTGGATCTGCAATCTCTTGTTTATAAACATTGACTAGAATTGGTCTTTTAGTGTTTGAAACAATTTCAATTTGCTTGTCTTGTATTTGTTTGACATATGCTTTGTATTTATCTTGGTCTGATGCGTCTGCTTTAGATAAATTTGTTCCTTTTGCTTGCTCTAAAGCTATAGCTAGTCTGCCTATAAAGAGCTTATTAAAAACTTCATATCTCTTCAAGATTTGCTGCAGATCTTTGCCACTTTGGTATTCTTTGGCTAAATGTTTACTTAAATCCGCACGTATTGTTTCTACACTGTCTCTGAGTACCTGACTCTTCTTTGAAGAGGCAAGTTGCGCTTTAAGATCCATGGAGCTATTATTTTTTTTAACAAGGTCTAATATTATTTTTTTCTTGCTCTGAGGCATGCTATATTCTATGCCATTTATAAATTCTTGTCGTATGGATTCTATGGCGCGCATATATTCTTGTCGCTTACCGGGTGCTTGCGGTGCCAAGGCGCTAGCAGCTTGGAATATGGAATCAAACGACTCCATAATATTTTCAGGATTAAAATCACTATTCGATGCAACATTTTGAATATGCGTCTCAATCGTGCGGCCTGCATAGTCAAAATCTGGAGCGTCTTGTTTCTGGAGGTTAGTGCCTGCAGCACCTGCCAATTTTGCAGATAATTTTATTTCCTTTTTGTACGGGTCCCACGTCTGTGCAAATGGCTTTTGAGGATTTGCAACAGGAATACCCAGTTGAGCGGATATTTCTTGTGCTTTTTTTTGTGCGATGTCTCGTAACCGTAAGCTTTCTTCAAGGTCAGCTTGGATTTGTGCATCTGTGAATTTTTTAGGATATGAATTTAGCAGGTCGAGTTTTTGTGCAACCGTTGTGATGCCTAACGCAGCATATATCTTAGGGTCAATAGCCATTCTAGCACCAAACCTATTAT
>DALYEH010000035.1:0-2737 GCA_031972715.1 Gammaproteobacteria bacterium | reverse complement strand
GATTGCATCAGATCTTAGGAAATTTTCTTCAGATTCATCTGTTTACCGCCTAATTTTAAGCGTTGCAGGCTAGACAAAATGTCTTTAGGCATGCCTTTGGGAAGATCAACTACTGAGAATTTATCCTCGATTTTTATCTTACCAATTAGACGTCCTTCAATTCCCGCAGTATTTGCAATTGCACCTACTAAGTTCTTAGGTAAAATGCCATCATTACGGCCGATTTCTACACGATATTGATCCATGCCTTGTTCTACACTTGTTCTTTCGCGTTTGCGATCGAAGCTTGGTTCACGTGCAAAACGTTCGCGTGAATCAATCCCATCAGCACGAAAATCATTGCCGCGTGTTTCGCGTTCACTACGATCACGTACAAAACGTTCACGTGGCGCGCTACGTCCATCACGTTCACGAGAATCACGGCTAGCACGTGGGTTACGTCCTTCACGGTCATAAGACTCACGATTACCGCGTTCGCTACGTTCGCCACGATCACTGCGGAACTCACGTACACGATCGCGCCCATCACGATTATCACGTTTGCTATGGGAAGCCTCTATCTCTTTCTTCAAAATTAGCGGCTTATCGCCTTGTACTAATCTAGCTAGAGTAGCGGCCACCGTTTCTGCCGGCATACCAGTTTCTTGTATGTATTCGTTTATTAATTGTCCAAAGAAACTAATATTTTCTTTAGAAGCATCAGTAATTCGCTGTTTGAATGCAGCAATACGACGCTCATTGATTAATTTTGTTGAAGGGGTTGGAAGTTCTGCAATTGGTTGTTTGGTTGCGCGCTCAATGTTGCGTAATATATAGCGTTCTCTTGGAGTAATAAAGATAATCGCTGTACCCGCACGACCAGCACGTCCAGTACGGCCAATTCTATGCACATAACTTTCAGTGTTATTTGGTGCATCATAATTAATCACGTGTGTAATACGCTCAACATCTATACCGCGTGCAGCTACGTCTGTTGCAATTAAAATTTTGATTTTGCCCTGACGTAATTGATCAATTACGCGCTCGCGTTGCTGCTGTACTATATCGCCATTGATTGCGACTGCGTTTAAACCTAAGTCGTTCAATTCTTCTGCAAGCTCTTCAGTAGCACGTTTAGTTTTCACAAACACAATAATTGCATCAGCATCTTGAGTTTCTATAATACGTGCTAAAGCATCAACTTTATGCATGTTAGATACTGGCCAGAAAAACTGTTGTATGGTTGCAGCAGTAGATGTTTTATTTTGTATAGCTATACGCTGCGGATTACGTAAGTAATTTTCAGCAATGGCTTTGATCGCAGGGGGCATAGTCGCAGAGAATAGACCAATTTGTCTTTGTGCAGGGATTTGTTGCAATATCCATTCAACGTCTTCAGCAAAGCCCATACGTAACATTTCATCTGCTTCATCAAGGATTAATGTTTTTAGGCCACTTAATACTAATGATTCACGTCGCATATGATCCATGACACGTCCTGGCGTACCAATCACTACATGCACGCCGTCACGTAGTTCGCGTAACTGAGAGCTAAAGCCCTGACCACCATATACAGGTAATATGCGTATGCCAGGTATGTGTCTTGCAAAGTCATCAAATGCTGCAGACACTTGTAAAGCCAGTTCGCGTGTAGGAGTTAGCACCAATATTTGTGGTTTAGCGCGTTTAACATCTACGTTGGCTAATAGTGGCAGTGCAAAGGCGGCAGTCTTACCTGTACCTGTTTGCGCTTGGCCTAACACATCTTGTCCTGCTAATAATGCGGGTATAGCTTGGCTTTGAATGGGCGTTGGTTCAGTAAAGCCCATAGACTCTAAAGCCTTTAATAAGGATTCCGGTAAGCCTAATTGATTAAAAAAAGGCGCTTTTGTTTGTTCAGTATTCATGTAGTCGTCTCCAGACTGTCGTTATAAATCTTAATTCTTTTTGTCAGCTAATTTTTTTTCCAAATAATGTATGGAGGTTCCACCTTGCTGGAAATTAGCATCACGTACTAAATCCTGATGTAAAGGTACATTTGTGTTAATACCTTCAATCACGATTTCATCTAATGCATTACGCATACGGTTGATAGCAGTAGCTCTTGAATCACCATGCGTAATTAACTTGCCGATTAAAGAATCATAGTTTGGAGGTACTGTGTAACTACTATATACATGCGAATCCATTCTCACACCTGGGCCACCTGGGGAGTGGAATAAAGAAATAGTGCCCGGAGATGGCATAAATGTACGCGGATCTTCGGCATTAATTCTGCATTCAATTGCGTGCCCACGAAACTTAATGTCTTCTTGACGTAAAGTTAATTTTTCACCAGAAGCAACTCTAATTTGCTCTTTCACTAAATCGATGCCTGTTATTAATTCAGTAACAGGATGTTCAACTTGAATTCTGGTATTCATTTCAATGAAATAAAAATGGCCGTTTTCATATAAAAACTCAAAAGTACCAGCACCACGATATTTCAGTTCCTGGCATGCTTGTACGCAACGCATACCAATTTCACTACGTAATTCAGGACTGATACCAGGAGCAGGAGCTTCTTCTAAAACTTTTTGATGTCGGCGTTGCATGGAGCAATCACGCTCACCTAAGTGTATGGCATTGCCAAGACCGTCACCTAGCACCTGAATCTCAATGTGACGAGGGTTTTCTAAAAATTTCTCCATATACACGTTTTCATTATTAAATGCAGCGCCGGCTTCTGTCTTCGTGAGGGAAATGGAGTTTAATAAAG
>DALYEH010000034.1:10852-12247 GCA_031972715.1 Gammaproteobacteria bacterium | reverse complement strand
GCTTTGGAATTGTACGATCTGCGATATATTCAACAATAATTTTGTCATTACAAGTAGAACTAATATTGTTTGATATATTCTTTTGGGAGTATATATTAAAAAACGAATACAACTCTTTTGCGGCCTGATATTGGTTTGTTCTTAATATATAAGCAATTAAGCTAATGCAATCACCCCCCTTATCGCCAGTAGCAAAATCAGACCATCCTCCAGTTTGAGTATTGATACTAAAAGATCCTATATGCTTATCAGATCTAGTTGGGTTTAAAGGCGTATATTCTCTACCATTTAACTTTCCACCAGGAATGTATTTTTGTAATAGTGAATGAATATTTGCTAATGCTAAAGAATTTATCTGTTCAAAATCTAGAGGTGAGTTATTATTCATTACACACCACCAGATAAATTTTTTACCCAATTTTCTAGCTGTTCAGTCGAGTACATAGGTCTCTTGCTAACATAAATTGGCTTAGGAAACTTTGGGTCTTTTTTTAAGTCATAAAATTTGGTTGTTCCTACCCCAAGAAGCTTTTGGGCTTTCTTGGGGTAAACTAGCAAAGTTCTATCCGTCATAATTATTCCTCTATAAAATGATCTTCTAACTCTCATGAACGTTTCTCATGCGCTCACATGGATCATTAAAAATCATTTTGAAGAGAATGTATCCCGCTTTACAGAATGCTAAAATGGCTGAGTGTCGAGCGGAGTTGAATTGCGATCTGTGTTTAGAACTTTGATTGGTATGAACATGCTTCTAAAATTATTCATTATCTTTCGTAAGTTAGAAATTGAATCAGATCCTTGTTTAGCTTGACTAAGAAGTATAGCTATCTGTTCTTGGTATTTAGTATCATCCTTCATTCTTAAATAATTGTTATATGCTTTACTAGCGTTATTTCTTATCTTTTTCTTTTCGTCGAAATGTGGATCATGTTGATTTTTAGGAACTTGTTCGTAACAATCTAATCCTTCAATAGCTATCAATAAGTCTAAGAATCTATTTTTCTTTGAGTTATAAGATAGTCCCAAGATTTCAGCACAGAAAAACACCGAATCATAAGCCAAGTTCATTATATTGTCGTGACTAAGAGCGTCACCTTTTTGCATAGATAAATTGGATCTGGCTTGCATAAGTAAAGATAATTCACTCTCTAAAACATGAATTTGATCTTGGCGAATAATGCCGGTGTCGATAAATCGATTAAACGGTTTCCATACAGGTTTATTGTTGTTTTGGATATCGATCGTGTTTTGTAGGATTTCTATTTTGCTCTTAATAAGAATTATTTCTTCCTTTACAATTTCTTTAAACCAATTATTAGGGAATGAAATGTCTTGAGCCAGAGCTGCATAATAGCACCAACTTTCGGCTAGGAGATGGAATTCCTCAGTTGT
>DALYEH010000034.1:9805-10842 GCA_031972715.1 Gammaproteobacteria bacterium | reverse complement strand
CTTTGAGGCTGCTATATTGCATAAGAAATTGATTATATTTATTGGGTTCTGGCTTTTCGTCAAAGCAGCCATTAATAAGTATCGAGCTTTCAATCAAGATATTAGCAAGAGATTTTAGACCTGCATCTTCTAGCTTAATTTTTGCTATTCTGCATGTGAAATCGTGAAACTTCTGACGATATTCATCCTTGTTAATTAAATCTAGAGCAAATGTCTTGTTTATATTAGAGTGGTGTAGTTTATGTGAAAAGCAGTGTTGGCTACAATACATATACAGTTCATGTGCGAGTATATGTATTTGATATGTCTTTAATTCTACTTTGATATCTCTTTTTATGGTTTTTTTAGTCTGTGAGTAGTCATAAATACCATAATAAGCTGGTATGTTTGGGTTTATGCATTGGTGATGAAGCAGGAAATATAATTTTTCTTCCGGGTTATTTGTCTCTGTATAATGCATGATTTCACTTCCGATTTAAATTAATTAGTATGTTGTGCTGTTAGCCAATGGCTGAACCATTCAATTATTTTTCTACGTTCATCTTTATAATCTGCCCTCATATAGACGCCTCGCACCCCCTGTATCCTTCTTGCTTGTTGCGCCTCAATGGCGTCTGCACGAAAGCTTGTTTCAGAGTTAACTACTGTGCAAGATAAGGATCTAAATCCATGTAAAGCATGAATACCCTTATATCCTGCGGTTGCTAATAATTTTCTGGCGCTAGTTTCACTGATTGGTTTGGCATTTTCAGAGCGCGGTGAATTAAATACGTATGGCGTATGCCCAGTAATGGAGCTTAGTTTTTGTAGTAATTCTATAGATTGATTAGAAAGTGGAACCCAGTGTGGTTCTTTCATTTTCATGCGTTCTTCTGGGATATTCCACTCACGTAATTTAAAATCGAACTCTGACCATTTTGCTAGCCGCAGTTCAGATGGTCGTGTAAATAACATTGGCAACAATTCTATGTACAGTTTAACGACAATATTTGCGCGGCATTTCTGTATATCTGACATCATTTGGTGTGCTTTGCTTG
>DALYEH010000034.1:0-9770 GCA_031972715.1 Gammaproteobacteria bacterium | reverse complement strand
TCTGTATGGCCTTTATCGTCATGTGGCCGAAAGACTTGCAGTAAGTTAGATTTAGTTATTTCATCTATAGGGATGTTACCGATAATTGGGTATATATCACGATCTAAACTGATTCTGTGCTTCTTCTTTGTTTTCTCGCGCCAATTTGTAGACTTCTTACTGAACCACTTCTCCCCGAACTCCTGAAAAAGTTTTTCTTGGTTATTTTTTAATAAGGTTGTTCTAGGATCGATACCTGCTCTTACCATGCAATGTAGAGATAGCGATTTTTTGCGTGCTTCCGCTAGGCTCATTTCTGGTGAATGGCCTATTGTCATTGTTTGTGGCTTCTGCTCCCATTGGAAACGGTGAAGAAACCTTATGTTGCCAGTTGTCCTTACTTCTATCGTTAATCTATCCCGATCGGCAATGCGGTATGTTTTATCTTTTGCTTTTAGACTTTTAAGCTTCCTATCAGTCATCTCATACTTCTTGGTTCTTAACTTCATATTACTTTCCCAATTTCTTAGGCTAGCTTTAGGTTAATGCGTTAATTTATGTAACCCAAAATGTAACCCAAAGTTAGCGCAAATTAAAACGAATTATTGCGAACTGTTGAGAAACGTTTTTGAGATAGATTTTGTTAGAACCCTTATAAATCAAGGTTTCTACGAACTATTGAGAATTGTTGAGAAGTCATTTATTAAGTTACTTGGCTCCCCGGAACGGACTCGAACCGCTGACCCAGTGGTTAACAGCCACTTGCTCTACCGACTGAGCTACCGGGGAATAGTTTGGAGATGATACTCAAGCATCGCGATTTGGTCAAGCACAATAATTTTATTAATCAAGAGCACTAAATAATTTCTAGGAGCACTTTAGCCACGTATGCTCAGCCGCAAAGTTGTACTTGTCTCACCACCATACACCAACATATAGCGTTTCGCAGAACACAACATAGCAATATACAAAGGCTTACCTATGGCATGGTGTTATACATCCAGGCCTATCAAGCTCGTACTACATATTTACATAGCCTAGCCCTTTAAAATGGTTACTGAGGCGCCCAGAAGGCCGTTGTTTTGATAGTTACAAGCACATGGAGGAAGTTGTATGTTAAATAGTAGTAGTGGATTAAAGAATGCAGTAAATCTTAATTCTTTATCACATGGTATTGATAATTCACCTGACTCAGAAGTATTAAACCCTTTAGAAACTTTTTGTGATCTTAGCGACGCACCAGACGATAGAATTGAGCTGCAAGATGAAAGAGTCAGTACAGATGCATCCGTTGCCGATGTAAATAGCCCTGGTATAGCGCCAACCCCTGTGCGTGGCGTAGCAGACGCAATCACTGATTATCCTCCGATTAAATATGCACCCCGCCCACATACCCTAGAAGCCTCTCCAGAAGTATGTTGCATAAGGATAAAATGGAAGGAGGGGAGATCTGAATCACCAAGCACGGTGAAGAGCGCAGGGCGCACTTTAGTAGAAAACTATGAACGTCTTTCAAATGGTTATCTGAAGTTTAAAGTAAGCTATGAAGATGTAGATGTTCCATATAAACATAGCGCTAGAAATGTTGATGCGGCATCAAAATACGCAAAACGAGTAGCAGATTCTAGGAAGAAAGATGGCAAGTATAGATATTATGTAGTGTTTACTGGCGGCGCATCATCAGTGAGTCATTCAGGGGGTAATACTTCTATACTGTTGGCTGCAGGAGCAATCAGTCATGAAGTGGGGCATCTAATTGGTTTAGGACACACTGGCAGACTTGAAATAATACCTAAATATAAAAATAAACCAGGAACGGACGGCAAAAATGGAGTAGAGCTAAACTTTAAATACTTTACTGTAGATGGTTCAAGTGATGGTAGCTCCTTAATGAGTACTTTTGCATCCAACCAATTAACTGCAGCACAGATTTATACCAAAGGCTGGTATCAAGAAAACCAAGTGGCGCAACATGATAGACACGGCCCGGCTAATGTTTATAAATTGCAAACTGTGAATGGAGCACCTGAAGCAGGACGACTAAAAGCAGTAAAGATCCCTAGCGATGTAGAAGGCGGGAGATCCTTATTTTTATCTGCATTAAGGGTAAAAACTGATGGCAAAAATAGCTCTACAGTACCTGCGTTAACTATGCATTTAGCAAATCCTGGCAGTTTGCGTATATTAACCTTTAGTGATCAACCAAGAACAGTACTAAATAATACCTTCGAAGTGCTTGAAAAAGATGGTAACAATTTTACAGTTAAAATTAGCCCTGCTGTACCAACACCATGATGCGAAATAGTAAGTAGAGAATAGCTCGTCATGGCCAGGACTTAGCATTATAGCCCTGGCCATAGTCTTATACACTTGCTACTTTATTTAATCTCTGTATAGCCTGTTGTAACTCCAACATGCTAGCTGCAATAGAAGCGCGTAAAAAGCCCGGCGCACCGAACGCAGACCCCGGCACCAATGCTAGGCCTACTGTATCTAAAATGTACGCTGCGAATTCATGATCATTAGTGACTTGCGGAAGATTTAATCTCTTAATCCAGTCCTCTACTTGGAACAAAACATAAAAAGCACCGTCCGCATTTAAACATCTAACACCTGGGATCTTGCGCAACTCGCTCACAAAATAATCATGACGCTGCTTAAACGCTTTGTTCATGTCTACTATAAAACTTTGATCTCCATTCAATGCAGCAACTGCAGCCTTTTGTGAAATAGAGCAGGGATTTGTAGTACTTTGACTTTGAATTTTGAGCATGGCTTTGATCAAAGTGGTAGGGCCAGCAGCATAGCCTATACGCCATCCAGTCATAGCATATGCTTTAGAGACGCCATTAACTATCACGGTACGATTATATAATTCAGGGCAAGCATTTAAGATATTGGCAAACGGAAATGGAGCCCAATATGTATGCTCATAGATGTCATCAGAAATAATTATTATCTGCGGATGCTTTAATAAAACTGCACCAAGCGCAGCTAAATCATCCTTTGTATATGCAACACCGCTAGGGTTAGAAGGGCTATTGATAAAAAAAACTCTTGTCTGTGGGGTTATGGCGGCCTCTAACTGCGCAGCTGTGATTTTAAAATTCTGCTCTATACCTGCGTTCACTATAACCGGTACGCCTTCAGCTAACAGAGTCATGTCTGGGTATGATACCCAATAAGGGGCAGGGATAATGACTTCATCCCCCGGGTTAAGGACTGCCTGTAAAATATTATAAATACTGTGCTTTGCACCGCAGGAGACCAAAATCTGCTCTGGCTTATATTCTAAGCGGTTATCGCGTATAAGTTTGCTAATAATGGCTTGTTTTAATTCAGGAATACCATCAACTTGAGTATAATGTGTAAAGTTTGCATCGATTGCTTGCTTCGCGGCTTCTTTTGCCTGGCTGGGTGTGGCAAAATCTGGTTCTCCAGCACCTAACGACACTATGTCCTGTCCTGCAGCTTTTAATTCTGCTGCTTTAGCAGCGACTGCCAATGTAGGTGAAGGTTTGATGCTCTGTACACGTTTAGAAAGTTGGATTTCCAAGGTATTGATCCTATGATTACAAAAAAATTTTCTCTAGCCGGTGACTTTAAACCAGCTGGCGATCAACCGCAAGCTATATCTGGCCTGACCTCTGGCCTAGAGGCCGGATTGATGCATCAGGTGCTCTTGGGGGTGACCGGATCAGGCAAAACCTTCACTATAGCCAACGTAATTCAAAATACGCAGCGTCCGACCATGATCCTAGCACCTAACAAAACTTTGGCAGCACAACTTTATGGCGAAATGAAGAGTTTCTTCCCGCATAACTCAGTAGAATATTTTGTCTCCTATTATGACTACTATCAGCCAGAAGCCTATGTGCCTTCTTCAGACACCTATATAGAAAAAGATTCATCAATTAACGAACACATAGAACGTATGCGCTTGTCTGCTACCAAGGCTTTATTAGAGCGCCCTGATACCATTATCGTGGCTACGGTTTCTGCAATCTATGGTTTGGGTGATCCTAAAATGTACTTGTCTATGGTACTGCATTTGGATAAAGGCGACCTTATTGATCAACGTAAATTGCTAAGGCGCTTAGCGGAATTACAATATACGCGTAATGATGTAGATTTTAGACGCTCCACCTATAGAGTGCGTGGTGATGTGATAGATATCTTCCCTGCTGAATCCGAGATTGAGGGTGTAAGAGTTGAACTTTTGGGTGATGAAATAGAGCAAATCAGTATTTTTGATCCGCTCACGGGTAAAATACTACAACGTGTACCACGCATCACTATTTATCCTAAAACACATTATGTTACCTCTAGACAAACAGTGCTCGATGCAATTGAAAAAATTAAAGTAGAGCTCAAAGATAGAGTGTTAGAATTTAATACAGAAAAAAAGTTAATTGAGGCGCAGCGTATAGAACAACGTACTATGTATGATATTGAAATGATGTATGAGTTAGGATATTGTTCTGGTATTGAAAATTATTCACGCTACCTATCGGGACGCGATGCTGGAGATCCACCGCCGACTCTAGTGGATTATCTACCGCCAAATGCATTAATTATTATTGATGAGTCACATGTCACGGTTCCACAATTAGGTGGGATGTATGAAGGTGACAGATCAAGAAAATTAAATTTAGTGAATTATGGTTTTAGATTACCATCAGCATTAGATAACCGCCCTCTAAAATTTGATGAGTTTGTAAAATTGCAGCCACAGACCATTTATGTTTCTGCAACTCCTGGACCATATGAGTTAGCTCATGCCGACAATGTAGTAGAACAGGTCATTAGACCAACCGGCCTGGTAGACCCAGTTGTAGAAGTACGCCCAGTTGGTACACAGGTAGATGATGTGCTATCGGAAATTAACAAACGTGTGGTGCACAATGAACGCGTGTTAATCACCACCTTGACTAAGCGTATGGCTGAAGATTTAACAACATATTTACAAGAGCATAACGTGCGCGTGCGCTACTTGCATTCAGATATAGATACCGTAGAACGCGTGGAAATTTTGCGTGATCTGCGCCTAGGTGAATTTGATGTGTTAGTAGGTATTAACTTATTGCGTGAAGGGTTGGATTTACCAGAAGTGTCATTGGTAGCAATATTAGATGCAGATAAAGAAGGCTTTTTAAGATCAGATCGCTCATTAATACAAACCATAGGCCGAGCTGCGCGTAATTTACATGGTAAGGCTATATTATACGCTGACAAAATGACTGGCTCCATGCAACGCGCTTTAGCTGAAACGGAACGCAGACGCGCTAAGCAAATCGCACATAATATAGAGCATGGTATAACTCCAAAATCTATTGCAAAATCAATCTTGGATATAATGGAAGGCGCTAATATTGGCCTAAAATATAACCGCAATACAAAACGCAGTAAAGAGGACCCAACGCCAACAATAGACTATACGCATTTTACTCCCAAAGAGCTAGTGAAAAAAATAAAAGAACTAGAAGATCAAATGTACCAGCATGCTAAAAATTTAGAATTTGAAGAAGCTACACGTTTACGTGATCAAATTCAAAGCTTACGGCAGCATACAATAGACATTTGATAAGATTATAACGGCTTATTGCGAGTCACTCTTGGAGTTCTATGCAACCCGGTACTTTCTTTCTTGATGCCTGTGATATTTTCAAGCTGTTCTATGAGTGCTTGACGCTGTTGTGCATCTGGGCATTTAGTGTCAATCAGGGCAAATATTTTGCTAACAGTTAGTTTATTGCTAGAGACTGAAAAATCTGGATTTTTTGAAGTTATAAAATCAAAAATGTGCTCAAAGAAAACTTCCGTATCACTGTTTTTGGCGATATAATCTAATACTCTAGACCCTTCCTCAGATGAAAAGTCTGACACATTGATACTATGGCTTTTTAAACAATTAAAAAACACATCAGTGGCTTTTATAGCATCTGTATTTCTTAGTAAGAAAATTATTGTATGATATAAATTATGAAATGATGGATTGGAGACAACGAGTAATCTAGTGTATAATTTGATGAAATCAGACAAATATTCTTTATATTTTGCATATGGATATTGTTGCAATATTGCATTCAAAAATTCTTCACTACACAATACATCACCTAAGTCCCTAGAATTATGCAGGTGCTGATAAGCCGGGTTACTAAAGTAGGCTTGTGCACCACGGCTGAAAATATCGACCATGTTTGGTGTGGCATATTCTTTTGTAAGACCGATGCCAATATAAAATGGATGCTTTGTCTTTAACATTAAATATAAAACATGAATATTCAGTGGCGTATTTCCTATACATAGATTTACTTGTTCCTTGCACCATTTCGCAACCTCAGGATTGTTATAAAGGTTGCTGAGATCAAGGCCTCTTAATAAAAAGCGCGCTACTTCTGTTTGTGTGGGTAAAAACTCGATCAATTCACGCATGATTTTAACCTTATCATCTACGGATTGGCCTGGTGTCTCCATTAATACCTGTAGAAATTCATAATCCTTAAACGCATAGGTATATTTTTCTTCGTTACGAATAGCGTGTATGGCTAAACGTTTGATTTTCATAATATGATTGATGAAGTCTAATGTTGTATCAGAAGGATTTTTCTCGCCTAAGGTGAGTTTTACAATATCAAGGTCGCGCGTAAGCAGTGATGCGTAAAACAGGTCACTATTAAAATACTGCAGACCTTCTGGCAGTGGGGCTACGCCATTACGTATGTTTTTAAAGAGTTGCTGTGCTTCCTTTATTTTTCCTACAAGTTCTTTGGGCGCAAAACCATCAAATACATTAGGTTGATAAAATACCGTGGGAGATAGTCCTAAATCCAGTAATATTTCATTTAGCATTAGGCCAACCAAAGTACGGTTATTACCATCCTTAAACGGATGCAATGCCATTAAATCTTGTATATATTCAGCGATGTATTCTAGCTTTTGATCTTCATCAGTAGCTGCTTGTATATCTTGGATGAAGCGCATAGTAATATAATTGGTAAGAGCTTGTATGTCTTGTGTCTGATCTGTACATACTATTTTATACAAGTCGCGCTTTTCCTCGTAAACTATTGCGTAATATTTAGGTAAATTAAAAACTTTACCGTTTTCAATAGGCCCTCGTATTACAGTTCGGCTTTGTAAGTATGCGAGACCTTGCTCAGAGCCGTTAGTTTTTTTATTACCTTGATCTTGTAATCTAAAGCCATACTCAACCTGGATAGATCTGTATGCACCAGCATCTCTTTGAATCATATAGCCTTCTGTTGTTCTTAGTTTTCCTTGGCTAAGAAGTCCTTTATGAACAGTAGAGCTTGGGCCACGATGTACTCCTTCTATGCAAGCCTTATGATAGGCGCATAATCTATTACACATTTTTTCTGCTAGCTGCTTTTGTGACTCGGGGCTGGTTGCATGCAATATATTGAATTTTTCTTCTGCAGTGGCATATTTAGTCACTAAGTCTAAAAATCCTTTACACATACCAGCTAGACTACCTGTTTCGCGAAACTCGAAATTGACTAATCCCTGTAAGCCTTCTTCTTGTATAAAAGAATAATCTACGCCTATTAGCAACCAGAAGAACCGTGGATCTGAGACATCATTTGAGCCAGCGTATTTTTTTATAATTGATAGTATATCTTTCATGCTACTTAGCCATTATTTTTAGTATTACAGTACTAGTTGGTCTTATGTCTAACTGTATAGATTCATAGTTATTAAAAAAGCTATTAGCTTATTTATGAGCCTCATACTTTTGCCTAGGTCACACCACTCAGTCTAGCAAATAATTAGTCACATAACTTGCACTTTTTATTAGGAGTGGCTACACTTGTGTTAGGAGGAGAACCAACTATGAACACAAGTATATCCTGCGAGGCTATCAATAAGCAATGTTGCTGCTTCAACATGCGGAAAGTGACACGCGCAGTAACACAGTACTATGATAGGTTCTTAGAACCTGCAGGTATACGTGCTACACAGTTCACTTTATTAGCTGCGTTATTCTCCACTAAAGGTAAAACCTTGACCGAAATCGCTGAGAGTTTGGTAATGGATCGCACTACACTTACCAGAAATTTAAAACCATTGGAAAAGATGGGCTTAATTGCCACTGTGCAAACAATGGATAAGCGTTCCAAAGCCTACGTACTTACGCCTCAAGGCGAACAAATTGTTGAACGTTGTGTACCACTTTGGCAACAAGCACAAAATAGCGTGGTAAATGCTTTAGGCGATGAAACATACAAAGATGTAGTAAGTAAATTGTCTCGCATGTTGAGTATCACTGCAAATAATAAAGATCGTAAATAAATCCCCGCCTGTGTAAACCGCGGGGATTTGTTGTCTAACTCCTTATGCTTGCCTTCTTAGGCCCTGCTTTTTTCGCAGCCGATTTTGCTGTGGCTGTGTTTTGCTTTTGCGCACTCCATTGAAAAGCCATATCTTCTGTAATTGTCGGTAATACATAGCCCTGTGGGTCAGTTATGCTGATAGTGTTCTTACGCATGGCAGTCTTTATAGCGAAAGGCTTAGCATTTTTGTGAGTCGCTTTATACACTAGCACTCTGCCAGTTTGTAACGGTGCAGAAAAGGATGTGCCACAACCTTTTACTTTTGCACCTGTAATTGGGTTAGTCATAGGCAAACAGCCGGGTAAATATAGATCTACGCAACGTTGGTTGGTGCTAAAATTACTATAATTAGCTTTCGCTTGCCCTTCAGTTGCACCTATGCTTTGTATTGCGGTAGTAATTGAGGCATTGGCAGGACTTTTATTAATACAATCCTGTGATTCATTGCCAGCAGCAACAACAACATCAATGCCATTTTTTACAAGTTGCGTGAAATATTTATTCATAATGCTGTCGTTCTGCGTTCCGCCTGAAAAATTCACGGTAAGTGGACGATCTTTGCCTGGGCCTTTTTTGTATTCAAGAATGTTACGGATGCCACCTGCAATGGACCATGGGTATGCAGAGCCTCTACAATCAAACACAGCAACATTAATAAATTCCATATCAGTGTTTTCTGGTTTGAATTCTTGTGCAATTACTTCTGCAACATTAGTTCCATGTGGCAAACAAGGAGTATCACCAACATAACTAGTAAGAACCTTTACCTTATACCCATTTAATGCAGCAGAATTTTGAAATATTAACGAGTCTAATATTACTACATCTTGACCATACAATTTTTTTGGATAAGATGGGATTTTAGTAAGAATAGGTTTCATTACAGCTTCTGCAGTAGATACTGAAGCTGTGCTTGCAGCGGCTGTCAGAGTCCCGGGGCATACAGCGCATTCAGGAGTATCGTTATTTGCATCGATTGGCATATATGTAACTGGAGGTAGCTGCACAACCTTGCTTTCTTCTATACCTTGCTCATCATCATTTGGATCAAACATGTTTGCCAGCTCTTTTGCTTCTTCTTCTGTTAAGTGTATCGCTCTAAAATCCAAAGCATCTAATGCTACATGTTTATCAGCAGATTGCAGACGCATGATCTCGTGCAGCTTCTTTTCTTGTGCTGAACCTTTTTTTGTCAACACGCTATATTGTTTGCGCTTCTTTTTTGGGTTTGCCCTAGAATTCAAATTGCTCATTTAAAAGTCCCTATACTTAAATTGCAGGATTGCCAGTTCATTATAGGTAAGGCATAAATGTTTGAAATTAGAAGTCAGATATATACGCAAAGAACTAGGCATGCTAGTTGGTACAGTTTTTAATAGCGAATGTGCTACTTGTGTACAACGATCTATAGCTGTAAAAGATGTAGATAGTAAATTT
>DALYEH010000033.1:9092-12646 GCA_031972715.1 Gammaproteobacteria bacterium | reverse complement strand
TGGTAAATATCATCCACATGGCGACACAGCTTGTTACGAAGCAATGGTACTGATGGCGCAGCCATTTTCTTATCGTTATCCATTAGTAGACGGGCAGGGTAACTGGGGTTCGCCTGATGATCCTAAATCTTTTGCCGCAATGCGTTATACCGAATCGCGCTTATCTGCTTATGCAGATGTATTATTGGCTGAATTAGGACAAGGCACGGTTACTTGGACAAGTAATTTTGATGGGACTTTGGATGAACCACAATTATTGCCGGCCCGCTTGCCAAACTTACTATTAAATGGAACTACCGGTATTGCTGTAGGTATGGCTACTGATATTCCCCCACATAACCTAACCGAAGTGGGTAACGCATGCATCGAGCTATTAGATAATCCAGATGCTAATTTGGCCGCTATTTTGAAGCATATTAAGGGCCCTGATTTCCCTACGGAAGCAGAAATCATTACACCTAAAGCTGACATTAAAGCTATGTATGCTACTGGTAATGGTAGTATACGTATGCGTGCTGTGTATACGCGCGAAGATGGTGATATTGTGATAACAGCTCTACCGCATTTAGTATCTGGCGCTAAGGTATTAGAGCAAATCGCAGAGCAAATGCAAAATAAAAAGTTACCGTTAGTTGCTGATTTACGCGATGAATCTGATCATGAAAACTTGACACGCTTGGTGATTGTACCGCGTTCTAACCGTATTGATGTAGAGGCGCTGATGGCGCACCTATTTGCTACAACAGAATTAGAGCGTACATATAGAGTAAACTTAAATGTTATAGGCTTAGATGGCAGACCACAAGTTAAAGGGTTGCTAAAACTATTGCAAGAATGGTTGCAATATAGGCATCAAACAGTTGTAAATCGTTTGAGTTATAGATTAGATAAAATAGTCGCACGCTTGCATATATTAGATGGTTATTTGATTGCCTTTTTGAATCTAGATGCAGTGATTAATGTGATCCGTAATAGCGATAAGCCTAAAGAAATTTTAATGAAAAAATTTAAGCTTAGTGATTTACAAGCAGATGCTATATTAGAGCTGAAACTGCGCCATTTAGCTAAGCTAGAAGAAATGAAAATTAATGCCGAACAAAAAGAGTTATCTGCAGAGCGTGTAAATATTGAGCAAATACTAAATTCTGATGCAAAGCTAAAGGCATTGATCAAAAAAGAAATCACGGAAGATGTGAAGACTTATGGTGATAAGCGTCGTTCACCCATAATCATGCGTGAAGAAGCCAAAGTGTTAGAGATCACTACTAAAGTTCCAGATGAAGCAATGACTGTGATATTGTCTGACAAGGGTTGGATCCGTGCAGGCAAAGGACATGAAATTGATCCATTCAATTTGAGTTACAAAACTGGCGACAAGTATAAGGCGCATGTGAACACACGTAGTAATGATAACGTGGTTTTCATGGATTCAAATGGTCGTGCCTATTCTTTGGTTGTGAATAGTCTGCCTTCAGTGCGTGGTTATGGAGAACCATTAACCAGCCGACTCACACCAGAATCAGGCGCGAGTTTTACGACCTTGCTTGCAGCTAAAGATGAACAAAAAATTTTGCTAGTTGCAAATAATGGTTACGGTTTCTTGGTGCCATATAGCGAATTGTTGGTTAAGAATCGTAAAGGTAAGCAGATCGTCAATCTACCGAATGGCGCGACGCTTTTACCTGGTTTGGTGGTGCCGGCAGATACATCTTTGGAAAATTTATCGTTGCTAATCTTATCTAGTGATTACAAGATGATGATTATCCCTGCTAAAGAAGTGCCAGAAATGACTAAAGGTAAAGGTAAAAAATTATTTGGTATTTCAACGCAAGCCTTTGAGAGTAAAGAAAGCCTAGTGACAGGTATTTATTGGCTACCAACAAATGCAAAGGTTTGCTTAACATCTGGCAAAAAACAAACAATTTTAACCGAAACAGAATTATTACATTATCATGGCGAGCCAGGTCAGCGTGGTGCCAAACTTCCTAAAAATATGCAGAAGGAAGATGTAGTGATCACAATAGAGACGTAAGTTATTTTGTATACTAATCTACTGTGTAAATATTGCTATATGTTGCTTCCAATGCTATTTATAAGATTGGAGGACTGTTATGAGCATTCGGTTTGATATTGGCCCAATTCAAGAAAATACGTCGCGTGACGAGAATATATTGATTGGCGATAGAATTGCATACTCTGGTCAATTTCCAATAACTCTGAATAATTTTCGTCATCCTATCTTGCAAGCATTTTTTATTCATAACAACGCGCAAGTTTCAGAGTATGGTGATGAAAAAATTAAAATAGTAGCCGATAAACTAAATTTCTTATGTGATCTGAACGGGTACTTGTTGCATAATGGCGTAGATATTGAAAATCAAAGTTCTTTAGACGCAGTAAATAGTTTTGAATATAACCACAACGATACTATAGTAGCAGCAAAAAAAGAATTGATTGCGGCCCTTAAGAAGTCGCTACCACAGATTAAAACTCTGATCCCTACCCCTGCATTAGAGCCATTAGAGGTACCGGAAGAAAAAGCAGATATTGCAGACAGTGCCTTACTAAACGATGACGAGTTGGAGGCGCAAGCTGGTATTATGGGTATATATGCCTCTTTACTGCATGTTACAAAAAAGCTGTATAAAAAAATTATTAATCCATTGCAAGCGTTTCTTTTGGGCTCGATTAGTCCTGACTACAAATATGATGATTGGGTGCAACCTGTTATACCTGTGGTTCCAGTTGTGGTACCTAAGCCGGTGGTTGCAGCTAAATCTGTTGTTGAACAAGTGCAGACACCAACACCGCCTTGGGGCTTTTCAGTCACATTTGGCAACAAGGCTCCAGTACCAGAGGTTGCGCCGAAACCAGTGGAAGCAGCTGCAACGCCAAACAAAGGCACTACAATGCCTTTGAGATTACAGTTTGCTTAATCTCTACAAATCGCCCCAGATTTTATCAAACTCGGTATTAGTTTTCTCTTCATCGTTAGGCGGAGTTTTGGGTTTTACTTTCACTTCTTCAGTTGCTTTCGCAATGACTGCTGCTGCCTCAGCTGAGGTTGAGTAGATATATTGATAGTACATACCAGAGGAATCTACTTCTTTAGTGAGATTTGCTTTGAAAGGATCTAAATTATTGAGGTAAATCATAACTGTAGTCGCCTGAATTGGTAGTGCCGAAGTAATTACCATAGGTGGTGCATGGTTTTCTTTATCTTCAGGAATGACTAAGCAGCGAGATAAACGACTGACTGGCTTATCAGCGCGTAACATCTGAATGCCTCCAGCTTGTGCTGATGGCGCTATGATTTGGATCCCTATTTGGAAATCGTCATTTGCTTGTCTGCGTAGCCAACGTACAGCCCCAATACCCCAGGACATATCATGCTGGGTTATGTTTTTAAATGCGACAATCTCGCCAGCCTGAAAAGGCGGATAACTTTTATCAGTTATAACAATACAAAAGCCGTGGGGATTAATATTTTGAATGTTGTAATCATACTCATGATAAAGGAGTTCTTTACTAATTCCCTCATCCATTTTTTCAGC
>DALYEH010000033.1:7617-9082 GCA_031972715.1 Gammaproteobacteria bacterium | reverse complement strand
CAAGTTCCGCTTTATCAGAAGCAGCTTTATCCACGGCGGCCTTTTTATTCTCGGCTTCAGTTGTAGATAACATATCTTTGTCTTCTTCTTCTTCTTCTTCCGTAACTTCATACAATTGTAAATTCAAATGGCTGGAGAAGGATTTGCTTGGTGTCTTGCCCGTTTCATCCTGGTGGCTCTGCAAATTGCTAGGGTGCGGATTAAATTCCTTTTCGCCGTTGATGTAATAATGTGCTGCATTTAAACCAAATACTATTTTAATCTGCGCTTGGATTGGGAAGCGCGGTGAGTTACGAGCAATATGTTGTGACCAGACATTTATCAGCTTGGCAATAGTAGGGGCTGTAACGCTAAATTCAGGATCGTTAGGGTTTTCAATTTTAGCTTTTAAATGATCTTGCTGCATTTTATCGAGTATTTCTTTTAAATGAGCGACACTTTTATCTAAATCTATAGCTATGCATGTTGCAGTAAGTGGAATATTTCTAAAACTAGCCGGGGTTGGTGGTGTATCTTGATCTAGATCAATAATATATACACCGGGCTTTGTATCACCAATTTGTTTAGCATCATAAATTGAAGGATATAATGACCACATTTCTATAGCTTTATTTAATGAATGTTGCTCACGTTGTCTCCATTGGTAGGGGTCAGTTGCATACAATAATATGATATGCATAAATGCTTCTGTAATAGATGTTTGATGTTTAGGTGCAAATTGACATGGCACTTTTGTTTCTAACAAATTGTGTTTTTTTGCGTATTTATACAGTAGATACACCTCATGCCATAAGTTTGCAGGTGTGTAACTGTAAATTTGATAGCGACAAATTAATAAAACATTCAAATAATAATAAATTCGTACAATAGCTGTTGCCATTAACAGTTTTTCTTCTTCTGTGAGTGAGGCTTTAGTGTGTAGATCCTCTAAAATTAATTTGTAGTTGTCAGCCATACCTGTAAGTAGTGCTTGGCGCAAATTAGCGATGATTAATTTATTCTCTGTTAGTGGTGCCCGTTGTTCAATATAGTGACGTTTGAGTGAGGTACAGATGATTTTATTTGGGGAACGTAATAATTCCATAACCTCATAACGTTCTTTAGCAGACATTATAGTGGAGCTAATTTCACTCAAGAGTAGGAATAGCTTTTTAGCAGCTACGCCCGTATCTGCGATGGGCAGCGCGGCACACCACTTAGCTATTTCTTCAGCGGTCTTTTTAGGTGGCTGTGTGCTGGTATCAATCTCTAGTACTGATAGGCCAGTTGCGCCAGTTTTTCTTCTCATATTAGTCATGTATATAAGTTTAAATCATGCTGGTTATATGTGGGAGGGAAAGCACGTCATGTTTGCTTATTGGTAAGCAATTTAGGTATTATTAGCAGCAAGAAACCAAGTTAAGGGCTGTTTATACCCTTAGAAGGTGCAATTACACAGGATATCCTATGGCAACTTATAGTACCA
>DALYEH010000033.1:6788-7607 GCA_031972715.1 Gammaproteobacteria bacterium | reverse complement strand
ATAATAGAATTACTAGGAAAAGCTGCTGGATTAAAAATCTTAATAGATGCACAGCCATTCAATATATTAGAAAATGAATTTGTGAAGCCTGGCAAAGGGCAGGCGTTTAACCGCGTTAAAATGCGTAATTTGAAAACAGGGCGCGTTATTGAACGTACTTTCAAATCTGGAGAAACAGTTGATTCTGCGGATGTAAATGAACTTGAAATGCAGTTCCTTTACAACGACGGTGCGGTGTGGCACTTTATGGATCCTAAGTCTTACGAACAGCATGAAATCCCTACAGATGCAGTCGGGGATGCTGCGCTATGGATTAAAGAACAAGATTTATGCATGGTTCTACTTTGGAATGGTGCGGCATTATCTGTAGTGCCTCCAACTTTTGTCATTCTACAGATAGTTGAAACTGATCCTGGAGTACGTGGCGATACTTCTGGCGGCGGTGGTAAACCAGCAAAGCTTGAAACCGGTGCGATTGTACGTGTACCGCTATTTGTGCAAACCGGCGAATATATCAAAGCCGATACTAGAAGTGGCGAGTATGTCTCTAGAGTTAAATAAGATTATGTGGCAGCGTCCTTGTGTATTGCTGCCACATATATCAACTCGTCTTGGTATGATCCTTTTTACACTAAATAATGCCTAGACTATTTGCATTGCAAAAAACATTTTTGCGAAAATATTGCGTATTGTTCTTTGTGGTTATTTGCCCAATCAGTAGCGTGTTGTGTGCTTATACGGAACATGACATCAGAGCTACTATTCAAAAAAAATTTCCAGCTTTACATGTCAGTAATGCGCAAATTGCTCAGTTAGCTT
>DALYEH010000033.1:0-6778 GCA_031972715.1 Gammaproteobacteria bacterium | reverse complement strand
CAGATCTACACCCATCAGATAAAACTAGTTCTAACTTAATAGAAGTTGATCGCGCCTTAACCCGTTTATATTGTGGGCAATTATTGTTAGCTGGCAACAGAAATGCATATAAGGAATTTGTTGCAGCACAAGTTGCTGGTAATGTGCATGATATCTTAAGTTTTGCAACATTTTCTCAACTATCTAAGCATATACAAAAACTGACTCAAGCTGATTACAGCTTACTGCAAACAGCCACTATTTTATCTGCAGTTAGTTTATCCAAACCCGCAGCAATATTGGCGCAAGACGCAATGCTAACAAACTCAATACCAGATAAATTTGAGTTTTTGTCTGCTACGCTGCGAAAAAATAGCGCAATATATCCTCTGCTTGAACAGACTCTACAAAATGACGATGCGGCAAAAAAATTATTGTACATATTATTCCCGCCGCAAACAAATTTTAGACATATGTTATATGCAGAAAATGGCTTAGGCATGTTTAAATATTTACGTACTATGATTAGGCATGGGTTTATAGATCAAAATGGGCTAGATCTATGGTACGCATATTGGATCATAGATGTGTCTGGTTATAGGGGCCATATTGCACAAAATGGCTCGTTGTATTTAGATAACGCCACTGCGCTTGCGATGCAAAAATTGTATGCATACGTAATGCAGATGTTAGAAACACCTAATTTTGATCCTTTAGTGCCTTATTTAGAGTATCGTGCTGAATTATTGGGTTTGCAGGATTTACCACGACAGGATAAATTGTTTGTAGCACATTTAGCATGCATATTACGTATATACGATCCAAAACACGGTTTAGAATTATTTACTGCTTTGCAGAATATTAATCCTAAAGACTTGCAGGCTATTAAGTGCAGATTTTTTGCCGGCTTAACAGATCTGCATCAAACCTTGCATTTGCATGTTCCAGCCTTGTTTGGTAATGTGCGTCAAGCGCTAGAGGGGGATATTTGTAAAACCTTAGCGCTCACTTTGCCAGCATATAATAAAATTATACAACAATTGTCTAGGCAGACCGTGCCTAGTACGCTAGCCTTTGATGACTTAGCCAGGAACAATAGCTTAATTACTGTTTTGCAAAGAAAAAATTTTGCTGTCACCACAACTGCTGATGGCACTGTTCTATTAAATTAAGCCTAATTCAGTAATGACCGTCTGTGCTTGTGCGGCAGTTAAACCCATATGCGTTTGTAGACGTTTTTGCATTTCAGCTACAGATGGCTTTTTACCTAATTCTTTTTGCAACCCAAATAATAATTCATTGCTACGGATCAAAATACCTTCGTTAGGCTGCCAAGTATTTTGTATGTTAGTGCTCAAATTGGTGGTGGCTGTGCTAGGTGGGGGTGCATTGTTAACTGTAGGCAGATTATGTGTTGTTGGTGCATTTGTGATTGCGAGTTCGTTAGGTTTTACTTTAGGTGAGGTGCGTTTGGGTTGGGCAATTTTATTGGCAGGGGGTGTTGCAGGTGTTTCCAGTACGCTAGAATCTTGCGAGATCGGAGCCAAAGGTTCTAACTGCATATTTTCACGCACATTACCTAAGTCATCATGCATTACCGGTGTTTCATTAGGTTGACCGAATTGTAGGTTAGTTTTTTCACAACCAACTAAAAGTGAAGTGCTAAGTATTAATGTTGTTATGATCCTAAAATGCATGTCAGCTCCTATATTAAACAGATTAATCCTTTATCACGCCAATTTTTTGCCCAAATCTAACCGGGACATTGTTGCTTAAATATGGCTCCCAACTGACTGTATTAGGCTGATACAATACTATCACGGTTGATCCCAATTTGAACAATCCCATCTCTTGTCCTTTCTCTAAATGTATTGGTGCTTGTTTAGTATAATCCACGATACTAATTTGTTTCGCATGCGGTGGGGTGATCTGCCCAGCCCAGACAGTTTCCATTCCACCAACAATCATAGCACCCACTAAAATAACTGCCATGGGTCCAATTTCTGTTTTGAATATACATACTACACGCTCATTACGAGCAAATAGATTAGGGATATTTTCAGCAGCATGATTATTGACTGAAAATAATTTGCCCGGCACATAAATCATTGTTTGTAGTTGGCCAGCAAAAGGCATATGTACGCGGTGATAATCCTTAGGCGCAAGATATATAGTAGCAAAATTCCCATCGATAAATGTATTAGCCAAGGCATCATCTGCAATTAGCTGTTGTACAGAAAAATAGCGGCCTTTAGCTTGTATGATTTTATCAGCATTAATTTTGCCTAGTTGCGCGACTACGCCATCCGCAGGGCTAGTAATACTATTCGCGTTAAGGTGTCTGGTAAAAAAAGCATTGTATGATCGATATGCAAAAGGGTCTTCCTGGATAGCCTCATGCATATTGACATCGTAGCGTGCTAGAAAATAGCGGATTAAATAATTTTTAATCCATGGCACTTCACATTTTGCACAAATGTGAGCAATTTTAGATATAATTTTATGTGGTAATAAATATTGGGTAATTGTACGCAAAATTGGTTCCTTAGCGTTGTTCTTGTTGCATTTCAGCAAGGATTTTTTGATAACTATTGAGTCTGGCGGCTGCAATTTTGCCTGCTTTAGCAGCTGCAGTCACAGCGCAATCCGGTTCATTGTAATGTAGGCAGTTACGAAATTTGCAGGCATGTAAGTACGGTATAAACTCTACAAAGCCTTGTGCTAAAGAAGCAGGATCTAATTGCCAGAGTGGAAACTCTCTTATACCAGGCGAATCTATGATCTTGGCATGCAATTGCGGCAAATGATATAAGCGCGCCGTCGTGGTAGTATGTTTACCCTGTTTGATGTTTGCAGCAATCTCGCCTGTTTTTATATTTGCATGTGGTAGTAGTGTGGCGATTATAGAAGACTTGCCTACACCTGATTGTCCGACAAAGACACTGGTTCTATTTTCCATGCTTGTGTGTAGCAGTGATAGGTGTTGTAATCTTTTTGCGGAAATGACCATAGTTTTAAGACCTAAACTTTTATAGACAGCCAGCAGTTCTTTTAGCTCTAACTGATTCTGTTCTTCTTCTAATAAATCTTCTTTGTTTAAAACGATTATAGGCTCAATGTGTTGGGCATTGGCTGCTAGTAAATAGCGATCAATCGTGGTTTGATTAGGGGCTGGAGCCGGTGCGACTACAATATACATTTGATCTATGTTTGCTGCTACGGCATGTAGATTGCCGCGAGCATCAGGACGAGTCAGCAATGATTTACGTGGAGGGATCTTTTTGCCATTTGACCCGATCTCCGGGTACAATCGGGCCCAAATTCTGTCGCTTTTTACATACAACGATAGTACCGTCCTCAGCTTCTACTTCTAGGCTTTGGCCATAATGTGCGATTACTAAGCCAGACAATGCTGCAGAATCTACAAGCTGTGCCTGCTTAGCAGCGATACGTCGTTGTTGTTGTTGATTAATTTTGCGTTTATTCATACGTTGTTTATTATAACTAAGCGCAACAGAATAACATACAATTAATTAAGTATTTATCCTTTTTAGAGGTTATATGACTGACAAACGAAATAATTTGGTCTGGTTGGATCTAGAAATGACTGGTTTGCAGCCACAGAAAGATCGCATCATAGAAATAGCGACGGTAGTCACCGATATGAATTTGCATATTTTGGCACATGGTCCGGATTTGGTAATTAGCCAGCCAGAAGATTTTTTACAAAATATGGATGAGTGGAACACTACGCATCATGGTGCTTCTGGTTTATTGGAGCAGGTGCGTAAAAGTACAGTCAATGAAGCTGAAGCAGAAATGCGCACTTTAGAGTTTTTACTAAAGTATGTAGAGCCTGGATTTTCACCCATGTGCGGCAATAGTATTTATCAGGATCGACGTTTTCTAAGCTTATACATGCCTAAATTAGAGGCGTTTTTCCATTACAGAAATTTAGATGTAAGTTCTTTGAAAATTTTAGTAAAGGAGTCAAGTCATAGAGCATTAGATGACGCTCTAGCTTCTATTAAAGAACTACAACATTACAGAGAACATTTCTTACGGGCTTAACTTCCTGTCTATTTAGTGTAAAAGCAACTGTGCGCTGGGCGTATTCTTATGCCCACGACATAAATTGTAATTGAGTAATCGTTAACAGCAATACAAAGATAATGACTGTATAAACATACAAGTTTTACGCAATATAATGTTGCTTGGTGTGACCAATAATAGAACTTTGCTGCAATTTTCGTGTCTACAAGCCAGTAGGGTTTTTATTGGGTGATGGTTATGAGACAAAAGAAAACGCATCTTTTTTCCAAGGATGCTAAAGTTGCAGTACATAGTACTGCTGCTGCTCGCGAAAATCTTGTAAAAGAAGTTCAAACCTATTTGCAATTTCTTCTTGATAGTGTAGCAACCCTCAAGCACTCAGAAAGTGTAGTGCGTTTTGATGACAAGTATGCGGGTGGGACAGCGAGTGATCTACGCAAAATTGAAAAGCAACTACAAGAATTATATGGAAGTTTCTACATTTTTGCTAGCTCAATATCAACTGATAATAGGGAAACAATTATAAATTGTCTTGGTACTCTAAAAGTGAGTGTTGGGTATGCAAATGCAATTGAGAATGCTTATGCCCGTGATATACCAGTCGCTAAACAAACGTTTCATCGTAAAGTTGCGGATATGTTTACAGGTTTATTAGGAAAAGGTAATGATTTTGTAAAAAGAATTACAGATCCACAATCAAAGCAAGCAGTGAGAGCTGAGGTTCAAAAAGCAACTAAAGCATGTGAAGAGTTTATTCAACGCAACAATATCCTCGACAATAACATTTCTTAAAGAAACTATATTCGCGAGAGCTTTATTTACTGAAAGCAGTATGTGTTGAATAGCGCTGGTATTTACAGTGCTTTACTTTTCATGTTACCATTAGAGCCTAATAGCAATTTTATAGAACATACGTAATCTAGTTAAGCTTCAAAAGATTTGTGCGTATATGCGCAGCACCACTATGGCAAATGTCTTACATTACAATCAGCTTTAAGCGGATGTTGGCCAACACTAATTTTGGTATTCTAAACACATTAGGGATTCGTCAAAACGGATTTTGGCTAGCAAGGATGCTAAACTCTTATACGTAATGCCACTTCTATAAAGATATTCATGATTAAAATACAGATTTGCTAATACTACACTACAGGTTTTTAACTTGGAGTGTTCTATGTCTGTTTATAGCGCATTTACCCTTTTAGAGTTATTAGCTGCTATTGCTATCGCTGCTATTTTATTTACTGTCAGCATACCACACTATGAAAAATATATAATACAAGCCAGAGTAATGCATATGTTGAATGCAGCCAACAGCTTAAAGATGGATTTATCAGTTCAGAAATTGTTAGGACACGAAAGTACCTCTCACCATAAACATATATCTGAGTATATTGCAAGAATGAATGTGATGACTCTTGATGCAGAGCAAATCAAATATTTAATAGAAATAGAAGCGCAAATGAGTACTAAAAGTAAGGTTGGTATAGGCTTGAAGCAACCGCAGATTGCAGACGATCCTCTCATACTACAATTGCAAGGCAGAACAACGAGTATAGGAATAGACTGGACATGTCACGTTGCACCAGAATATAATCAATATGTCCCTAGTATTTGCAGGAATAATAATTTAATTTAACAATAGGTTTGTGTTTTTTCAGTTAGCAGTAGTATCTTGGCATGAAGTATTATAAATTCTGGGTGCGATTAGTAGTTTGCACGATAATTTGCAGTTGTTTGCTGTATTATTTTATGCAGCTTGCAGGCGCCAAAAGATTCTATCAACAGCAAGTCAACACAGCTTTAGATAAGTTTTTAGCGCAACAAAAGGATTTTTTGCAAAAGTTAGGTCAGCAAATAGTACCAGTAATCCTGCAGCAAGATTATGCCAGCATCAGTCAGATTTTACATAGCTATGAAGATCAAATTTATGTACTAGCCAAACACGGCTTTACTGTCCCTATGTCAATCCAATTCGTGTCTCTTAATGCTCCTCAGAAGATTGTCACTGCTAGCGGGGTATTAGAAAATTTAGTCTTGGCGCCAGACGAAGGGTATTACATGCGTGCTGCAGCAGCGCCCAAACAGTTAGAATGGTCGAATGTCTATACTCACGATGCTATGCCGCAACATAGATTAATTAATATAGGCTATGGTGTGCATATGGGGGACAAATACTTAGGCCACCTTGATACGCAATTGGCCCTAAATGCCTTAGAGACTTTTTTAAAAGCTGATACGCATACATACGCAAAAATGTTTCGTTTGCAGTTTGCTAATAATCGCTTGCAATCACCACAGATCGTGTTACAACCAGCCGCATACTGGTCTGGCATGTTACAACCTGTACTGCAAACCATAGGTATGGTGTTAATTGTATTATGTTTTAGCCTCATTATTTATCAATTATATAGGCATGCAAAGTTAGTCGCTGCTGCACTTGCGCACACCCAGCAGCAAGTCTCAGAATTAAGTGCCACTGTAAGCACATATAAAACTATATTAGCTACCCAATATAAATATGGCACTCTGATGTTGCTATCAGATGTCAAGGCACAATTGCTAGATGTAAGACAATTGTTACATGATATTAGGGCAGTAAATGCCGACATAATTCAGCAACGCGCTATCAAACTTATTTGGCCAGAGCATATACAGCAAAATTTTTACATATTTGGACATAGTGTTAGATTGATGCAAATTTTATCCGGGATCTTGTATGAAATTTTAATGCAATTGCCCGACG
>DALYEH010000032.1:9986-12703 GCA_031972715.1 Gammaproteobacteria bacterium | reverse complement strand
ATTTTGGTCCGCAACATCCTGCCGCTCATGGGGTGTTACGTTTAATTTTAGAAATGGATGGCGAAGTAATAGTTCGTGCTGATCCGCACGTAGGATTTTTACATAGAGCTACAGAAAAATTAGCAGAATCAAAGCCATATAATCAAAGTATTGGCTATATGGACAGATTAGATTATGTATCGATGATGTGTAACGAACATGCTTATGTGCTGGCTATAGAGAAATTATTAGGAGTGGCTGCTCCTATTCGTGCGCAGTATATACGCAGTATGTTTGATGAGATTACGCGCTTATTAAATCATTTAATGTGGTTAGGCTCGCATGCGTTAGATGTTGGCGCTATGACAGTGTTTTTGTATTGCTTTAGAGAGCGCGAAGATTTAATGGACTGCTACGAAGCAGTATCTGGTGCGCGTATGCACGCTACGTACTATAGACCCGGTGGAGTATATAGAGACTTGCCGCTGCGGATGCCACAGTATACTGAATCTAAGTGGCGCAATAAAAAAGAAACGGCACGTTTAAACGCCAATCGTCAGGGATCCTTATTAGATTTTATTGAAGATTTTACGAAGCGTTTTCCTAATTGTGTAGATGAATATGAGAATTTATTAACAGATAATAGGATCTGGAAACAACGCACGGTTGGGATTGGTGTGGTGGATGCAGATGCAGCTTTACAGCTCGGGTTTACAGGACCTATGTTACGCGCCAGCGGCCATGCTTGGGATTTACGCAAAAAGCAACCTTATGCAGCTTATGCAAACTTAGATTTTCAAATCCCTGTCGGGAGTCGCGGTGACTGTTATGATCGCTATTTAGTGCGTGTAGCGGAGATGCGTCAATCAAATGAGATTATAAAGCAGTGTGTGCGTTGGTTACGTGACAATCCAGGCCCTGTTACACTTTCTGATCATAAACTTATTCCGCCTACACGTTTAGATATGAAGGAAGACATGGAATCTTTGATCCATCATTTTAAATTATTTTCTGAGGGCTATAGTTTGCCAGTGGGCGAAGTTTATGCAGCAGTGGAACAACCTAAGGGCGAGTTTGGCGTGTATTTAATTTCTGATGGCGCTAACAAGCCCTACAGAATTAAGATCCGTGCTGCAGGCTTTGCGCATTTAAGTGCTATGAATTATATGGCTAAAGGGCACATGCTTGCGGATGTTGTTGCAATCATAGGTTCACAAGACATTGTATTTGGGGAGATTGACAGATAATGGAAACATTAACTCCCGCAGTTTATAAAGAAATTGATAAAATTTTAGAAAAATTTCCATCTGAACACCGTCAGTCTGCTGTGATTTCAGCATTGATGTTAGTACAAAGACGGAATAAAAATTACCTAACTCCAGAGTTAATGGACCAAGTAGCTGATTATATTGGTGTACCTAGAATCGCTGTATATGAAGTTGCAACATTTTATAGCATGTTGAATTTAGCGCCTGTTGGTAGACATACGATTTCACTCTGTACGAATGTGTCTTGTATGTTACGTGGCAGTGAACAGATGGCTGAGCATATTTGTAAAAAGTTAAATATTGCGCCCATGCAGACTACGCGTGATGGTAAATTTACACTACGTTATGTTGAGTGCTTAGCGGCTTGTGGTGGCGCACCTATGATGCAAGTAGATGATGACTATCACGAAAATTTGACTGTTGAGAAGATTGATAAAATTTTGGCTAAATTGGAGTAAAACATGCAACAAAATCAAGTATGTTTTAGAACTTTGCATTTACCAGAATCATGGACACTGAAAGCCTATGAAAGTGTAGGTGGTTACAAGGTGTTGCGTAAAATACTTAAAGAGAAGATCTCTCCAGCAGTGATTCTTGAGGAATTAAAAACATCTGCTTTACGTGGCAGAGGTGGTGCTGGCTTTCCAACCGCCACAAAATGGTCATTTATCAAGCATGATGCGCCAGGGCAAAAGTATATAGTCTGTAATTCAGATGAAGGAGAGCCAGGTACTTTTAAAGATCGAGATATTACGCGTTTTAATCCACATCAAGTGATAGAAGGGATGGCAATAGGCGCATATGTAATGGGTGCCAGCGTAGGATATAATTATCTGCGCGGTGAATTTCATGAACCATTGATGCGTATTGAGCAGGCCTTAGAAGAGGCTAGAGCTGCAAAATTAATAGGTAAGAATATCTTGGGCAGTGGTTTTGATTTTGAACTGCACAATATCTCTGGCGCTGGTGCATATATTTGCGGTGAAGAAACCGCTTTGCTGGATTCGATAGAAGGTAAAAAAGGCATGCCACGTTTTAAGCCGCCTTTTCCCGCAACGCATGGGTTGTATGGTTTGCCAACCACGGTCAACAATACTGAAACCTTTGCAACCGTACCTGTAATATTAGAGAAAGGTGCGAAATGGCATTTAGAGCAAGGGCAACCTAATAATGGCGGCTATAAGATTTTTTGTGTATCTGGGCATGTGCAAAAGCCTGGTAATTATGAAGTGCCATTAGGTACTCCATTTAAGGATTTACTTGCTTTAGCAGGTGGCATGTTAAATGATAAAAAACTTAAAGCTGTAATACCTGGCGGTTCGTCGGCACCAGTTTTACCAGCCGAAGTCATGTTAGATTTACACATGGACTTCGATTCTCTTGCCAAGGCAGGATCAATGCTAGGATCTGGCGCTGTAATTGTGCTAGATGAGTCCACATGTATGGTAAAAGTCTTAGCAAGAATTGCTG
>DALYEH010000032.1:1194-9976 GCA_031972715.1 Gammaproteobacteria bacterium | reverse complement strand
GGTAAGAGCGTTAGAACGTCTATCATATTTCTATTATGAAGAGTCTTGTGGTCAATGTACCCCTTGTCGTGAAGGCACAGGTTGGATGGCGCGAATTTTGCATAGAATTTTAGATGGAAAGGGCACTATGGCGGATATAGAAACGTTAGACAATGTCGCAGCTAATATGATGGGTAGAACCATATGTGCATTTGGTGATGCTGCTGCGATGCCGATCCGTAGCTTTTTAAAATATTTTAGAGCAGAATTTATTTCTTATATTCCGGAAACAGGTTTGGTTTATGCCAAAGATTGAAATTGATGGAGTGAGCGTAGATGCCGACGCAGGCACTACCATAATTGAAGTAGCGGATCGTTTACAAATCCCGATCCCGCGCTTTTGTTATCATCACAAGTTATCGGTAGCTGCAAATTGCAGAATGTGTTTGGTACAGGTAGAAAAGGCGCCTAAGGCTTTGCCTGCGTGTGCTACACCTATCACGGACGGTATGAAAGTATGGACTAAATCTAAAGAGACCGTAGCTGCACAACAAGCGGTCATGGAATATTTGTTGATTAACCATCCCTTAGATTGCCCCATTTGTGATCAAGGTGGTGAATGTGAATTGCAAGATGTATCTATGCAATATGGTCGAGGTGAATCACGCTTTAAAGAAGCTAAACGCGTGGTCTTGGATCATAATATCGGCTCTTTAGTTGAAACAGAAATGACACGCTGCATTCAGTGTACTAGATGTGTGCGTTTTGGTGCTGAGATTTCTGGAGAGCGGGAGCTAGGTGCTGTGGGACGCGGTGAACACATGGAAATCAGCACATACATAGAACAAACCATTGACTCAGAGATATCCGGTAATATTATTGATCTTTGTCCTGTCGGCGCATTGACATCTAAACCATTTAGATATAAAGCCAGGTCCTGGGAGTTAACAGCTAAGCCAGGTATTTCTGCGCATGATTGTATAGGCGCAAATTTATTTAGACACACTTTAAGAAATAAAATTATGCGTGTTGTACCCAAAGATAAAGAAGAGTTAAATGAGGTTTGGCTGTCAGATCGAGATAGATTTAGTTATGAAGCACTGTATCACGCAGAGAGATTACGCAAACCCATGCTTAAGAAGCATGAGTGGCATTCTGTGGAGTGGAATGAAGCATTAAGTAGTACTGTGAGTATAATTCAAGAGACTCTAGCTATGCATCGAGCAGAGCAAATTGGTGTCTTAGTTTCACCAAGTGTGAGTAATGAAGAATACTTTTTGTTACAAAAAATGATGCGAGCTTTAGGCTGTAACAATATTGATCATCGTTTAAGAATCTTGGACTTTACTGATCAAAATTCGGCACCCAGCTATCCGAATTTAGGTATTGATTTTCGCAGCATTATTGATCTAGATACCTTATTCTTAATAGGTTGTAATATTGCCAAAGAGCAACCACTAGCGAGTGTACGCATACGTAAAATGACTAAACGTGCAGGTAAAGTTTATGCTTTAAATTGCGTACAATACACATATAATTTTGCTGCACAACAGTGTGTGGTGCCTATAGCCGAATTGATTACTACCTTAGGTGCTATTGTAAAAGCAGCAGCGCAATTGACAAAATATACTTTCAGCCCCGATGTTGCTGCGTTGTTAGCAAAGACTGAAATTACTGCTGAAGCTAAGCAGGTCGCAGAAGCCTTATTAACTGGAACAAAAAAACAGATTATCCTTGGGCAAATAGCAGTCATGCATCCATATGCTAGCCAAATTTGGGCTCTAGCAAATTTATTAGCCTCGATAATACAAGCTAACTGTGGTGCGTTTAGTGACGGTGCAAATGCTGCTGGTGCTTGGCTTATTGGGTGTGTACCACATCGCACACTAAATGATACTAAGAAAACACAGATAGGTTTGCATGCTAAGGATATGCTGAGTACACCACTCAAGACTTATATTTTGTATGGTATAGAGCCAGAGCAGGATAGCATTCTAGGAACAGCAGCCTTACAAACGCTAAGACAGGCAGAAAATATTATTGCAATTAATTGTTATCAAAGTGATGCCTTGCTACAGCTTGCTAAAGTTATCTTACCTTTGGCAGCTCCAGGAGAGTATGCTGGTAGTATGATCAACATCAACGGCACTATACAGTCCTTCGCGGCAGCAGTTGAGCCGCTTGCTGATAGCAAGCCGGGTTGGAAAATTTTACGTATGTGTGGTGCTATGCTAGGTTTGCCTGGATTTGTGTATGACACTCTCGAGGAAGTACAAAATGAGCTGCAACAAAACTTACGTATAGATAGACCTTGGCCTAAATGGCAAGAACATACCTTAACAGAATTAACAAAGATGCAGAATAATGTTCTGATCCACGTTGCACCGTTAGCGCTTTACGCTGTTGATGCTGTGACGCGAAGAGCAACGGCCTTGCAGGCAACTAAAGATGCGCAATTGGCACCTATCATCACAATAAATACTAAAATGGCAAAGCATTTAAATGTGCAGCATGCAGAAGTTGTATTGGTTGCTAGCCAGAATTCAAAAACAGCAATCAAATTGCAAGTAATGATCGACGATAGTATTGCTGATCATACTGCTGCAATATATCAGGCAAATTTGCATACAGCGAGTTTGGGTGAGCCTTATACTAGATTAGAGGTGCGCAAATGTTAGAATATTTTAGCACCGCGGTATATATTGCTTGTATCATAGCCTCACTGATCGTCACGGTGATTTTATACACTTATTCTGAACGTAAAGTGATTGGTTTCATGCAAGACAGAATAGGTCCAAACCGTCGTGGGCCTTTTGGTTTGCTACAACCGGTAGCTGATGTATGCAAATTACTTTTAAAAGAAATAATTATGCCTGCGCAGGCGAATAGGTATTTGTTTATTACTGCGCCACTGCTTTCTTTAGTGCCTACCTTAGTCGCATCTGCGGTACTACCTATAGCACCTGGTATTGTGCTTAGTGATCTGAATGTAGGTTTACTTTTTATTTTTACTATGACATCTTTAGGTGTATACGGAATTATAATTGCTGGTTGGGCCTCGAATTCAAAATACGCTCTACTAGGCGCTATGCGCTCTGCCGCGCAAATAGTGTCCTATGAGATACCTATGGGTTTTGCACTGCTAGGCGTACTAATGGCTAGTCAAAGCATGAATCTTACTACAATTATTGAAAAGCAACAGGGTGGGATCACTCATTGGTATTGGCTGCCTTTATTCCCTTTATTTCTGATTTATTGGATCTGCGCAGTGGCGGAGACCAACCGTGCTCCTTTTGATGTTGCAGAGGGTGAATCAGAAATCGTCGCTGGTTTCCACGTAGAATACTCTGGAATACCGTTCGCGATCTTCTTTTTGACAGAATACATCAACATGATCCTAGTCTCATTCTTAGCAGTAGTAATGTTTTTGGGTGGTTGGCAGTCACCATTTGCTGGTGTGCCTATGTTAGAACAGTATTTTACCTGGGTACCAGCAGCATTCTGGATACTAATAAAAACTTCCTTTATGATGTTTCAAATATTGTGGTTTAGAGCTACTTTCCCACGCTATAGATACGATCAAATTATGCGCTTAGGTTGGGTTGTATTTATACCAATAACTTTAGTGTGGATAATAGTTGAGGCTGTAGCAATTTATATGCAAATAGGGCCATGGTTTGTTTCATGAAATTTAAATTTATACAAACATTTTTGTTGTGGGAATTATTGAAGGGTTTGGCCTTAACAGGTAAGCACTTATTTTCTAAGAAAATTACCATTCAGTACCCAGAAGAAAAAACTCCCAAATCCGTTAGACATCGCGGCCTACACGCTCTAAGACGTTATCCAAACGGCGAGGAGCGTTGTATAGCCTGCAAGTTGTGTGAAGTGGTGTGCCCGGCTCTAGCCATCACAATTGAGTCTGAGGTGAGAGCTGATGGTACCAGGCGTACTACACGTTATGACATTGATTTATTTAAGTGCATATATTGTGGCTTTTGTGAGGAAGCATGTCCAGTTGATTCAATAGTCGAAACCGATATAACTGATTTTCATTTTGAGCATCGTGGTGAGCAAATTTTTAATAAGCAAAAACTTTTGGCGATTGGCGACAAATATGAAAAGCAGATTGCTGAGGATAAAGAAGAAGATGCTAAATACAGATAGGAATCTTAATGCATAACCTTATATTTACAATTTTTGCGGGCATAGCGCTAACTGCCGCATTGATCGTGATCAGTGCCAAAAACCCAGTACGAGCAGTATTGAGCTTGATTGTTACATTTTTAGCTACAGCCGTTACTTGGTTAGTATTGGAAGCAGAATTTTTAAGTATTACTTTGATCCTGGTTTATGTCGGTGCTGTGATGGTGTTGCTATTGTTTGTGGTGATGATGTTAGATATTAGTTTTGCTACAGTACAAGCTCGCTTTACGCGATGGTTGCCTATAGGAGTGATACTTGCGACCGGATTGTTTGGAGCTATAGCGCTGATTTTGCAGCATGCCAAGATAGGTACAGCCAATAGCACATTGTTATCGTATGGCGAGGTTAGTAATACACAGTTGCTGGGCAATTTAGTATTTACTAAATACTTATTGCAATTTGAAGTGGCAGCAGTAATTTTATTGGTTGCTATTATTGCTGCCATTAGCTTGATTTTTCGTGGTCCACAGCGCCGCAAAGTGCAAAATATTACTGCGCAGGTCCAGGCTGATCCTAAAGCGCGTATTCGACTGGAGGATTGTAAATAATGCTCAATTACACTTTGTTCAGTGCATTACTTTTAGCCATAGGGATTGCGGGTTTATTTATCAATCGTAAGAATATCATACTCTTGTTAATGTGTTTAGAAATTATTTTATTGGCTATTAATACTAACTTCATAATCTATGCGCATGCTTGGGGCGATATTACAGGCCAAGCCATAGTATTCTTTATTATGACTGTAGCTGCTGCTGAGTCTGCTATAGGTTTAGCGTTGTTAGTATTGGTGTTTCGTGATAAGCATAGTATTAATGTTGATGATTTAGATCAATTGCGAGGATGATAAGAAATGGATTTGCTCAAAGCATTGTCGCTAATTGTAATATGTGGACCTTTAGTGAGTGCAGTGCTTGTAGGCTTAGGTAACAAAGCTCTCTCTAGAAACCTAACAAGTTGGCTTAGCTGCATACTCTTAACAGCTTCTTGCCTAGCTAGTATCACGATTTTCATATTCTTACTGATCGGCAAATTTTCAGACACAGAATTTAATTTATATGTATGGGGGCAAATAGGGTACCTGCAAATTCCGGTAGGGATTATGCTTGATAAGCTAAGCGCGCTATTAATCACAGTAGTGACCTTTGTCGCCTTGATGGTGCATGTATACAGTATCGGTTATATGCATGATGATCCAGGTTATCAGCGCTTTTTTTGTTATATTTCATTATTCACATTTGGCATGTTGATGCTGGTGTTAGCTAATAATTTAGTGCAGTTATTCTTCGGTTGGGAAGCGGTAGGCTTGCTTTCGTATCTACTAATTGGTTTTTGGTATAAAAAAGATTCAGCAAATGCAGCTAGTCTTAAGGCCTTTTTAATTAATCGAGTTGGTGATCTGGGTTTTATATTAGGTATTGCGGCATGTTGGTATTACTTCAATACTTTGCAATATAGCCAAATCTTTGCCCAAACTGCAGCTTTTGCTAAAACAAATCCCGTATTAAGCTTAAATTTTGGTGTAGAGTGGTCAGTAGTCACTTTTATATGTTTCTGTTTATTTATTGGAGCCATGGCCAAATCTGCACAAGTACCGTTGCATGTATGGTTGCCTGATTCTATGGAAGGCCCTACGCCAATCTCAGCTTTAATTCATGCGGCAACCATGGTTACAGCTGGTATATTTATGGTTGCTAGAATGTCACCGCTTTTTGAGTATTCCGATACAATCCTATCCTTTATGCTGTTTATAGGTTCAATTACCTGCTTACTAATGGGCATATTAGCAATCGTACAGACAGATATTAAGCGTGTAGTAGCTTATTCAACATTATCGCAATTGGGCTATATGGTAGTAGCCTTGGGTGCATCAGCCTATGCCGCTGGGATTTTTCATTTATTCACACACGCATTTTTTAAAGCTTTATTATTCTTAGCAGCTGGTTCAGCAATAATAGCTATGCACCATGAGCAGGACATATTCAAAATGGGCAATCTACGTAAATATATGCCTATAAGCTGCGCTACAATGATTATTGGTGGTTTTGCTTTAATTGGGTTTCCTGGTACCGCTGGGTTTTATTCAAAGGACCTAATTATTGCAGCGACTGCTAATTCTACATTACCATTCGCGAGCTTTGCGTATTATGTCACTCTATTCACAGTATTACTTACAACATTATACACATTCCGAATGATTTATTTAGTATTTTTTGCCCAAGAAAATATCGAGCAACATAAAAAGGATCATGTACACGAGTCGCCTAAAGTAGTTTTAGTGCCGCTGATTTTATTAGCTATTCCATCGCTGCTAGCAGGAATATTCTTTGCTGGACCTATTTTAGATAATTTCTTTGGTAATGCAATTTATGTCATGCCACAGCATAATACTTTAGAAATGTTTAAGGCTGAGGAATATCACGGAGTTTTAAACATGTTTTTACATGGTTTCATATCTTGGCCTTTCCTGTGTATTGCAGTTGGTTTTGCTTTGGTCTGGCTATGTTATATAAAATATCCGCAGCTGCCGGATGTTTTACAGCGCGATGTGCGCGCAGTTACTTACGTGCTGAGGGCAAAATATGGTTTTGATGCCTTTAATGAAAAACTAATAGTGCCAGCTGTGCGTATGCTAGGGAACGTGTTCTGGCGCGTGGGTGATATGTTATGCATAGATAAGATAATGGTGAATGGTACAGCGCGTAGTATAGGCAGAACAGCAGTAATACTTAGACGTACACAAACTGGCTATCTCTATCATTATGTATTTATTATCATTTCAGGATTATTAGCATTAATAATTTGGACGATTTATCTATGAGTCTAACGTTACCAATTTTAAGCTCAATTATTTGGACACCTATTCTAAGTGGTGCTTTATTGTTAGCGATTCCAAATAAGCTGGTTTGGCAAAATAGGGCCAGGTTTTTACCACTTGTTTTTAGCATATTAACACTATGTATTCTAACATTTGCATTTACGCGGTTTGCAGCTGGCACGGGAGCGATGCAATTAACTGAGCGTCTGGAATGGATGCCTACTTTAAACATTCATTATGCATTAGGAGTAGACGGTTTTTCAATATTGCTCACTGCACTGACAGTTTTTATGACTGCACTGGTCTTAATTGCTGGGCTGACACATATAGCAAATAAGGATTATCTTAAATACAGTGCCCTGTTTTTAATCATGCAAGGCTTAATGTGCGGAGTATTTCTGGCATTAGATGCTATTTTATTTTATGTTTTTTTTGAAGCTATGATGATCCCTATGTTCTTGCTAATTGGCATATGGGGGGCTGAAAATCGCATCTATGCAACACTCAAATTTATGTTGTACACGTTGTTTGGTTCACTATTTTTGTTAACGGTTATTATATATTTGGGGCGTGTTGCTGATTCTTTTTCCATTGCAGATCTACAGGCCCTAACACTGGATTTGGGCGAGCAGAAGTGGATATTTTGGGGCATGCTTATCGCTTTTGCTATTAAGGTTCCTATGTGGCCGGTGCACACATGGTTACCTGATGCGCACGTAGAGGCTCCGACCGGCGGTTCAATTATATTAGCAGCCATAACTCTAAAGATTGGCGGTTATGGCATGTTAAGATTATTGCTACCTATTGTCCCGCAAGCAAGCATGTATTTTGCCAATATAGTTATTATCTTATCGTTGGTTGCAATAACATATATAGGCTTTGTCACTCTAGTACAGCAGGATTTAAAGAAATTAATTGCTTATTCTTCTATCGCGCACATGGGTTTTGTGACATTAGGTTTATTTGTAGCATGTAAAGTGATTGGTATGTCTGAGGGGTCTGAGGCAGCTATTGCAGGTATTGATGGTGCCATGTTGCAAATGTTGGCGCATGGGTTTATATCTGGAGCACTCTTCTTGTGCGTAGGTATTATTTATGTACGTATGCATACACGTGCCATCGGTGATTTGGGAGGCATTGTGAATACTATGCCTCTATACGCAACTTTCTTGATGTTATTTGCTTTAGCGAATGTTGGCATGCCTGGAACTATAGGTTTTGTAGGAGAGTTGTTAGTCATAATTGCAAGCTACAAGGTGGGGGTATGGTGTGCCTTTTTGGCTGCTACATCTTTAGTATTAGGGGCCGCATACACGTTATACATGTATAAGCGTGTCATCTTTGGGGAAGTCACACAGCAGGCTGTTGCGCTATTACGTGATTTAAGCATTAACGAAATGTTAGTTTGTACGTTATTAGCGCTTACAATAATTTTATTTGGGGTGTGGCCAAATCCTTTATTAAATATATTGCGAGGCTCTTCGCAACAATTGTCCACACAATTATTAAAATAGGAGTATGATGCTATGCTAATCAGTGCACTGGCACCAGAAATATTTGTCTAAAATTTTTGCAGGAACGGATGCAAAATTAGAGCAGTTTGCAAAACCGCACTGCTTGTAAAAATGAAGAAGATGCTCAAAAGGAATGCAGTATACAGTCTGAGATGGGGTCACATGAGCCAATAGAAAATTTACAATCTCCTTGGCTATCCCTTTCCCTCGAAAGGACTCAAAAACATACATCCCACCAAGCTCAAGATGATTCTCATCTACTTTGACC
>DALYEH010000032.1:497-1184 GCA_031972715.1 Gammaproteobacteria bacterium | reverse complement strand
TCTTAGGCATGAGCTGTATTATTTTGCTAGGAGATGTTTTTGCAAAAAGCATCCGATCTAACGCCTATTTCTATACGCTATTCACCTTGCTGGCAGCAGGTATCATTACCTCTTTTACAATCCCAGTTACATCTTACACATTGTTCGATAGTTCGTTTATTGTAGATAGATTTGCCTGCGGAATGAAGATCATCATGTATATACTCTTAGCCGCGATCCTGATGTATTCGCGCTTGTATATGCAGGCGCGTGATTTTTTCAAAGGTGAATTTTTTGTCTTAAGTCTACTATCACTTTTAGGCATGATGGTAGTCATTTCTAGTAGCAATTTTTTAAGTTTATATTTAGGAGTAGAGTTATTTGTTTTACCATTATATGCCTTGATTGTGTTTGTGCGTGGCAAGGCAATCTATACGGAAGCAGCATTTAAATACTTTATCATAGGATCATTAGGTTCGGCGCTATTATTATATGGCGTTTCCTTAATATACGGAGCCACTGGCTATATAGATTTTGCGCAGATTGCTAGTGCTAATGTTACTTCCCAGATTTTTATCCTAGGCATGTTATTTGTGATCAGTGGTATATGTTTAGAATTTGGTGCGGTACCTTTTCATATGTGGCTGCCTGATGTATATGAAGGATCTCCGACTACTGTGACGATGATTGTAGGCACTATTCCTAAAA
>DALYEH010000032.1:0-487 GCA_031972715.1 Gammaproteobacteria bacterium | reverse complement strand
CGGTCATGTATAGACTTTTAACTATAGCTTTTCCAAACATTAGCGTGCAATGGCAGCAGTTGTTTTTATTGCTAGCCTTATTCTCTGTAATAGTAGGTAATCTGCTTGCAATTGTGCAATCAAACGTTAAGCGCTTTTTAGCTTATTCAACAATTAGCCATATTGGTTTTATATTGCTTGGGTTATTTGCTGCTCCGGTTGCAGGCTATACTCCGGCCATATTTTACACTGTAGTGTATGCATTTATGGTTTTAGCGGCGTTCGCTATGATTGTATATTTAGGGCATCAGGGTTTTGAAGCTGATAGAATAGATGACTTTCGTGGCCTTAGTAAACGTGATCCATGGTTGGCGTTTTTAATGTTATTGACTATGTTTGCCTTAGCTGGCATTCCTCCTTTAGTAGGCTTTTATGCCAAACTGCAAATTTTACAGGCAGTAGTACAATTAGGTTATGTGTGGATTGCTGTCGTGGCTATGATATTTTC
>DALYEH010000031.1:11337-12907 GCA_031972715.1 Gammaproteobacteria bacterium | reverse complement strand
AACTTTTAATATAGTTCCTGTACGTAAAGATGATGGGCAAGGTAACATAAGTGGTTTTATAGGTGTTCAATTTGCCAAGCAAATATTACCTGCACAAATGATCCGGGTGCAACGCTTCGCTCCACTACCGGCATTAGGCTTAGCACTTGAGCGCACGTATAGTTATTCAATTTTGACTTTACAATTTTTAGGCAAAATGGTAACTGGGAAAATCTCTCTACAACATATTTCTGGGCCTATATCTATAGCTCAGTATGCAGGGGTGACCGTACGAGCAGGCATAGAAAACTTCATCAGCTTTTTAGCTTTGGTCAGTATTAGCCTTGGCGTTATCAATTTATTACCTATCCCAATCCTAGATGGCGGGCATTTATTATTTTGTGTCATTGAAGCAGTGCGTGGCAGAGCACTTTCAACACGCAGCATGAATGTAGGCCTAACTTGTGGAGCTGTGATTTTACTTAGTATTATGCTTTTGGCAATTTATAATGATGTGCTGCGCTTAATGCATTAAATTGTTACATATGCTGTATTTACACCTAAAATTTGAACTATTAACTACTCTTTGAGTCAAATTGTTAGTACAAGTGTAGGTGTAACTATGACCAAAGAAGTAGCTGAAATTCAGTACCTTTTACATGGTGCAAAATCCACTGATCCAATTCTTGAAGGCGGATTAAATGCAATTTTGCGTGGTTTTACATCTAGTCATGCAGGTGCGAATATACGCTTTTCTGATGAATCTTTATTTAATAAATACATTAAAGATAGTGATCTGCCATATTCTATTACTACAGAAAACGGGCAAACTATCTACACTGTAGAAGTTAATTTCGGTCCAACCGGAGTGGTGGGTTTGGGCGACACAAAAGAAAATGGAATACTTTATTCGCTTTCAGAAGCAAACCTTAGCACTATGTTATTGTTACCTGTTGAGGTATTGACCAAGGGGATAAGTGTTTTACATGATAAAAATGTTGTAAGATCAAAGATATTACCTTTTGTATCAGAAAAAATTTCTTTAGGTATCACTACTTCTATACATGAATCTTTGATCCCTGCAGAGTTTAGAAAAAACAATAGTCTTGAGGAGTTACGTAGTGCTTTACAAGAATTCGCGCAGAATTTGGAAAATGCTGAGCAAAGGCAAATAAACAGTTCAGATAATGTAATTATGAAGGATGTGAATAGCGCAACAGATAGATTGCGCGTGCGCATAGCACCAGATATGTCTCCGGAACGTTTTAAAGGTGAACTTTCAAAATTTGTAACTATAGGTACACCGCCAGAAGAGGTAATAACCACGCAACTAGTACACAAGGAAAGCGGTACTAAAGGTTTTGAATTAGAGGCTATGTTACAATTTATCTCAAATCCTAATAATAGAAAGCCATATAATTTGGTACTGAACAATTGCGCTCACTTTCTACGTAAAATGTATATGACTGCAGCAAATGATGACACCCTCAAAAGCCCATTTAAAAATAGCATTTTCAGTCAAGAAAAGATTTTAGGACTAATCGCAAATTTAATTACTCCGCATGGTGGTTTAATGGAGCGCTTAGATCCA